>NZ_JBHMDN010000055.1:0-446006 GCF_042431195.1 Cohnella cellulosilytica
ATCTGCCCTACATCCCCTCATATGATCTGACATCTAAACCCTGTGAAATCCTGCGAATGAGTGAGCATTCGTGAGAAAACCCCCTAAACCCGAGGGACGGTCTGACAGACCGTTAAGCAAGCCCATTCGAACAGTTGCCTACATTTAGCGTTCTGGGAGGCCGTTAAGCAAGCCAATTCGAGCAGCTACCCACTTTTAGCGGTCTGACAGACCGTTAAGCAAGCCCATTCGAACAGTTGCCTACATTTAGCGTTCTGGGAGGCCGTTAAGCAACCCCATTCGAGCAGTTGCCTGCTTTTAACGGTCTGACAGGCCGTTACACAGGCCAATTCGAGCAGCTACCCACTTTTAGCGGTCTGACAGACCGTTACTGGGCGGCTTCGACCGATTTTTTCCTCGATCTTTGCGCGCAGTCCGATCCCGCACAGCAACGGATAGCCGACCCAATAACCCCCAAATACATACCAATATAGATATAACGCACATATTACCCATATAAAAATCGAAAAAAAGACCATTTCCATAAGTCCTTTCACCTAATTTATGGGGTTAATTAAGAAAATGAGTAAATTGTTTTTATTTAAACGCTTGATAAGATATATTGAATATATTATACTATAATAGATTAGTGTAATCGCTTTCATATTGACGATGGCCGAATTCTGCAGGAGGTGGAGGAACAATGATTGTGAAGGAAGCGGCAACCGGGGTCTTGCCGATGAGAAAGAACAAGACATGGTCCAAAGTATGGAGTTTCAGACACATCTACTTATTCATGCTTCCCGCAATCGTCTGGTACCTGGTGTTTTGCTACTACCCGATGTACGGCATTTTGATCGCATTCAAGGATTTCAAATATAACATGGGGATCGTCGGCAGCCCCTGGGCGGGTTTCCGCTATTTCGAGCAGTTTTTGAACGATTCCAGTTTTTATTCGGTGCTCTACAATACGTTGTCGATCAGCGCCCTTAAGCTGCTGTTCGGATTTCCGGCGCCGCTGATTCTCGCTTTGATGCTGAACGCGGTCATGCGCAACAAAATCAAACGGATTTTTCAGACGATCTCCTATCTTCCGCACTTCGTATCCTGGGTAGTCGTCGTGACATTGATGCAGAAAATACTTTCGCCCAACGTGGGGCTGATCAACGATATCCGTGAAAAAATGGGACTGGACCCGATCTTCTTTATGGGCATGACGTCGTTGTTTTACCCGCTGGTCATCATTTCGGATATTTGGAAGGGGATCGGGTGGGGATCGATCATTTATTTGGCCGCCCTGACCAATATCGATCCGCACTTGTACGAAGCGGCGGAAATGGACGGCGCCGGCCGCTGGAGCACGCTGTTCAAAATTACGCTGCCCTGCCTGACGCCGACGATCGGCATCCTGCTGATCTTCTCCCTTAGCGGCATCCTGAACGCGGGCTTCGACCAAATCTGGCTCATGCAGACGCCCGCCACGATCAGCGTCGCGGAAATATTGGACACCTACGTGTTGAAAACGGGGATCCAGCAGGGGCAGTTCGCTTATTCTACGGCAATCGGCTTGTTCAAATCGTTCATCTCGCTGCTGCTGATCGTGGCCGTCAACAAAATATCCAAAAAGGTAAGCGACGTGTCGCTGTGGTAAGCGGACGAACACATCCAATGAACCGAAGGAGGCGCGGGTATGGGCGTAAGAAGAATGTCGGCAGCCGACAAAATCTATTCAGCCTTTAACTATGCGGTGCTGGTCTTGTTTTGCCTGACGGCCGTTTATCCCTTTATTTATTTTCTTGCGCTTTCGTTTAACGACGGCTACGACGCCATGAAGGGCGGCATCTACTTTTTCCCGCGGGTATTTACGTTCGAGAACTACAACAAGGCGTTCAACAATCCGCTGATCCTGAATTCCTTCATGATCTCCGTTTCCCGGACGTTTATCGTCACCGCAGGCTCCGTTCTGCTGACGGCTTTGCTCGCCTACGGGCTTTCGCGCAAAGGACTGCCGGGAAGGAAGTATATCGTCTTCTTCTTTTTCTTCACCACGCTGTTCAGCGGAGGGTTGATTCCGACCTTCATCATGTACCGGCAGCTGAACATCCTGAATACGTATTGGGTGCTCGTCCTGCCGATGCTGTACAACTTTTTTAACGCGATTATCATGAAAACCTTTTTCGACGGAATCCCGGACAGTCTCTCGGAATCGGCCCGGATCGACGGGGCCAGCGAGTTGTCGGTATTCGCGAGAATCATCCTCCCCCTGTCGCTGCCTGTGCTGGCTACGATATCCTTGTTTGTCGGCGTCGGCGTCTGGAACGATTGGTTTACCGGACAGTTTTTCATCCAGAATCAGGACCTCTACCCCGCGGCCACGTTCCTGAACAAAATGATCAGCGAAGCGTCCTTCCAGACCATGACGGGATCGGGCGGCGGCTCCAGCATCCAAAATATGAGCCAGTCCCAGATGGGGCTGCGCGGCGTAACTCCGGAAGCGCTCCGGATGACTTTTGTCATCATTATTACGACTCCGATCATCTGCGTGTATCCGTTCCTTCAGAAATATTTCGTCAAGGGCGTACTGGTAGGTTCGCTGAAGGAATAGCCGGCGGTATAAAAGGCGTGGCCTTTTATATAAAAAAATGAGCACACGAAAGGGGCTTGTCAAATGCGGAAGACAAAGTTGAAAAGTTCGCTTGGCATGACGCTTGTTATCTCACTGCTCTTACTGACTGCGGCGGCATGCAGCGGTGGCGGAGAAAGCGGCAGTTCGGGGACTCCCTCGGAAAGCGCGGCGACCTCGAGCGGCACGGAGCAGCAAGGATCGGAGGCGCCCAAACCGGCTACTCTGACCTATCTGAGCGCCTGGAACGGCGGCGGCGGAGCTTTCCCGCAGGATCAGGAGAACAACATCGTCGCCAAGACGATTCGCGAGAAAACCGGCGTAACGTTAAAGCTGGAATCGATTACAACCAGCGAAGTCGAAAAGCTGAACACGATTTTTGCTTCGGACACGGTGCCGGATCTCGTCAACGCCCCCTTCTGGTCGACGACGACAGGGGAAGGACAGGTCATCAAAAAAGCCGCCATGGAAGGGCAGCTTCTGGATTTGACTCCGTACCTCGATAAATATCCCAACGTCAAGAAATTGATGACGACCGGCGTGTCCAAGGACTTTTACGAATTCGAAATGAACAGCCCCGAGTTCGAGGGCAAGCAATATTTTATTCCGACGGAGACGCCGGACGGTACGCTGGAAAGCATTCATAACTGGAACTACGGTCTCTATGCCCGAGGGGATATTCTGAAGGCGCTAAACGTCAAGCCGGAGGATATCGATACACAGGATAAACTGTTTGATCTGTTGGTTCAGATCAAGAACGGCAACTTCAAGGATATCGGCGGAAAAGCGGTTATTCCTGCCGGCACCATGCACAACGGCTGGGATTACAACCGTTTCCTGATGGGGTGGTCGGATTACAACATTTCGGATTTCCGCGAAGAAGGCGGGAAGCTGACGTATTGGACCCTGGGCGAGGATCAAGAACCGAGACTGATGTTTATGAGAAAGCTGATCTCGAACGGTCTGTTCGACCCCGAAGCCTTCAGCAACACCGATACGACGGCCAACGAGAAGCTCGCTACCGGCAAGATGGCCGTGTTTGGAGCCCAACCCATATCGGATCAACTGGTTAAAACGCTCTATAAGACGAACCCGGAAATGCAGTACGAATTGCTCGGTCCCACGAAAAATAAAAAAGGGGAAATCGCGACGCAGGTAGAGACGCCCGGACGCGGCGGATTCCCGATCATTTTCCTGAGCGCCAAAATCAAAGATCCCGACGCGGCGCTGCGCTACCTCGATTATGTCAACAGCGAGGAAGGCCGTCTGCTCGCTTACTGGGGCATTGAGGGACAGACGTATACGATGGAAAACGGAATGCCTCGGTGGATTCCCGAAGTGAAGCAGAAGTATGACGATAATCCGGATTTGAAGCGCGACGAAGGCCTTAACTTCCTGCCGGGCAGATTTATTGGCGCCTTCTCGGACAATGTAACTTGGCCGCAGCCGGAAGACCAAAAGTCGCAGTCGAAAAAGCTGGAGGAAAGCTTCTCGCAGAGGTTGCCGATCAAAGTCATCGACAAGTCCAGAGCCAACTACCTGGCCAGGGAATGGCCGCAGTACGAGAAATTCCGGGAAACTACTAGCGTTTTGAATTTTGACACCGAGTTCCGAAAAGCCATCTTCGCGAAATCCGATGAGGATGCGCTGAAAATACTGCACGACATCCAGGACAAGTTCAGAGCCGCAGGCGCGCAGGAGATGGCCGATTTCGTAGCCGAAAAAGCTGCGGGGCGCGACGACATCGGTTTCTAATAACATGTAAAGAGGCTGTTCCATAAGACAATCAAGTTGCTGTAAAAGATAATCGATGAACAAGGTGCAAGGGGTATGTACCTCCTTCCGATGCTATACGCTCCTGAAATGAGAATGGTAAACCCGTGACAGGGTGATTTCAGGAGCGTATGAGGCAGTCTCCAGGAGGTACATACCCCTTCTTTGTCTATCGATTATCTCAAGCAACTCTGCTTATAGGACAGCCTCTTCGACATGTTACAGCGAGGAGGGAGGAGTAGCGGACGGCTCGTTCGGCTCGATCTCTTCGGCGGCGGGATCGGCAGCGTCGGTCGGCTCCTCGGCTTTCGCCGGCTCCTCGATTTTCGCCGGTTCCTTCACGATCCGGTCTATGGCGGCCGGAACGATCAGCGTCAGGACGTAAGCGAAGGTCATCCATACCGCATAAGCGTGATGCTGTCCCTCGGTGAACGAGGAGAACACCGAGCTGCGATGCCAGATGACGAACGCGTTCAGCAGCAGTCCGATAACCGCGGCCGCATACCCGAACCGGGAGGCGGAGCCGCGCTCTTTGACGAGCCGCAGTCTGACGATCAAGGCCAAGCCGATCAACAGCAGGAACGACAGCATTTCGAGCAGGAACAACGAAGTTCCGAAATAAGCTTCCCCGACTTCAAGCAGCACCCAGTCCCCGAACAGAAGGAAGAAAAGGGTGGGCACGGCCCATACCGCCAATCCGAGCCCCGCAATGATCAGTCCCTGCCGCATGGTTCATCTATCCTTTCGCAAATGGTCTGTCATTCTGCCCTATATTCGACAAGGCCGGACAAATTCCTTTCGATCTTGCGATTAGCGGAATGGGAATGGAACGGCCGCGTGCGCGGGCCGGTTCAAGGAACCAGGCTGCGAAGCACGGTCATCGAGCCGTCCAGCGTATAACCGCCCAGATTGGCGGGCAGCAGGAAGCAGTCTCCCGCTTGGGCGTCGACCATGCCGCTCTCCCAGCCGATCGTGCCGCTGCCTTCGCAGACGATGACGATGACGAAGCTGTCGGGCGTCGTGGACAGCGACCACGATCCGCTCACGATGCCTTTGTCCGTCTTGAAATAAGGCGATTTCGCCAGCGTCAGCCACTCTCCCGGGACGGCGGAGGACGTATCCATGCGTTCGGCGCCCGCGCCTTCGTAGGCGGTAACGTTCAGCGAGTCTTCGATGTGCAGCTCGCGAGGCTTGCCGTCGAGGCCCGGACGGTTGTAATCGTACAGCCGGTACGTCGTATCCGAGTTCTGCTGAATTTCCGCCACGAGCACGCCCGCGCACAGCGCGTGCACCGTTCCGGCCGGAATATAGAACGTGTCGCCGGCCTTGACGGATACCTCCTGCAAGCAATCCATGATCCGGTCTTCCTCGATCGCCTTCGCCATGGCTGCCCGGTCGACGCCCGGCTTCAGGCCGTAAATGATTTTCGCGTCCGGCTTGGCGTCCAGCACGTACCACATTTCCGTTTTGCCGAGTTCTCCTTGGGGGAGCTTCTCGTACGTATCGTTAGGGTGAACCTGGATCGACAAGTCGTCGTTGCAGTCAAGCAGCTTGATCAGCAGAGGGAAGCGGCCGTTGCCGGAAGCGCCCTTCGATCCGAACCAGGCTTCGCCGACCGCTTCGCGAATTTCGTCCAGCCCTTTGCCGGCGAACGCGCCGTTCGTGACGTGCGATACGCCGTTCGGGTGATCGGCGATCATCCAGCCTTCGCCGATCGCGCCCGCGGGTACCTCGAAGCCGAATTTCTCCAGCGCGCGGCCTCCCCATACTCTTTCCTTGAATTCCGGTTTAAAATGCAGCGGATAAGGTTGTACGCTCATTGTGTTATAGCCTCCTGATAGATGAATGTTATCGTTTGTTCAATGCGACCAGATAAGGCGAAGCCGGCTTTTGCGGAAAACGGTAGACGACCGCCTGCGCGACCGTCTGCGGAAGCCGGGCCGCCCAGCCTTCGACGGCGTCGGCCTCGTCCCTGCCGCCCTCGTGGCCCGGGTAGACGACGGCGGTCAGCGCTCCGCCGCTTCGCAGCAGCCGGATTGCCGCCTCCAGTGCCGCGAGCGTCGTGCCGGGCAGCGTAATCAAGGGAGACGAAGCGCCCGGCAAATACCCGAGGTTGAACATGACGGCGGCCACGCGGCCGTGCAGTTCGGCCGGGAGCGTCTCCTCCATCGTCTCGTGCCCGGCCAGGACAAGCTCCGCCGGAGCCAGCGTCCCGGCGTCCGGGTCGCCCGCCAGTCTGCGTCGCGTGCTCTCCAGCGCCTCCGCCTGCACGTCGAAGGCGAACACGCGGCCCCGCGGTCCGACCGTCCGGGCCAGGAACAGCGTATCCGAGCCGTTGCCGGCCGTCGCGTCCACGACGCAGTCTCCCGGCCCTGCCCGATCCTTTACCCAGCGCTGGGCTTGGCTAAGCACCGAGAGGAAGCCCATCAGCCTCGTCCCCTTTCCTAAGAGGTTCTTCAAAAAATCCGATTTTGATCACGAAGTAGTTCGGGAAGCAGGTTCGACATCGAATCTTGGACTCAGCCGGTTCTTCCGGTGCTCACGTAGCTTCCACTACGCTCCGCTCCTCATACCCGGTCTTCATCCAACCTTCTCGGTGCTGAAAACCGGACTTTTTGAACCTGGATTTGAAGAGGTCCTTCAAAAAATCCGATTTTGATCACGAAGCGGTTCGAGAAGCGGATTCGACATCGAATCTTGGATTCAGCCGGTTCTTCCGGTGCTCACGTAGCTTCCACTACGCTCCGCTCCTCATACCCGGTCTTCATCCAACCTTCTCGGTGCTGAAAACCGGACTTTTTGAACCTGATTTGAAGAGGTCCTTCAAAAAATCCGATTTTGATCACGAAGCGGCTCGGGAAGCGGATTCGACATCGAATCTTGAATTCAGCCGGTTCTTCCGGTGCTCACGTAGCGGCTTTCCAGGCTTTGCCCTGCCAGCTGTTGCGGCGGACGAGCTCGTCGTCGATGGCGTTCAGCACTTCCCACTTGCGCAGGCTCCACATCGGCCCGATCAGCAGGTCCCGCGGAGCGTCGCCCGTCAGCCGGTGCACGATCATGTCCGGGGGGAGCAGCTCCAGCGAGTCGACGACCAGCGATACGTATTCGTCCATATCCAGAAAACGCAGCAGCCCATCCTTCCATTGGCGAACCATCGGCGTCTTGCGCATCAGATGGAGCAGATGGATTTTGATGCCCTGCACGTCCATCCCGGCGACGGTCCGGACGGTGTCCAGCATCATCTCGCGCGTCTCTCCCGGCAGACCGTGGATAATATGCGCGCAGACGCGGATGCCCCGTTCCCGCAGCCGGCGCACGGCGTCGACGAAGCACTCCGTGTCGTGCGCCCGGTTGATGAGCCGCGAGGTCGATTCGTGAATCGTCTGCAGTCCCATCTCGATCCACAAATACGTGCGTTCGTTCAGCTCGGCCAAATAGTCGACGACATCGTCCGGAAGGCAGTCCGGTCGGGTCGCGATGGATAGGCCGACGACGCCTGGCTGCTCGAGAATGACCTCGTAATACTCGCGCAGCGTCTCCACCGGAGCGTACGTATTCGTGTAAGCCTGGAAGTAGCCGATGTATTTCGCTTCGGGCCACTTCAGATGCTGGCGGTCGCGGATTTTGTCGAACTGGGAGACAAGATCGTCGCGTCGGCTGCCCGCGAAATCCCCCGAGCCTCTTGTGCTGCAGAACGTGCAGCCGCCCGCGGCGATGCTGCCGTCCCGGTTCGGGCAAGTAAATCCGGCATCGAGCATCACCTTGAAAATTTTCGTTCCGAACGTCTCGCGCATTTCGTAATTCCACGTATGGAATCTTTTGTCCGTCCAAAGCAGGGGTGTGCGTTGGTCCGTTTCGGTTAAGGTCATCGTTGCATCCGTCCTTTGCAGAAGTCGGTATTATTGTAGCGAATATCGGGCCAAAATGCGAGAGGGGTCGTCGGCGGATGCCGCCATTCATTCCGAATTCCGATGGATCCTGCGCGGTTCCATTCCAAACGAACATCGATAACCGGACGGAAACCGCCGCTTTAAACTTGCAATACCTGACATGGTGTGTTATATTGAAAAAGCGACAAATCAACAAATAAACCTGACATCGCACAAGTTTTTGCAGCTTATTTCATGTCGGTTCCATATCTCGGGCAAGCTAGAAGCAAACCCACTATATCTACTTGGAGAGGTGAAGGCAATGAACGCAAGCGTACGGATTCCTCAAGGGGACGATACGGTCAAAGTCGAGTTGACGGTCAAAGAAATTATGGCGCTCGCAGGAGCCAAGTTTCCGAATAACCACAGCATCGAGATTTCGGCCAGGAAGAAGCTGAACCACGCCATCGAGGATCGTTACCTCGAAGAGAACAAGCAAACGCACTAACCGATCAAGAATACGCAATCAAAGGGCTAATTCCTATAAATTGGGGATTGGCCCTTTTTTGTTGTGCTTGCTTGACAGTTCGCTCCTTCGCATATATAGTTAACTACATGAGTAACTAACCGAATAACATGGTGGTGAGAAAATGTCTTTTCCGATGGACGACAGCCGCCCCATCTTCGTACAAATCGCCGAACGGGTCGAGAACGACATTCTGGAGGGCAGATTGCCGGAGGAGTCCCAGGTGCCCTCGACCAATCAGTTTGCGGCGTTCTATCAGATCAATCCGGCAACGGTCCTCAAGGGGATCAACTTGTTAGTGGATCAAGGAATCTTGTACAAAAAGCGAGGGATCGGCATGTTCGTGGCGACAGGGGTCAGAGAGATCATCATGGGCAAGCGGAAGGAACAATTTTACGAGCAATACGTCGTGTCGATGATCAAGGAAGCGGAAAAGCTCGGCATCACGACCGAGCAATTGACGGATATGATCAAGAGAGGGGCGAAGGAGCAATGACGACAATCGTAGAGATCAACGGGCTGTCGAAGCATTACGGCAACGTGAAGGCGGTGGACAACGTCAGTTTTAAGCTGGAGGAAGGAAAAATCTACGGACTGCTCGGAAGGAACGGCGCCGGCAAGACGACGATCATGCATATGCTGACGGCGCAAATCTTCAAGACGTCCGGCGAGCTCAAGGTATTCGGCGAGGAGCCTATCGAGAACGAAAAGGTGCTGAACCGAATTTGCTTCATTAAAGAGAGCCAGAAGTATCCGGATGCGTTCCGGGTGAAGGACGTGCTGAACGTATGTCCGCTGTTTTTTCCGAACTGGGATCGGGAATTCGCGTTGGCGCTCGTCGAGGACTTCCGTCTGCCGCTCAAGCGCAGAATGAAGAAGCTGTCCAGAGGGATGCTCTCCGCCGTCGGCATTGTCGTCGGATTGGCGAGCAGGGCTCCGCTGACGATTTTCGACGAGCCGTATCTCGGCCTGGATGCCGTCTCGAGAAATCTGTTTTACGACAAACTGCTTGAGGATTACGGGGAATACCCGCGCACGATCGTATTATCCACGCACCTGATCGACGAAGTGAGCCAACTGCTCGAGCACGTTTTGGTCATCGATGCGGGCAAGCTGCTGCTGAACGAAGAAGCGGAGACGCTCAGGGGCAACGCGTCCAACATTGTCGGAGCCGCCGCCCAGATCGAGCCATTCCTCAGCGGTAAAAAAGTCATTCATCGCGCCCCGTTCGGCGGCCTGCTGTCGGCGACGGTGCTGGGCCGGCTGAGCGAGCAGGACAGAAAGCGGGCGGCGGAGCTGGGACTGGAGATCGGACCGGTCTCGCTGCAGCAGATGGTCGTTCACATGACGGGCAGTAATGGCAATTACGAGGAGGTGGCGAAATGAACAGAGTTGCGGGTATCGTTAAGACGCATATGACCGACGCGTTCTCTTGGCTTATGCTTCCCTGGATCATTCTGGGCTCGAGCTTCGTGATCAACGTCATTATCGGAAGCCTGAGCGGCGAAGAGATCAAGACGGGCGGACTGGCGTCCATCTTCATCTATATGCTGGTGATCGGCATCATCAGCGTAGGACAGACGTTTCCGTTCCTGATCAGCTTCGGGGCCCGGAGAACGGATTATTTTCTCGGCACGACGGCGACGGCCGCACTGGTCAGCGTCGTCACGGCGGTTCTTCTGCTCGTGATCGGCTTCATCGAACGAGCGACGGGACATTGGGGCATCGACCTGTATTTCTTTAACGTCCCTTACTTGACCGACGGTCCGCTGCTTACGCAGTTCTGGGTTTTCTTCATCATTATGATGAATCTGTTTTTCTTCGGTTTCGTGATCGCCGCCATCTATCGCAGACTGGGCCGCAACGGAATGTTCGGGGTCTTCCTCGGAGTGGGACTCGTATTTACCGTCGCCTTCTACCTGATCAGCTATTACGACAATTGGGAGCCGATCTGGAACTGGATATGGGGCATATCGGTGCTTGAGCTGGCGAATCGTCTGCTCGTCCTGACTTTGCTCTACGCCGGCCTGTCCTATCTGCTGCTTCGCAGGGCGACGGCGTAAAGACGACGGGGCTGTCTTCAAAGCAATAGGCGAACAAGATTATCGATGACAAGAAAAAGAGCATCTATCTCCTGGAGCCTGCCTCATACGTTCCTGAAATTCCCCCCTTACGGGTTTACCAGTTCAAATTTCAGGATCGTATAGCAGCGGAAGGAGATAGATGCCTTTCAACATGTCCATCGATTATCTTCCAGTACGCCTTTGCTTATTTCCAAGACAGCCCCGTCGTCTTAGCGGTGAGCCGTGTGGAAGGCCAACGAACAGTCCGGATCGAGCGAACGGATGCAGCGGACGACGGACGCCTGCTCCATGCGGCTTACCGTGCACAGCATCAATGTTCCGCCGGCGGCTTTCTCGCTGTCCAGAAGAATGACCTCTTTTCCGTAGTTGCTGCGCAGCGCCTCGCGAATCTCGTCGCCGAACTCGCTCGTAATCCAGATCATCCGCGTCAACGAAAATCCGCTGAGCGCAAAATCGGAGCAGCGATAGGCCAGCAGGAAGGCGATAACCGAGTACATCGCCTCGTTCCAGCCGAAGACGAAGCCGCCGGCGAGCAGCACCGATCCGTTAAAGATCCAGTAGCCCCTGCCGATTCGGCCGGGGGCTTTCGCGTCCGACGTCATCGCCAAGCCATCTGCGGCGTCGAGGAAGCCGCCGTAACGCAGGACGATGCCGATTCCGAAGCCCAGGGCGACGCCGCCCGCCGCGGTCGAAGCCAGCGTGTGGTCGAGCGCCGCGGGAGCGGGATGCAGGAAGAAGGCGCTGAGCGACAAAATGGCCAATCCGCTAAAGGTCATCAGACGGGTCTGAACGTCCATCCTGCGGTAACGAAACAAAATAAACGGCAGATTAAGCAGGAACAGAAACAGTCCCAGACGCATTTCCGACAGGTAAGAGAAGATGGCGGAAGCGCCGGTCACCCCGCCGACGATCATGTTATGTGGGACGAGGAACAGCTCCAAGCCGGCCGCGCACAGGAGCGATCCGAACGTTACCCAGGCAAGCCGGCTTAAGATGCGCATGTTGGTCATGTCGGCATTCACCCTTTTCACCCTTGCGGGAATATTTGGTTTTATGGCGAAACGGCATTCCAAATAAGCTTCCCCAAGCTTGTCGGAGACGCAGGGGAACGTGCTAGATTCGTCCTAGTGAAGTCGTGAGTTTGAGCGGCATGAGCAGGAGCTTGCGCAATTCGGGCAGGTAAAGCGGAAGAGAGACGCATCTGCGCGCCGGGAAGGAGTATGAGGGATAAGCCGTAAAAATAAAACGGAAAATCAAAATCAGCAGAACGGCAAACGCCGCCTTGCCGATCTTGGATACGTTCGCGCGCTTGGTCGCTTTGACGCTGTTGGGCACGTCGTGGGCCAGAGAAGAACTCTCGGAGGTCAGAAAGTTGTCGCCGATCGAGACGGTCGGCATACAGAGCAGCACGAAAGCGGCCAGCAGGAAGAGGACGAACGATTTGCTGCGAAACGGCTGTAGCGTCGCGGTCGTCATTCCCGTGCCCCCTTTTATTTTCCGATAATCTTATGATACCATACGGAAGGCAAAATCCTCAATTCAATCGGGGCAAGGAGCGAGCGCGTGGAAGAGAAGTTGTATCGCAGGCCGTACCTGTGGACCCTGTTGGCCGTTCTATTATTTATCGCCGTCAGCTGGCTGGTCATGAAGGACAAGCTGGCGAGCTTCGACTCCGCCATTATCGGGGTCGTCCAGGGCTGGGAGTCGCCGGGGGCGACGCGAACCGCCGAGCTGTTCAGCCTGATCGGATCGACGGAAGGCGTTATCGTAATCGTCGTCGCAACCGCAATATTCCTGGCGTTCTCGCTCGGACATCGCAAGGAGCTGCTGCTGCTCGTGTTTTGCATCGGAGGGGCTCCTCTGCTGAATACGGCGCTCAAAATGATTTTTCGAAGAGAGAGGCCCGATCTGCACCGTTTGGCGGAAGAGCTGGGGTACAGCTTTCCGAGCGGACATTCGATGGCGGCGTTTGCGCTTTACGGAGTTTTGGCTTATTTGCTGTGGAGGCATGTTCCGGGAACGAAGGGGAGGTTTGCGCTGGTGTCGCTGGCCGCGCTGCTGGCGTTCTTCATTGGGCTGAGCCGGATTTACCTCGGCGTTCATTATCCGAGCGACGTGCTGGCCGGCTATTTGGCGAGTACGGTCTGGCTGGGGCTGGGCATAGGGCTGTTTGGCGCCTGGCTTCGCAAGCGGGACTAAAGAATTCAGCCCGACTGAAGGGGTTGTCCCGTAAGTCAGGTCGTACAAGATGATCGATGGGAAAAGAGAGAAGCATCTATCTCCTGGAGACTGCCTCATACGGTCCTGAAATCACCGATTAACGGGTTTACCTTTTCAGATTTCAGGATCGTATAGCATCGGAAGGAGATAGATGCGACTTGCACCCTTCCATCGATCATCTTTCGGTACGGATTTTTACTTACGGGAACAGCCCCTTCCAGGCTTATTCGACGACGATAAAGCCGGTCATCGCATCGTGGCCTTGTCCGCATTGGATCGAGCAGTGGAATTCGTAGCTGCCCGGCTGGTCGAGCTTGATTTCCTTCGTTTCGTTGTTCTTGAGCGAAACGTTCAGGTCGCTGACTTCGATGCCGTGAGCGCCTTGCGTATTTTCCAGCGTAAGCTTGAGCGTATCGCCCGCCTTGACGCGAATTTCCGCCGGCTCGAACTTCCAGTTGCTGGCCTTGATCGTGACCTCGTTGGCGGCTCCCGCTCCGCCTTCCGCGGGCGTCGTCGGACTGGGGGAGGGAGACGCTCCGTTGTTGGCGTTGTTTCCTCCGCACGCTCCGAGCGCAAACAGAGCCGCAAGCGCGCCTATCGCGATGATTCGTCGGGTCGTGTTCATTTGTAAGTATGGCCTCCTTAATGAATCCTTTTTCGTTAATATACCCCGGTTGCTCCCTTTACAACCGCCTGCAGTTTGGTCACAATAGAAGGCATTGAACGCTAAGCGGCTTATGGGGCCGCAGGAGGATAACGGACAGATGAGACTTCGCGGCAGGAAAAGCATGAGAGAAGATTTGGAGCGCCAGACCGATTTGATCGTATTCGAGCCTCGCAAGCTTAAGGGGCGGTGGAACGAGTTTTTCGGCAACGATCGGCCGATCCACATCGAATGCGGCATGGGCAAAGGCCAATTTATCAGCCGGTGGAGCGTGAACAATCCGGCTGTTAACTATATCGGCATGGACATGTACGACGAGCTGCTCAGCCGTGCGAGCGAGAAGGCGAGAGCGTTCTGGCGGGACGAAAGAAATTCCGATACGGTGCCGAATTTGGCGCTGGTCAGAGGAAACGTCGAATTTCTGGAGGAGATGTTCGAGGAGGGCGAGCTGGAGCGCATTTATTTGAACTTCAGCGATCCGTGGCCGAAGTCGAAGCACGGCAAACGCCGGCTGACGCATCCGCGTTTCCTGATGAAGTACAAGCGCGCGCTGAACGAGATCGGGGAAATCCACTTCAAGACGGATTCCCTAAGCCTGTTCGAATTTTCCTTGAACAGCTTTTCCGACGTCGAGCTGCAGATGCGCAGCATCTCGCTGGACCTGCACCGCGGCGGCGTTCGCGAAGATCTGGTGCTGACGGAGTACGAGGCCAAATTTATCGGGCAAGGAAAGCCGATTTACCGTCTGGAGGCGGTCGTCGGCGACAAGGTTCGCGAGGAGCACCGCCGCCGCGTCGCGGAGGAACTGGAGAAGCAGCTCAGCCGCGGCGCGACCCGCGACTTCGAAGCGGAAGACGATAACGAATAGGCCTGGAGTCGCAAAAGGGACCGCCCTGCAAGTCAAGGCAACATAAGATATCATCGAGAAAAAAAGAGGGGTATGTATCTTCTGGAGAGCGGAGCGCCTGCCTCATACGGTCATGAAATTACCCTGTCACGGGTTAATCCATTCCTGATTTCATGACCGCGCTTCGGGGTCCCCGGAAAGTAATCGGAATAAGCTACGAAGCTTCCCGTCACTTTCTGGGGTACATTGTAGCGTAAGAAGATACATACCCCGGTACCTATTTATCGATGATTCTATGATTGCTCTCTGACGACTTGCAGGGCGGTTCCTTTTTATATCCAGATGGACAGAAGAAATGCGGTCGAGACGCCGAGGAGGGCGCCCACGGCCGTGTCGCTCGGAAAATGCAGGCCGAAATAGACGCGCGACAGCGCCACGCCGATGCCGATCGGCAGCAGCGTCGGGATGAGCACCGGCGCGGCCATCATCCACGGCGTCAGCATGGCGAACGCCGCCGTCGTGTGCCCCGAAGGGAAGGAAGGGTCCTTCAGCGGGCGGCGGTTCGTATTGGCCTGCGGAAAAACCTGGTAGGGGCGCAGGCGCGGAGCGCTCCGCTTGGCGATGGCGACAGGAATATGGCTGAGCACGACGGAGGCGAGCGCCAGCTTCCCGGCTCCGCTCCAGGGCTCGGGAGCCAGCAGGGCGGCCAGCAGAGACAGGCTCAGGCTGAACGTCGCTCCCGCAATCAGGGAAAGCGCGTGAAACAGCCAGCTCAAGAAAGAACGGTTCCAACGAATATTGACGTATAAAAACAAAGGACGTTCGACTTCCTGGAGCATGCGGTAGATCCGGCTCATGGGCTCCATCTCCTTCGGTACGGGAATGTCTTATCCGTTCTCAGCATACAATGCGATTGTCACGGCAGTATTAAGTCGTTTTTCGTTTTACAAACGGGCGCGATGGGTAAACTTTCAATGGAGAGATCCGGCTATCGATCGAAAAATGTCTGGTTTTGGCAGCAACATTCCGGCTCTCCCAGACGTTAACTTTTTTAAACCCGGGCTTAGGTCTGAGGATAGAAAAAGCGAGAAAATCGGAGGAAACGATGCTGGGAAAGAGCAAATGCTCCTGCGCGGGCGGCTTGTCCGACGCCATTCCCGCATCCCGGGATACGGCCGCTCAAACGGCGATCCTCCCGTTTTGACAAAAGGCAGCCAAGGCAACAAAATCAAGATTACCTCTCCGGAGGAAACGCAGGAAGGAAGGGAGGGCTAGCACCAGAATAGCATTGACTGCAGCGCTTGCACAACCACAGAGAAAATAAAGAGAAAAGAAAAAAGGGATCTAGGGGGTACAACCGAATATGTTCAACGACGTTCTTTTGGTCATTCAAGCGCTTGCCGCGGCCATTGGCGTGTATCAGATCATTCTGTCCTTCTTCGGCTGGTACCGGAGAAAAGAGCGGATTACGCACAAGCCGACGAAATCGTTCGCGCTGATCGTCGCCGCTCACAACGAAGAAGCCGTCGTCGGGGCGTTGATCGAGAACCTGCTGAAGATGGACTATCCGCGCGAGCTGTTCGATATTTTCGTCATCTGCGATAACTGCACGGACGCCACGGCGGACATCGTTCGCGGCTACGAAGGGGTGTACGCCTGCGAGAGAACGAATCCGAACGAGCGGGGCAAAGGCTTCGCCATCGAATGGATGCTTAAGGAATTGTGGAAAAATCCCCGCCAGTACGATGCGATCGTCATGTTCGACGCCGACAACCTGGTGGCGACGGACTTCCTGCAATATATGAACGAGGATCTGTGCAACGGATATCGCGTCGTCCAGGGCTACCTGGATACGAAAAATCCGCACGATTCGTGGATCAGCGCCGCCAACGGCATTACCTACTGGTTCTGCAACCGGCTGTGGCAGCTGCCGCGCTACAACCTGAAGCTGTCCAACTTCCTCGGCGGCACGGGGATGTGCTTCGAGACGAAGCTGCTGAAGGAGATGGGCTGGGGAGCGACGAGCCTTGTCGAAGACCTAGAGTTTACCGTCCGCTGCATTCAGAGAGGCATCTATCCGAAATTCAACTACGACGCACGGGTGTACGACGAGAAGCCGATTACGTTCCGGGCGTCCGCCCGCCAGCGACTGCGCTGGATGCAGGGACACTTCGACGTATCGCGCCGCTACATGCTTCCGCTGCTGTGGCAGGGGATTCGCACGGGCAGTATCGTCAAGGTCGACGCCGCGCTCTATATTTTCAACGCGTTTATTTATTTGATCGGCTTCCTCGTGACGCTGGCGCTCTGGTTCGACATGATGCTCCCGGGCGACCCGCACCTGACTTCCATCTATGCGAAGATGCCGCTCGGACTGTCGCTGACGATCGTGCTGTACGGTTACCTGCAATGTCCGATCGCGATGCTGATGGAGAAGGTCAACTGGAGAATGTACTTGAAGCTGCTGCTGTTCCCGGTGTTCTTCCTGTCCTGGTGGCCGATCGCGTTCTACGCGTTCTTCACGCAGAACAACAAGACGTGGAGCCATACGCAGCATACGCGGGTGATTCGTCTGGAAGAGGTGCAGGGCAAGCAGATGTAATTGCAGGTCCGGCCGCTGCGCGAAAACAAAGCTGCGAAAACGAAGCGGCAGGTTGACATACCGCGGCCGGCGTGGTAAAGTGGTCGATGTGACTGTTTATGAAAATTATTCAGCACGCGCAAGCAGAAGCGCCCGCTTCTCACCCGATCGGCTATCGCTGACGGGTCAGCGTAGCCGACGAACGGCAAGTGCGACGGGAATTTCGGTTTCCGGGCACGGACGTTAACGTGAGGACTGGAATGCGGGCCGAATGCGGCTCGCATTTTTTTGTTTGTGCATACCTTAAGTTCGGCAGACTATTTCGGAGGTGGAACGTTATTAGCAAGGATCATCAAATCAACGAGGAAATCCGGGCGAAGGAAGTCAGGCTGGTCGGCCCCGAGGGCGAACAGATCGGAATCAAACCTTTTCGTGAAGCGATGCAGATGGCGATTGACGCGAATCTTGACCTGGTCAACATAGCGCCGCAGGCGAAGCCGCCGGTGTGCCGCATTATGGACTATGGCAAGTTCCGTTACGAGCAGCAGAAGAAGGAAAAGGAAGCTCGGAAGAATCAGAAAATCGTCGATCTCAAAGAAGTTTGGTTTCGTGCGAACATCGAGGAACACGATTACCAGACGAAGTTTCGCAACGTTGTGAAATTTTTGAACGACGGCGACAAGGTGAAATGCTCCGTGCGGTTCCGCGGTCGCGAAATTACGCATGCCAGACTCGGCCAGAAGATTCTGGAGCGAGTGGCCGGCGAAGTCGCCGATATTTGCATCGTAGAGCGGTTGCCCAAGCTGGAGGGCCGCAGCATGATTATGATTCTGGCGCCGAAACCCCACTGACAGGAGGATACTATCCATGCCTAAGATGAAAACGCACAGCAGCTTGAAAGACCGTTTCAAAGTAACCGGAACGGGCAAAGTCAAACGCTTCAAAGCCTACAAAAACCACTTGCTGTCCCACAAGTCCGGACGCCAGAAGCGCGTTCTGGGCACGCAGCCGCTGGTTGCCCAAGGCGATGTGCGCCGCATGCAGCAGCAAATCGCCAATTTGAAATAATAATCAAGTTCAAAGGTTCGGTCTTCAGCCCGGCTGAATGCAGGATTCGACGTCGAATCCGCTTCGGGGGATATCGCTTCGCGATCGAAATCGGACGTTTGAACCTCATATCGAATACTTTCGGGAGGTAATGAATCATGGCAAGAGTCAAAGGCGGATTCGTCACGCGCCGTCGTCGCAATAGAATGTTGAAGTTGGCTAAAGGTTACTGGGGCGCGAAACACCGCCTGTTTAAGAAAGCTAAAGAGCAGGTCATGAAATCCTTGATGTACGCATACCGCGACCGTCGTCAGACGAAGCGGAACTTCCGCAAATTGTGGATCGTGCGTATCAACGCCGCAGCTCGCCAGAACGGCCTGAGCTACAGCAAAATGATGCACGGCCTGAAGCTGGCCGGCATCGAAGTGAACCGCAAAATGCTTGCCGATCTGGCCGTGAACGACATCAGCGCGTTCAACTCGCTGGCCGGCGCAGCCAAAGAGAAAATCAACGCGTAATGGACGCGCTTAGACAAGCCTTGGGTAACCGGGGCTTGTTTTTGTTTTAAAAAAGACGAACGGAAGAACCGGAAGGAAAAGGGGTGAACGGAAGGGCCGGAAGGAGGTGAGAGGAACGAAAAGGGGGGAAGACCTGGGAGCTTCGTTTGGGCCGGAAGGCCGGTTAAGAGGCAAGCGCTTCGTTGGTGATTTGCTCGATGTCGATCGGGGATCGCGAGCCTTCGCTGACAAGATCGGGGAGGATGTTCCGCAGAAAATAGTCGACGCAGTGCAGCTTGATTTGTTTGATTTTGATCAAGGCGTTCCGGTACATGACGATAAATTCCTTTTCCATGTTCCCCCGCTGCAGCTCCGCAAAGG
Source organism: Cohnella cellulosilytica (assembly GCF_042431195.1). Taxonomy (NCBI): domain Bacteria; kingdom Bacillati; phylum Bacillota; class Bacilli; order Caryophanales; family Paenibacillaceae; genus Cohnella; species Cohnella cellulosilytica. The sequence goes on from NZ_JBHMDN010000055.1 coordinate 19,092, forward strand.
CCTCGTAAATCTGATCCATTTTGTCGGCGACCTCGAGAATCTGGCCTTCGACCGTTTCGTCCTTGCCCTCGCGCAGCTGTCTGCGGAAAATCGGCTGGAATTCGGCGGGAATGTGCTCGTCGATGAAGTGATCGACCATGCCTTCCTCGACCTTCTGCAGCATGGCCCGCAGCTCCAGCGAATAATGCTTGACGGGCGTCTTGATGTCGCCGATGAAGATTTCGCCATAGTCGTGACTGCTCGTAATTTCGTAGAGCTTCTTCCAATCGACGGCGACTCCGTTGCTCTCCTCGATGTCGGCCAACGTTTTGGCGTACTGCACGACCTTCCAGGAATGCGCCGATACGCTGTGCTCCTGAAACTTGAATTTTCCCGGGCAGCGGATAATCCGCTCCAGGTCGGTCAACGATTGAAAATACGCGTGAATGCCCATAGACTTCAGTCCTTTCGTATAACGGGATGTCAAAGCGAATCGCTTTACGTCCAGTATACAATCGGATTGTTAAGGGAGGATTAACTGCGGCTGCGGGAGACGCCCGGGCTGTTTTCTTCAGAAGAAAATCAGCTTAAGAGCTCCCGCCGCCGACAGCGCGAGCACGCAATACTGGAACCAGCGGTCGGGCAGCTTGGCCAACACGCGAATGCCGATCCAGGCGCCGATCAGAATCGGAACGATCATCAGCGCGCTGAAGAGCAGCGAATCCCGGGTGATCATGCCAAGCTGCACGGAGAAGGGTACCTTCAGCAAATTGACGAGGAAGAAAAACCAGGCTCCGGTTCCGACGAACACTTCCTTGGGCAGCTTCTTGGCCAGCAGATAGATCGACATGACGCCTCCTGCGGCATTGCCGATCATCGTCGCGAATCCGGCCGTTCCCCCCAGCACCGGATTCATCAAGGAAGCCGCGGGCCCTTGGTCGGCGAACTTGACTCCGAACCGCTCCCGAACGAGATGCAGCCCGATTAGCGCGAGCACCAGCCAGCCGATGGTCAGCTTGAGCTGATGGTTGTTGACGACGGCCAGGAAGAAATAGCCGGCGACGACCCCGGCCAGCACCCACGGGACAAGCACGACGAGGTATTTCCAGACGACCTTGCGGCGGTAATAGGCGACGGCGACGATATCTCCGAAAATCAGCATCGGCAGAATGATGCCCACGGAATCCTTGGCGGAGAAAACCATCGCCATCAGCGTTACGGCAAAAATTCCCGAGCTGGGAATCCCCGTCTTCGAAAATCCGATCATCAAAGCGGCGGCGGCGCCGATCGCAAGTTCCAGTCCATCCAGCTGCACGAAAGCTCTCCCCGATCTCGTTGTTTCGTTCATTGTAACACGAAAAGCGCCTCTATTTGCGGAAAAACGGACAGCGGTACAAGCACGACAAGCCTTGCGGCCATACACTGCAGGATGGCGGACAACCGGAATACGGCGCCTGCGCCCGCTCCCGGGCGACGCGGCGGTACAAGCTTTGTCCGTGCTGAGAAAGGAGAGAGTGCGAGATGGCGCGAATAACCCGTTCGCATGCGCAAAAGCTGGTTGGCCAGCACGTATACGCGGTTCGCAAGGACGGTACGGTCGCTACGGGCAAGCTTGTCCGGATTGCCGGGGACAAGCTGATTCTGCAGCAGCCGCGAGGCAAAAAGGCAAGAACGCAAGCGATCCTTCCGCTTGCTCTGTTCGACCTGCTGGCGATAGGCACGGTGGCCGGCGGCTTCGGCTGGGGCGGCTGGGACGGCGGCTTCGGTTGGGGAGGCGGCTGGTGGTAAATCGGGCTTCCCCGGCCGCGAGGAAGGGAATGCCGAAGAGCTTGCGCATTATAGAGATTTGACAAGCTCGACGGCCTGCAGGGACGGAACGGCGCTAAAAGCGGCGTAGCCCAATCGGCGATAAAACCGCAAAGCCCGGTAGTTGAGCTCGTCGACGAACACATAGGCTGCCGTACAGCCCCGGCTTCGGCCGTAAGCCTCGGCACGGGCCATCAGCGCCGTTCCGAGCTTTTTGTTCTGATGCCGGGGATCCACGGCCAGCAGATCGATGAACAGCTTCGAGCCCCGAAATTCCATATGGAGAAAACCGATCGCCGGACTTCGGTTCGTTCGCGAGGCGACCAGCGTAGCGCCTTTGCGCAGGCGCCTGACGATATCGGTATGCAGCCTGCGGTCCCGGGGATGCTGCCAGGGAGAGATCGGAACGAGCTGCGTGCGCACGAGCTCCACGATGGCTTTGTCGTCGCGAAATCTTCTCCAGCGGATCATGTCTTCATTCCTCCTTGTCGTAGGAGACGCAACCAGGTTCGGCAGCCGCGCAGGGCGGCGTTATAAGGTTTTATAACCTATGAACAAGTCGTTCCGCGCGGAACGGCGAAGATGTGTATTGACGAATGTCCCGGAGGGGAATATAATAAATGCTAAATCGACTGAACATTCAATAGCCGTGATGAGGAAAAAGCGATAGGGCTCTTATGCTCAGAGAGCGTCGGGTTGGCTGAGACCGATGCCTTAATCCCTGTTAGCGAAGTCTCCTCGGAGCTGTTCCCCTGAACCGCCGAAAGGCCCATTAGGGAGAATCGGGTTAGCGCACGTTATTGCGCTTGGAGTACGCAGGCTGCATGATGGCCTCGTACTTTATAAGGCCGTCATCGCGAGGTGACCGGCAAACTCGGGTGGTACCGCGGAAGCTATTATTAGCCTTTCGTCCCTTGACGCCATATTGGCGTCGGGACGAAGGGCTTTTTGATTTGTTGAAAGGAGGAAAAAAAGATGAGCGCACAGGGAACTACCATCAAGTCCAAGGAAGAATTGATCGCAAAATGGAGCAAGCCGGAAGTGATCTCCGGGTCGGAAATGCTGCTTCGCAGTCTGTTACTGGAGGGTGCGGAATGCGTCTTCGGTTATCCGGGCGGCGCCGTGCTCTATATTTACGACGCGATGCACGGCTTTGACGATTTCAAGCATTTGCTGACGAGACACGAGCAGGGCGCCATTCACGCCGCCGACGGCTATGCCCGTTCCACCGGCAAAGTCGGCGTCTGCATCGCAACCTCGGGACCGGGGGCGACGAACCTGGTCACGGGCATCGCGACCGCCTACATGGACTCGGTGCCGCTGGTCGTCATCACGGGCAACGTTGCCACGCATCTGATCGGTACGGACGCCTTCCAGGAAGCCGATATCGTCGGTATCACGATGCCGATTACGAAACACAGCTATCTGGTGCGCCAGGCGGAGGATTTGCCGCGCATCATTCACGAAGCTTTCCATATTGCCAACAGCGGGCGCAAAGGCCCGGTGCTTATCGACATTCCGAAGGACGTATCGGCGCAGAAGACGCTGTTCCAGCCGGTATCCGGCGTTCAGCTTCGCGGCTACAACCCGACGGTGCAGCCGAACAAAAACCAGTTGGACAAAATGCTTCGCGCCATCGAGAACGCGGAGAAGCCGGTCATTCTGGCCGGCGGCGGAGCGGTCTACTCCGGAGCGCACGAGGAGCTGTACGAGTTCGTCACGAAGACGGGCATTCCGACGACGACGACGCTGCTCGGCCTCGGCGGTTTCCCGAGCGGCAACGAGCTGCACATGGGCATGCCGGGCATGCACGGAACCTGGACCGCGAACATGGCGATCCAGTCGGCGGATTTGCTGATCAGCATCGGCGCCCGCTTCGACGACCGGGTAACGGGCAAGCTGAAGGGCTTTGCACCGAATGCCAAAATCGTTCATATCGACATCGACCCGGCGGAGATCGGCAAGAACGTTCCGACGGACATTCCGATCGTGGGCGACGTCAAGGCGGTGCTGCAGCAAGCCAACGCGCTCGTCAAGCCCGCGGCCAAGGCGGACGCCTGGCGCAAGCAGATCCAGGAATGGAAAGCGGCCAAACCGTATTCCTTCGTCGATTCCGATACGGAGCTGAAGCCGCAGTGGGTCATCTCGATGATTCACGAGACGACGCGCGGCGACGCGATCGTGACGACGGACGTCGGGCAGCATCAGATGTGGGCGGCGCAATATTATCCGTTCAACAAGCCGCGTTCCTGGGTTACCTCCGGCGGCTTGGGCACGATGGGCTTCGGCTTCCCGTCGGCGATCGGCGCCCAGATGGGCAATCCGGACCGGACGGTCGTCTCGATCAACGGCGACGGCGGCATGCAGATGTGCGCCCAGGAGCTGGCGATCTGCGCGATCAACAACATTCCGGTCAAGATCGCCATTATCAACAACCAGGTGCTCGGCATGGTTCGCCAATGGCAGGAGCTCATTCACGAGAACCGTTTCAGCCATATCGACCTGGCCGGCAGCCCGGATTTCGTCAAGCTGGCCGAGGCCTACGGAGTGAAGGGGTATCGCGCCTCCGGCAAGGACGACGCCCTTCGCGTATGGAAGGAAGCGCTCGAGCATCCGGGTCCGGCGGTCGTGGAATTCGTCGTCCGCAGGAACGAAAACGTCTATCCGATGGTTACCCAAGGTAGCACGATCGATCAGATGATCATGGGGGATGCCGAATGAACCGTAAATTTACGATAGCGATACTCGTCAACGACCAACCGGGCGTGCTGCAGCGGGTTTCCGGCCTGTTCGGCCGCCGGGGCTTCAATATCGAGAGCATTACCGTCGGAGCCTCCGAGGAGCCGGGACTGTCCCGCATGGTGATCGTGACGACGGGCGACAACAATACGCTGGAGCAGATTCAGAAGCAGCTCTACAAGCTGATCGACGTCATCAAGGTCATCGACGTCAGCGGCAACCCGATGGTCGGCCGCGAGCTCGCCCTGATCAAGATCAGCGCGGAGCCGTCGATACGTCCGGAAGTGCTCGGCATCGTCGAGACGTTCCGCGCGGCCGTCGTCGACATCGGCCCGTCGAGCCTGATCGTTCAGGTCGTCGGCGATTCCGACAAGATCGACGCGATGACCGAGCTGCTTAAGCCGTACGGCATCCGCGAGCTGTCGCGGACGGGCGTGACGGCGATGAACCGGGGCCTTAGATAAAAAGGACCCGTTCGGCCTGGACAAGCAATCGGGCCCGCGGAGCGGGCTTTCGAGGAGAGAATCCCGGCGTGCGGCAAGCCGGACCTTCTCTCTTGGAACGCCCGCTTCGAGGGTCGACAAATATTGACTTATTTTAAGGAGGAACACAGTTCAATGGCAGTTAACTTGTTTCATGAGAAAGATGCCGATCTCGGCGCTCTTAAAGGTAAAACGATCGCAGTCATCGGTTACGGCAGCCAAGGCCACGCGCAAGCGCAAAACCTGCGCGACAGCGGCCTCAGCGTAATTATCGGCCTTCGCGAAGGCAAATCCGCGGAGAGCGCGCGCAACGACGGCTTCGAAGTGCTGTCCGTCGCCGACGCTACCCGCAAAGCGGACGTCGTGCAAATTTTGATGCCGGACGAAACGCAGGCAAGCGTATATAAAAACGAAATCGAGCCGAACTTGAAGAAGGGCGCCGCCCTCATGTTCTCGCACGGCTTTAACGTTCACTTCGGTCAGATCGTCGCTCCGGCGGACGCGGACGTTCTGCTCGTCGCTCCGAAATCCCCGGGCCACATGGTTCGCCGTACTTACGTCGAAGGCTTCGGCGTTCCGGGACTGATCGCCGTTCACCAGAACGGCACGGGCAAAGCGTTCGAGATCGGCATGGCGTATGCCAAAGGCATCGGCTGTACACGCGCAGGGGTTATCGAGACTTCGTTCAAGGAAGAAACCGAGACCGACCTGTTCGGCGAACAAGCCGTGCTGTGCGGCGGCGCTTCCGCGCTCGTCAAAGCCGGCTTCGAGACGCTTGTCGAAGCGGGTTACGCGCCTGAGATGGCTTACTTCGAGTGCTTGCACGAGCTGAAGCTGATCGTCGACCTGATGTACGAAGGCGGCCTGGCTTCCATGCGCAGCTCGATCTCCAACACGGCGGAGTACGGCGACTACGTCACCGGACCTCGCATCGTAACGGAAGAGACGAAGAAGGAAATGAAGCGCGTGCTGTCCGATATCCAGCAGGGCAAATTCGCTCGCGACTTCATCCTCGAAAACCAATCCGGACGCGCCTTCCTGACGGCTACCCGCCGCAACGAAGCCGAGCATCCGATCGAAGTCGTCGGCTCGCAGCTGCGCGGCCTGATGCACTGGATCAAAAAGTAAGAACCGCCCCGCGCGGATACGAAAACCCGGCAACGGCATAACGCCGCCGGGTTTTTTGTTAAATAACGACAGCCGGTATGCTATAATCTGAAGATAGCTTAGATCGCTTCAGGAGGTGCGGGTAATTCCCCCGAGATGAGAAAAATTTATATTTTCGACACGACGCTGCGCGACGGAGAACAGTCGCCGGGCGTAAACTTGAACACGCAAGAGAAGGTAGAGATTGCGCTGCAGCTCGAGAAGCTGGGCGTGGATCGCATCGAAGCGGGCTTCCCGGCGGCGTCCCCGGGCGACCTGGCCGCCGTCAACGCGGTGGCGAAGGCGGTCAAGAATGCCACGGTTATCGGCTTGGCCCGCTGCCGGGAGCAGGATATCGACGCGGTGAAGGAAGCGCTTGAGGGGGCGAAGGACCCCGGCATCCACCTGTTCCTCGCCACCTCTCCGATCCACCGCCAGCACAAGCTGCGGATGGATAAGGACCAGGTGCTGGAGACGGCGGACAAGGCGATTCGCTATGCGAAGCAATACTTCGATAAAATCGAGTTCTCTCCAGAGGATGCGGGCCGCACCGAGCTGGACTACCTGTGCCAGGTGACGGAGATGGCGATTAACGCCGGAGCGACCGTCGTGAACATTCCGGATACGGTCGGCTACATGACGCCCCAGGAGTTCGGCAATATTTTCAAAGTGCTGAAGGAGACGGTGCCGGGCATCGAGCGGATTCAATTGTCCGCCCACTGCCACGACGATCTGGGCATGGCGACGGCCAACGCGCTGGCTGCGATTCTGAACGGAGCCGACCAGGTGGAAGGCACGATCAACGGCATCGGGGAACGCGCGGGCAACACCTCTCTGGAGGAAGTCGCGCTGACGCTGGCGACGCGCGCGGAATATTTCCAGGCGACGACCACGCTGAATCTGAAAGAAATCGCCCGTACGAGCCGGCTCGTCAGCAAGCTGACCGGCATGGTCGTTCCCGGCAACAAAGCGATCGTCGGCGCGAATGCGTTCGCGCACGAGTCCGGCATTCATCAGGACGGCGTGCTGAAGGAGAAGACGACGTACGAGATCATCTCTCCGGAGACGATCGGCCTGCGCGATAGCAAGCTCGTGCTCGGCAAGCACTCCGGGCGCCACGCGTTCCGCGAGAAGCTGATCGATCTCGGCTACGAGCAGCTGACCGAGGATCAGGTGAACGCCGCGTTCGGCAAGTTCAAGGATCTCGCCGACCGCAAGAAAAACGTCAGCGACGAGGACATCCGCGCGCTGCTGGAGGAGAAGCTCGTCGAGACGCCGGAAGTGTTCGCTCTGGAGAAGCTGGTCGTATCCTTCGACAGCCACGCGACCCCGACGGCGACGGTTACGCTGAAGACGCAGCAGGGCATCGCGAACAAGGAGTCCGAAGGCAACGGGTCCGTCGACGCGATCTACAAGGCGATCGACGCGCTGACGGGCGAAGCCGCGGAGCTGGACGATTACACGATCAAATCCGTAACGGACGGAACGGACGCGCTCGGCGAAGTCCATGTCGTGCTGAAGCAAGGGGATCTCTCCGCGCAGGGGCGCGGGGTCAGCACGGACATTCTCGAGGCGAGCGCGCGGGCTTACGTCGACGCGCTGAACCGGCTCGTCGACAAGCGCAATGCACCCGCTCGCAACAAGCGCGACAACGTTACTCTGATCTAACAGAAATGGGGAGCTTCGGATGAATTATCGGTATTCCACAAGACTGGACTCCTTTTCCTCGTCGGCGGTTCGCGAGATTCTGAAGCTGACGCAGAGAAAATCGATTATTTCCTTCGCCGGCGGCTTGCCCGCGGAGGAGCATTTTCCGGTCGCGGCGATCGGGGAAGCGTTCGACCGGGTGCTCGCGGCGGGCAACAAGGCGCTGCAGTACGGCTTGACGGAAGGCTATCTCCCGCTGCGGGAAAGCATCTGCAAGTGGATGGCCCCCAAAGGCGTAACGATTACCCCGGACGACCTGCTCCTTACGACCGGCTCGCAGCAGGCGATCGACCTGCTCACGCGGATCTATATCGATCCGGGCGACGTCATTCTGGTCGAGAAGCCGACTTACTTGTCGGCGCTGCAGGTTTTCCGTTCATACGGCGCCGAGCTCGTCTCCGTCGAGACCGACGAGGACGGTATGGTGCCGGACGATCTGGCGGCCAAGCTGAAGCGGTATTCGCCCAAGCTCGTCTACGCGATCCCGACGTTCTCCAACCCGACGGGCAAGGCCTGGAGCCTGGAGCGGCGCAAGGGCGTGTTGGAGCTGTGCCGCGCGAACGACGCGCTTATTCTCGAGGACGATCCGTACGGCGAGCTGAAATTCGGCGACGCGTCTGTGACCTATCCTTCTTTGTTCGCGCTCGATCAACATCCGCAAGGGTCGTGCGTCGTCTATACGAGCACGTTCTCGAAGACGGTTGCCCCGGCGCTGCGCACCGGCTGGGTGATGGCCGATCCGGAGGTGATCCGGCATATGGCCCGCGCCAAGCAGGCCGCGGATCTGCACTCGAGCTCGCTCGACCAGCAGGCGCTGCATCAGCTGATCGAGCATTTCGATCTGGCCGGTCACATCGAGTTCGTGCGCAAGGAGTACGAGGCTCGCATGCGCCAGATGGCCGAGCTGCTCTCGCAGCAGCAGTGGCCGGGCGTGACATGGAACGAGCCGAAGGGCGGCATGTTCTTCTGGCTGACGCTGCCGGAGTCGGTCGACACCGCGGAGCTGCTCAAGACGGCTGTCGATCTGGGCGTGGCGTTCGTGCCGGGCGTCTCGTTCTTCGCGGACGGCTCGGGCCGCAACACGATGCGCCTCAACTTCACGCACAACGACTTCGAGGGCACCGTCGCCGGCATGAAGCGTCTTAACGAGGCAATGGAAACCGTGTTGGTGAAGTAGGGAGGGCGTGCGCGTCGCCGGCTTAGCCTGAGCCGGTCAGGCCGGCTGGCTTGGGCTTTTGACGCTATCCCCTTGGATCAGGGGCGGGCTATCACAGGCCGCCCCTGCAGGTCCGGGACCCCGGTAATAAGCTCGCCCTGTGGGCTTAAAGGTTCCCTCGTGGACGGTGGCATGGTAAAAAGCTCGCTTCGTGGGCTTAAAGGTTCCCACGTGGGCGGGGAACCGGCAATAAGCCCGTCCTGCGAGCTTAAGGGTTCCCTCGTGGACGGAGACCCGGTAATAAGCCCGCCCCGTGAGCTTAAGGTGCCCCCGTAGACGGAGAACCCGGCAATAAGCCCGTGCCATGTGCTTAAGGGTCCCCTCGTGGACGAGGACCCGGTAATAAGCCCGCTCTGTGGGCTTAAAGGTTCCCACGTGGGCGGGGAACCGGCAATAAGCCCGTACCATGTGCTTAAGGGTCCCCTCGTGGACGGGAGGCACGGTAATAAGCCCGTCCCACGAGCTTAGGGGTTCTCCCGCAGACGGAAATTCGGTAATAAGCCCGTCCTGCGAGCTTAAGGGTTCCCTCGTGGACGGAAATTCGGTAATAAGCCCGTCCTGCGAGCTTAAGGGTTCCCTCGTAGACGGAGACCCGGAAATAAGCCCGTGCCATGTGCTTAAGGGTCCCCTCGTGGACGAGGATCCGGCAATAAGCCCACCCCGCGAGCTTAAGGTGCCCCCGTAGACGGAGAACCCGGCAATAAGCCCGTGCCACGAGCTTATGGTCTCCCGGTAGACGGGGGTACATGAGCGTTCTGCCGGAGCGCACTGCAAGCCTGACGCCAAGCCCAAGGCAGCCCAAAGATGGCCTCGCCGGGCTTGGCGAGTCGGCCTGCCCGTTCGTATGGACGGGCCTGTCGCGTGCTCCGAATAGGCGTTGCCTATAGAAACGATAGATATTATATATTTTCATTCGTGGGCGAAGTGTACTACAATTGAGAGAAAGTCTCATTGGACAACAATATGGACAATAATAACCTACAGGTGGAGTGGATACGAACGATGTCAGAAGTGAAGAAAATTGCCGTCATCGCCGGAGACGGAATCGGTCCGGAGGTCGTCGCGGAAGCAATTAAAGTGATGAAGAAGACGGAGGAGCTGTTCGGGTACAAGTTCGAATTCGAGCACGGCCTGTTCGGCGGAATCGCGATCGACGAGAAGGGAACTCCGCTGCCGCAGGAGACGCTCGACATCTGTCAAAACTCCGACGCCGTATTGCTCGGAGCGGTAGGCGGACCGAAATGGGACAACAATTCGAAGGAGCTGCGTCCGGAGACGGGCCTGCTCGGCATCCGCAAAGCGCTCGGCCTGTTCTCCAACATTCGTCCGGCCGTCGTGTTCGATTGCCTGAAGGACGCTTCCACGCTGAAGCCGGAAGTGTTGGAAGGCACCGACCTGATCGTCGTTCGCGAGCTGACGGGCGGCATCTACTTCGGCGAGAAGTTCCGCCGCGACGGCGAGCAGGGCCAGGAAGCCGTCGATACGTGCGTTTATAACGTAACGGAAATCGAGCGTATTGTGCGTCAGGCATTCGAAGTGGCGCAGAAGCGCAGCAAGCGTCTGGCTTCCGTCGACAAAGCGAACGTACTGGAGACGTCCCGCCTGTGGAGAGAGACGGTTAACCGCATCGCTCCGGAATATCCGGACGTCGAGCTGGAGCACGTGCTCGTCGACAACTGCGCCATGCAGCTGCTGCGCCGTCCGTCGAGCTTCGACGTCATCGTGACGGAAAACATGTTCGGAGACATTCTGAGCGACGAAGCGGCCATGCTGACCGGTTCGATCGGCATGCTGTCGTCGGCGTCGCTGGGCGAAGGCAGCTTCGGCCTGTACGAGCCGGTGCACGGCTCCGCTCCGGACATTGCCGGCCAAGGCATCGCGAACCCGATCGCGACGATTCTGTCTGTCGCGCTCATGTTCCGCTTGACGTTCGGTTACGAAGACGCGGCCAACGCCATTGAAGCGGCCGTCAAAAACGTCCTCGACGCCGGTCACCGCACCGGAGATATCGCGACCGACAAGAGCAAGGCGATCGGCACGACCGCAATGGGCGACCTGATCGTCGCGGCTTTGACCAAGTAAGCGAAAGCTTTGTCGAGAAAATGAGAAAAAAGCACGAGACGATATAGTCCTTGTCGACTCCCCGGGCGGAAGCCCGGGGAGTTTTTAACCCTTTTGCCGCTCATTTCCGGCAGGAATTGTGATCATGTGCAGAGAATATAGTGAGAAGAATAGGGAGTATCGATTGACCGATTCAGGGGGGGAAGACGATGAGCTTCTGTTGTGGAGCTAGCATGATCGGGACGAAGGGAACGCTGAAACATTACCGGACGAGAATTCACAACGTGCCGATCTTGTTTTGTCCCGTATGTCACCGGGTAGAGGTCCACTATTTAGTGGAGAACGAATACGAAATTTTGGCCGAATATGCGCATGGCGACGGAGCGTCTGAAGTCGACTTCCAGGATTACGTCGATGAATCGGATAAAGCGCTGCACGAAAATTGCGTGAACAACGAAGAGGAAGACCCGATGGTCGTCGTGCAGAACCAGATCGATATGTCGCTCGATCTGCTTACGTTTGCCAAGGAGCTCGGCGACGAGGAATGGGAGCAGCAGCTGAAGAAACGTCTGATCGTGCTCAGCCAGCGGCGGCACAAGCTGAAGCTGAAGAGGGCTCCGGGCGGAGCGGTCTAGAAGGCTGGGGCTGCTTTCCGGCTGACGGACCAAGGGGCTGCGGGAATGCCGGAGCCGGAAGGCCTGGGTGAAGCGGTCTGGGGCTGTGGGAAATGTCCGGGCCGGAAGGTCTGGCGGAGCGGTCTAAGGCTGCGGGAAATAGCTAGCGGAACGGATTCGGGGGCTGTCCGGCTGGTCGTGGGAATACGGCCGGGACCGCCCCCGTTTTTTTTGCGGAACGATTCGACAGGACCGCCTTCTCGAACGGCAATTCGTTCGTCATGGCTCGACAACTTTTCCGATTGACATCCGCGTTCGTTAATAGATATGATTTGGTTAATTTGAAAGCGAATAAGGTTCCTGAGACGGCTCTGATAATGGAGGGTTCTCGTATGAACGGGTGGAAAACGCGTTATTTTCCGATTCTTGCGGAGTTCGCCCGAAAAGGCGGACACGTCGTTCAACCGGATACGAAGGAACTGATGAGCGCTATGGTCGGTCTGCCGGCGTCCGTCATTCTCAGCCACCATGAAGAGAGCGTGAAGTTTCTGCTTTCCTGCGCGGAACCCGAAGACCGCATGACGCTGGTTCACTGGTCTCTGTTGTTTATTACCGAGGTGTTCGTGGCTTTGCGCTTGCCGGAGGTGTCCGCGGCGAGCGAGCGGCGCCAGGCGGACAAGCTGTTGTACAGCGCAAGCGCGATCCACTCGGAGCACATGAGGGAGACCCGCTCGAATAAATTCGAAACCGTCCTGCAGCACATGGACAGCGGCGTCGCCTTATTCGATGCCGCGGGCAACCTCCGCTTCGTGAACGTTCAAATGTCCAAGCTGCTGAAAGCCCCCCGCAAAGCGTTGATCGGCAGCAAGCTGCGCCGGCTTTTTTTTCACGAAAGCCTTAGCCTGACGACTCGCAAGCACATTCTGAGAATTTATCAGGGACTGGCGAAATACCGGCGTTATCACGACGAGTTTCAGGATGCCGGAGGCCGCCATCTGCTGGTCAGCATCTCGCAGCCGTCCGAGCTGGACGGAGATTACCTGGTCAGCGTGAAGGACGTGTCGGAGTACAAGCAGATTGAGCAGGCCGCGTTTCAGAACGACAAGCTGGCGATGCTCGGCAAGATCGCCGCGGCGATCGCGCACGAAATTCGTAATCCGCTTACATCGATCAGAGGGTTTATTCAGCTGCTCAATCCGTATTTGGCGGAAATCGGCAAACAGGAGTACGGGCGGATCATTTTGTCGGAGATCGACCGGGCGAACGATATTATTTACGAGTTTCTGAACTCGTCGAAGCCGTCGGCGCCGATGAAGCAGAAGGTTCCGGTGGATCTGCTGCTCAGGGAGACGATACTGCTGTCCGAGAGCGAAGCGCATATGAAGGGCTGCGAAATCCACTACGAGAATTTCGCTCCCGGCCTGACCGTGGCCGTCGACGTGAAGCAGATCAAGCAGGTGCTGCTGAACATGATGAAAAACGCGATGGACGCCATCCAGGACGTGATCGGGGAGCGGAAGGGAGCGATCGAAATTTCGGCCAGGCCGGACGGGCGCTTCGCCGCGATCTCGATCAAGGACAACGGTAAAGGGATAGAAAAAAGGATACTGAGCCGGCTGTTCGATCCGTTCTTCACGACGAAGGAAGCGGGGACAGGATTGGGGCTGTCGGTCAGTTACCGGATTATTACCAATCACGGCGGAACGATCCAGGTGGACAGCAAGGTGCGCGAAGGAACCGAGTTTATGATTTATTTGCCTAATGTCGAATAATCGGAGTAAAATCGGGTGTAGGCGGAGCGGGGCTCCAGTGCAGTGACTCTGGCACAACATGGGGGAACATCGGAATGAGCGGCTGGCTCGACGGAATGAAACGCGTGCTCGCAATCCGCAGAGGCGAATCCGAAAGCCGCAGAGGCTTGCGGAATTCGTTGATCGAGGGCATACCCGCAAGCATTTTGGGCAATCTGTTAGGCGGTCCGCTGCAGACCGTCTATTTATCGTACCTTGGGTTTTCGGCCTTTCATATCGGCATCGTGCTGGCCATTCCTCCGTTCGCCCTGCTGATACAGGTGCTCATCGCCTTCGCGATGCAGAGCTGGCACAACCGCCGGTTTTTCATCTCGCTGTTCGGGATCGTTCATCGGACGATGTGGGTGGGGACCGGGCTGATCCCGCTGGCGTTCCCGGAGGATGCCTGGGTTCCCGTTTATTTGGCGATGTGGCTGGTCTGCATGACTGCCGGCCAGGCGGCCGGCGTCGTCTGGACTTCCTTGATGGCGGATATCGTTCCGGCAAGCGTCAGGGGAAAATATTTCGGCATTCGCAATACGGTTCACTGGGCCGTCGTCTGCTTGACGCTTCTGCTCGGAGGGCAGATTATGGAGTGGTTTCCGGGGGCGCAAGGTTTTGTCGTGCTGTTCGGGATCAGCGTCGGCTGCGTCGTCTGGAACGGCTGGTCGCTGACGAGATACCCGAATCCGCCCTTCCAGCGGTCAGAGAGCGGCAAGTCGCTGCGGATGTTCGCGCGTCCGTTCTCGGATCGGCGCTTTATGACGGCGACGCTGTTTATCGCCCTGTTTATTTTGCTGCAAAACGTCGTCATCCCGCTGTTCTCTTATGTCATGCTCGAAGTGATGAAGCTGAGCGCAAGCAAGGTGACGCTCATTATTATGCTGCAAAACCTGGTGATGATGATCAGCTACTATTATTGGGGGCTGCTCAACAGCCGGTATTCGGCGAACGCGCTGCTGCTCTGGACGTTCCCGATGATTGCCGGCTCGTGCGCGCTGTGGGCGGGGATGGCCGTTCTGCCCGCGCTGCTCGTTCTGATCGTCGTTCATGCGCTGCTGGGCTTCGGGCTGGCCGGCTACAACCTGCTCGTATTCAATTTTCTGATCGGCGACTCTCCGAAGTCGGAGCGGCCGATGTACGTCGCCGTCTTCTCGGCGCTGACGGGCATCGCCGGTTTTATCGGGCCGATCGCGGGCGGCTGGCTGTACGACAAAGCCGTCGGCGGACCGTCATGGTTGCAGACCTACGGCATTGCCTCGTTTGCGGGCGCGGCGCTGCTGGCGCTGTCGTTCGCCGTCGCTCCGTTCGTGTTCAAAACTCGTCCGCCCGGGCCGAAGCCTATACCCCGTTCCGGCGAAGTGCATAAAGTATAGCATACGGGCCGACGGCAGCCGCATGCGAGGCCGGTGATCGGCGAATTGACAATTCCAACTGTAATCATTATAATTACAGTACGGTGGTTGGCGAAAATAGACGGCGAGCAGGCAGCAATGCGGATCGCCGGTTTTTTTCTCCCAAGTGTAATATAATGAGTTACAGTTTGTCGATTCTATTCTATAAGACGGGCGGGTGGATCCTATGAAATTCGAAATTGGCGATTGGGTGCAAGCGAAAACGAGAAACGGAGAATTCGTGCACGGCTTTATCGAGTCGATAGATCAAGCGCAAGGCATGGCGAAAGTGTTCGTCGTCCGTTCCGATAACGAGCAGTCGGCGGGCAAGACGACGACCGTGCTGGAGCACTGGCTCCGGGAGCTGCCTGCTTATGCGCCGGAGGAGGAAGACTCGCTGTACAGTCTGATCGATCTCGCGCTGGCGACCCGCGACGAAGCGTGGTTCATGGAGCTGACCCGTTCGCTGCCGGCGAGCTCCGGGCGCGAGCGTCAATCGGGCGGTTTGTCCTATCGCCGCCGGACTCCCGTTAACCGGCTCGGACATACGGCGAGATCCTGACGGACGTTCGCGTCGGCCAACCGCACGGGGGCCGCAAGGAGCGAATAGATGATAGCAGGGCCGGATCGGGTGTGATCCGGCTCATTTCTTTATTGGGGAAATGGATGTAGAATAAAAAGGAACCCAAAATTGAAAAATGAGGTGTTGGATATGGAACTGACCGTTACGCCTTCCGCGCTGTCATGCTTCAAAGGGGAATGGGGAATCGCCGCAGGGGAAACGGTGAGGGTGTTCGTGCGCTACGTCAGCGGAGGAGAGCTTCCTTTTGCCTTCGGCATTACGCGGGATACGCCGATCGACGCTGCGGTGACGACGGTCGCCGACCAGGTGACCTTCTACATGGAGAGCAAGGACGTCTGGTTTCTGGAAGGGCGGAGCCTGCGCATCGACTGCCTCGGGGAAGACATCGTGTTTCAGTTTTCGTGACGCGGATAGAATAGAGGTAGCAAACCGGGACGGTTTGTTGTAAACTAATAATCATTATATTTCGACACAGGTGACCGGGCGGGGCCAAGAAAAGGAGAATTCGGAAACATGACGGTACATAGCAAGACGAACCATTGCAAGATCGTAGACTGCACCGTACGCGACGGAGGGCTTGTCAACAACTGGGATTTCAGCGTGGAATTCGTGCAGGATTTGTATGAGTCCCTGAACGCGGCCGGCGTGGAGTATATGGAGATCGGCTACAAAAACTCCCCCAAGCTGCTGAAGAGCGAAGGCAAGGAAGGACCCTGGAGATTCCTGAACGACGATTTCCTGCGCAAGGTGATCGGGGAGAAGAAACGCACGAAGCTGTCCGCTCTCGTCGACGTCGGACGCGTGGACGAGAACGATGTGCTCGAGCGCAGCGAATCGATGCTCGACTTGATTCGCGTCGCCTGCTACGCCCGCGACACCGCGAAGGCGATCGAGCTCGGCACGTTGTTCCATAAGCGCGGCTACGAGACGACGATCAACATTATGGCGCTGTCGGGCGTCATGGACAACGAATTGAACGAATCGCTGGCGATGATCAACGACAGCCCGATCGACGTCGTCTACATCGTCGATTCCTACGGCAGCCTGGACCCGGACGATATCCGCTATCTGGTGGACAAATTCAGCCGCACGCTGAAGAACAAACGTCTGGGCGTGCACACGCATAACAATCTGCAGCTCGCCTTCGCCAACACGCTGGCCGCGGCCCAGCTCGGCGTCGAGCTGCTCGACGCTTCCGTCTTCGGCATGGGCCGCGCCGCGGGCAACACTCCGACCGAGCTGCTGCTCGCCAAGCTCACCCGTCCGGAGTACAGCCTCCGTCCGGTGCTCGGCATGATCGAGAAGCACATGGTCAAGCTGCGCGAGAAGGAAGAATGGGGCTACCTCATTCCCGACATGATTACCGGCACGCTGGACGAGCATCCGCGGTCGGCCATGGGCTGGAGAGCTTCCGACAAGCGCGATCTGTTCACGGAGTTTTACGACAAGATGACGACTCCGGAAGTCTACCAGAGCAAATAAGCGAGAATCGGGGAAATCCGTACTGCAAGCCTTCCGGGCTTCGCGGTGCGGATTTTTTTGGAATGGACTTCCTTCTCGGAGGTTTGACCTATCCAGGCAGCATAAGGTCGCAGTCCGACAGACGAAGAGTTTTGACAAAAATCGTTAAGTAGGCTATTGTCTTGTCAAAACATGGCAGGGAGGGCGCGAAGGATGAAGGATATGGAGCGGAAGGACGAGATGCGGGGCGCTGCGGAGAAATCCGCCGAAGCCGCGTACGCGGCTCGCCTCGCGAACGTGATTCGCAGGCTGGGCAACCGGGGAGGCTTGCCGCCGCTGTTGCCGGACGGGCCGTGGCACCCGGGAATAGACGACGAGCTGGCCGACTTGCCGCCGGAATGGCTGGCGGGAGGCCGAACGGACGGAGTGCCGTCCGCCGTCGCTTATTTGGCCGCCTTGCATCTGTGGAACGACAATCTCGGCAGGGCGCACGACCGGGTCGAACGGCTCGAGACGCCGACGGGAATGCTGGTGCACGGCATCATCCACCGGCGCGAGGGAGATTTCGACAACGCGAATTATTGGTTCCGCCGGGCGGGCAATCATCCCGCCTACCACGGCTTGCAGGCGCGGGCGGCGGCCTTCCTCGGCGAGCATCCGATCGCAAGCGGACCGGCGCGGGAGGTCGCCGACCAGATCGCCGCGCAGGGGAGCTGGAACCCGTATCTGCTTACGACCGCCGTCGCCATGCTCGCTCGCCGAATCGGCGACGACGAGGCCCGCGGCAAGCTGGAATACGTGCAGCAGCTGGAGCTGGAAGCGGTTCTGCGTTACCTCGAAGGCAATCTCGGAGCTCTGCGCGACGATTAGCCGGTCCGGCTGCGCCGCGGGCCGCGTTTGCGGCCGGTCAGATGAATCAGGGCGGGCACGATCAATCCCATGAACAGCGTGGCGTACAGCAGCAGGCCGATCAGTGCCCCGGAGCCGATCTGGACGAGCGTGTCCATGCCGGAGAAGGTCAGCGCGCCGAACGTGCCCGCCATGATGACCGCCGCCGAGCGGACGATGCCGCCGGTGGCCGACAGCGAGGCGGCCATGGCGTCCGCCGTACCGGAGCGCCGGGCTTCTTCCTTGAACCGGGCCATCAGGAAGATGCTGTAGTCGACGCCCAGCGCCACGATGATAATGAACACGAAGAACGACACAGTCCACGATAGTCCGGCATAGCCGAGCACCCTCACGAACACGAACTCCAAGATCCCCATCGCGATCAAGTAATTCAAGCCAAGCGACAGCAGGATGCACAGAGGCTGGAGCAGCGAACGGAGCAGCAGCGCCAGCACCGCCGCGATTCCGGCAAGCACGAGAAGTCCGGTGCGGGCGAAATCCCGCCAGGAGATGTCGCGCAGCTCTCCGTATTTGGCCGTCACGCCGGTAACGAACGCCCGGGGCTCCTCCAGCCACGTTTTTTCCATGCTGGTGCGCGCGAATCGCGCGAGCTCCGGGATTGCGTCCATCGCTTCGTCGGAGTAAGGATGGGGGACGAGCAGCAGCTCGAACTTCGCCGTTCGTCCGTCGGGCGCGATATAGTAGTCGAGCGCCTGCTCGGCGGCGCTTGCCGCGCCGTCGTTCGGGCCGGGATTGGCGAGCTCCAGCCGGTCGAGGCTGCCAAGCTGGGACAGAAGGAGCCGGCCAAGCCCGTCCTGCAGCTGCTTGACGGACGACAGAATGCCGAGCATGCCTTGACTTAGCGGGGCGGAGTGCAGCGCGATCTCCTTAAGGCCGTCGAGCAGCATCCGCTGCTCGCCCATTAGCGATTGGACGAGCTTGCCGACGTCGGGGCCTTTCAATCGCCCGGGCACCGTCAACTGCTCCGGCTTGCGGCCGAGCGGCCGGACGGCGCTGCGCACCTCGCGGACGAACGGCAGCCGCTCCAGCTCCGAGCTGACCTGCTCGAGCGCCGCCAGCCCGGACGTCGTGCGCATCGATTGCTTGGCCGTGACCGCAATCGTGACCGGAAATACTTCGCCCGCGCTGAACGCCTTTTCCGCTTGCCGGAAGCCGACGACGGAATCCAGCCGGGGATCGATCTCGGACAGGTCGTCGAACGTTCGTTTTCCTTGAAACAGCAAGGAGAGCGGCGCAAGACAGACGACCGAGACGACGAGCACGAGAACCGTCCTCTTGGCGGCCAGCGAGGCCAGCCGGTCCCAGAACCGCGACGGTTGGCCGGCGGGGGCGCGCCGGGCGGGCCAGAAGATCGCCGGGCCTGCCGCGAGCAGCAGGGCGGGCGCCAGCGTCAGCGCGGCGGCGACCGTAACCAGAACGCCGAGCGCAACGCCGACGGCGGAGCGATACAGGCCGAATTCCGCGAAGCCGAGCAGCAGGAAAGCGGCGAATACGGTGCCGGCCGAGTAGACGATCGTGCCGCTTACGCCGGCCATCGTGCGAACGAGCGCCTCGACGCGGCTGCCGTCCTCCGCTCCGGCGGACAGCAGTTCTTCCCGGTAGCGTTGAATCAGCAGGATGCAATAATCCGTACCCGCGCCGAACAGGACCGCGATCAGGAACGATTCGGTAAAGTGAGATACCGGAAGCTTCCATGACGCGAAGGCGGCAAGCATGCCCTCCGATACGACGAAGCCGATTCCGATCGTCAACAGCGGAAGGAGCGGCGTTACCGGAGAACGGAACAGCATCAGCAGTATGGCCAGCACCAGCCCGATCGTCAGCAGCTCGGTCCGCCGCAGGCCGCTCTCGGCGGAGCGTTGGAAGTCCTGCGACAGCGGCGCGCTGCCGGTCAGGATTGCCTGCGTACCCTCCGGCGCCGAGCCGAGCAGGCTCTCCAGACGGCCGAGCGTCGCCTGCGTCTCTTGGTCGAAGTCGGCGCTCGGCATGCCGAGCAGCGCCAGCCGGGTCGTACCGTCCGCGCTCCGCAGACGCTCCGCGAGCTCGGGCTGGGATAAAGCGGAGACGACGGAGGTTACGCGCAGCTCGGACGCCCGGTCGCCGATCTCGGCAAGCACCCGGTCCATCCAGGCGTCGTCGGATTCGCTCAGCCCCTCTTCTCTGGAGAAGACGAGAACGGCTTCCGAGAGGGAGCGTTGTTCGGGCGCGATGTTCTGCAGCAGGCGCGTCGCCTGCACGGAGTCCGCGCCGCTCGGCAGGAAGCGCTGCTCCGAATGTCTGAGAATCGACTGCAGGTCCGGCAGCGCGAACAAGGAGAGGAGAGCCGCCGCCAGCCAGGCCGTCAGCACGACCCAGCGAAACCTGGCGATCGCTCGCGTCCACTTTTCCAAGATGCGGATTCCTCCCTTCTGCGTTCGTAACGGCCGGTCCCGTCCGGAGTTCGGGCGGCATGGGAAAGGCCGATTTCCCGTCGGCGCTGGGCTTGACGAAAATCAGCCTTTCCGGTTTGGCTTTCTATGGCAGGGCGCGGTGCGGCCCGGGAATCTTGTCGATGGTATAATTGTACCGTGATCCTTGAAATCGTTGCAAATGAAAGTTGCGAAAGGGGGTTTGTCGAGAGCTAAAAGGGACGTTCAAGCCATTCAAATAGGGAAGGAGGCGAATAATGTCGAATGAATGTCGAATAATCGTTGCGGTATGCAGGAAAACAGGCAAACATGTGGAAATTTAACAAGGAGAGCCATGAGTCGTAGTTCTAAAGAAGTCTTTTTTGGAGAGCGGAGCAAAAGATTAGGTAAATCGTCGGAGGCTGGGTATGTCGATTAATCGCATGGAATTGAAGACGGCATGGACGGTCGCTTTGGCGGTCGCGGCGTTCGCAGCCATTCAGTGGAAGGGCGGATGGCTGCAAGCGCCGTTCGACGCGGTCGACCGTTATGCCATTCATTTGATTTTGGAAGCTTTGGCCTTTGCGATCTGTTTTGCTCTGCTTATTCTTGGCTGGATGGTATTCGTCCCGACGCTGTGCCGGCACAGGCTGATGACCGCCGCGCTGTTCTCGGCCGTCGGCCTGCTCGGTCTGCTTCACGCCGTCAGCGCTCCGGGCATGCCTCTGTACGACGCCTCCGTCGGGGAAGCGCCCAGCATGCTGCTGGAGTGGATCGCGGAGTGGACGGGAGCGATCGGCCTGCTCGCCGTGTTCTCGCTGCGCAATGCGATCGTTAAGCCGAAAACGCGGATCGTGGCGATCATTCCCGTCATCGTGACGGTCGCCGTCGCTTCGGCGTTCGTCTTTCGCGCGGGTAGCTGGAGCGCTTCGGCCGTCGAAGCGGTCGAGCCGTTCCAGCAGGCGTTGACGCTGCTCGGCTACGGGGCCGCGATCGCCGTCCTGCTCTACCGCAACCGGATCGAGCGTCCGGAGTCGGTATTGACGATCGTTCAGGCGCTGATCTGGATGCTGCTGGCCAAGATGGAGAAGACGCTGGGGTTCGGAATCGCTTCGCCGCAGGACCTGTTCGGCGAATGCTTCAAGCTGATCGGCTATTATTTTCTGCTGAAGGGCATCTATTTCGTCCTCATCGAGGAGCCTCACAAACGGCAGAAAAAGACGGAAGCCCGCATCCAGTACATGGCTTACCACGACGAGCTGACCGCCCTGCCCAACCGCCGGCTGTTTTCAGAGCGGGTGCGGGCCGAGATGGCGCGGTCGATGCACGGCGGCGGCAAGTTCGCGCTGCTCTGGCTGGACATCGACAGGTTCAAGACGATCAACGACTCGATGGGGCACTCGTTCGGCGACCGGCTGCTCGTCTCCGTCTCCAAGCGGCTGACGGAGCACGCGGACAAGCCGGAGAACGTGTTCCGGCTCGGCGGCGACGAGTTTACAGTGCTTCTGAGCGACATTCGCAGCGAGCGCGAAGCGGAGGCGGCGGCCCAGAGGCTGGTCGACCTGTTCGATCAGCCGATCAAGGTCGGCCCTTCCGCCTTCCACATTACCGGCAGCGTCGGGGTGGCGATCTATCCGGAGGACGGGAGGACGCTCGATCTGCTGCTGCAAAACGCGGACACGGCGATGTACGGAGCGAAGGAAGCGCGCAACGGCTGGAAAAGGTACGAAACCCGGATGAACCTGAAGGCCAAGGAACGGCTGCTGCTGGAGAACGATTTGCGCATCGCGCTTGAGCTTGGGCAGTTCCATCTCGCGTACCAGCCGCTCATCGATCTCGAGGGCGACTATCTCGTCGGAGTCGAAGCGCTGCTCCGCTGGCGGCATCCGCAGAGAGGGGATATCCCGCCGTCGGAATTTATTCCGCTCTGCGAGGAGAACGGCTTTATTTTGCCGCTGGGGGAATGGGTGCTGCGCAGCGCCTGCGAACAGATGAAGCTGTGGCACGACAGCGGGCTCCCGCCGATCGTGCTGTCCGTCAACTTGTCGATTCGGCAATTCCGTCAACACGACCTGTGCGCGCGCATCGAGAGGGTGCTGGCCGAGACCGGCCTGGCGCCGCAATGGCTGGAGCTGGAAATTACCGAGAGCATCATGGCCGACGTCGCCTATGCGACCGAGATGCTGAAGCAGCTCAAGAAGCTGGGCGTAAGGATCAGCATCGACGATTTCGGCACCGGCTACAGCTCGCTGTATTACCTGAAGCGGTTCCCGATCGATAAGCTGAAGATCGACCGTGCGTTTGTGGGTGACGTGCTGACGGACCGCAACGACGCGGCGATCGTATCCGGCATATCGGCGATGGCACGCAATCTGGAGCTGAAGGTGACGGCCGAAGGGGTCGAGAACGAGGGCCAGGTCGCGTTCCTGAAGCAGCTGAAATGCCAGGAGGCGCAAGGGTTTTATTTCTCCAGACCGGTCCCGCCCGATCAGTTCCAACGCTTGTACGAGCAGGATACGGCCAAGCGGCAATCCGCGGGATAGCGCCCGCGGGTTCCGGCAGCGGCGGAAGCGTATAAC
This sequence comes from Cohnella cellulosilytica, assembly GCF_042431195.1. Taxonomy (NCBI): domain Bacteria; kingdom Bacillati; phylum Bacillota; class Bacilli; order Caryophanales; family Paenibacillaceae; genus Cohnella; species Cohnella cellulosilytica. The sequence goes on from NZ_JBHMDN010000055.1 coordinate 41,945, forward strand.
GCAGCATAACGAGAGGCTGTCCCGGTTCATCCTGGCGATGATCGCGGGAGCGGCCTCTTTTTTTCGCAAAGGCGGGCAGAGGTGGAAAAGGAGGACAGAGGCAGACGCAGGGCCACAGGGGCCGGACAGAGGGGACCGGAGAACGGACAGAGGCGGCGGGGGCGGCTCAGGGCTCCAGGTTATGGCGAATAAAGAACAATTGCGGCGGAAGGAACGGTGTTGCCGGCGTTCGCGGTTGAAGCGAGCCCGACGCATCGGGTACGATAGAGTTGCCGTGCATCAGGACTCGTTAACGATACCTCGAAAAGAATCGCAGGCTGGAGGTTGTATAGATGTCATTATTCAAGTTATGGATCGCAAACGCGAGATTGTCCGAACGGAGGGCATCCGTCCCGATGCTGCTGACGGCGGCGCTCGTGCTGCTGGCCCTCTTCGGAGCCGCCGGACAGGCGCATGCGCATGCCGTGCTGGAGCAAGTGGTTCCGCAAGCGGATTCCCGGATGGACGTCGGTCCGGAATCGGTCGAGATCGTCTTTAACGAAAGATTGGACACCGGGGGAGCGAAGCTGCTCGTCCTGAACGAAGCTTCGCGCAACGTCGCCAAGGGCGAGCCCGAGCGGATCGAAGAAGGCAAAGGCATTCGGATCGGGCTGCCGAAGCTGGGGGAGGGGCATTATACCGTCTCCTATTCGGTAATCTCGGCGGATGGCCATCCCGTCTCCGGGGCTTACGTGTTTACGGTCGGGAATCCGGCGCCGCTCGACAGAAGCAAGCTGAACCCGCACGAGCAGGTCGGCCATGCTCACGATCACGGCGGCAGCTCGGGGCTGACCGCCGACGCGTTCCTGCTCTATGCGGCGAGAATTCTTTATTACGCGGGACTTCTCGCGACGGCCGGACTCGCGCTGTGGAGTCTGCTGCGCAGCATGTCGCCGACGGTTCGCGGCACGCATTCGGGGGCGCTCGGCCTGGCGGGGAAATTCGCGCTGATCGCCACGCTCGCCTTCGTTTTTTTCAGCCTGCGCGATCTGGGCCAGGGGGAGCCGCTGTCCGAATGGGGACGCATTCTGACGGAGACGACGATCGGCAGATTGTACATCGCCGAGCTGCTGCTGGCGCTGGCCGCTCCGCTGCTGCCTGCGCTGGGAACCGTTCCGCGCGCGGCGTGGGCGGCGATCGCGCTGTTCCTCGAGGCATGGTCGGGACACGCGGCGGCGTTCACCCCGATCTCTTACACGATAGGACTGGATTATGCGCACCTGCTGGCCGCGGCCCTGTGGAGCGGAGGCTTGCTGCTGCTGCTGGCGGTCTGGTTCAAGGAGCGGCCGGAGGCGGGCCGCTTTGCGCTCGTGTTCTCCAAGTGGGCGCTGATCTCCTTCCTTGCGCTGTGGGTAACCGGCATTCTGTCGACGCTGAAGTACGTGCCCTCGTTGGAATATTTGATGTACACCGCTTGGGGAAAATGGCTGATCGCCAAAGCCGCCGTCTCCTTGCTCGTGGCCGTCACGGCGTTCCTGATCCGGCTGCGGCTGAAGAAGGGCGAGCTGCCCCGCGGCGGCCTGCTGAAGGTCGACGTCGGTCTGCTGGCGGGCATCGTGCTCTGCGTCGGCGTTCTGACGTATCAGACGCCGCTGCCGGTCAACGAGCCGCTTAATTTTCACAAGATGGGCACGGACATGCACGTGACGCTGCGCGTATCGCCCAATGCGCCCGGGGACAACCGGTTTACGCTCAAAATCTGGCTGCCCGAGTGGGTCGGCGAAGGCGAGGCGAAAAGCGTCCAGTTGCGGCTGCTCCCGCTCGATAAGGAAGATATGGGCTTCATAGACGTTCCGCTTCAACCGTACGAGGACGAAGAGCTGGACGCGTTTCCGGATTACAAGAAATCGACGTATACGGCGCAGGGACCGTATTTGCCGTTCGCGGGACAGTGGAAGGCGCAGGTCCGTGTCACCGATTCGGAGGATACGGAGCGGGTTGTCGAAACGACCTACCGGATATACTGATCCCGGGCAAAAGGCGGCGGCGTAAGGTCTGTTTTCGGTGAAAGGGGCGTGCATGCGCAGAATGGATAACGGGAACAAGGACAGAAGGATCAAATGGCTGATTCTGCTCATTCCGACGATTACGATCGGCCTGTGGGAATATGTGCGGCACGCCTTCCTGCTCCCCTATGTGTCGATGGATCTGGGCAACCTGCTGGCTCCGTTTATCGTGCTTGCCGTCACCTTGACGCTGGTGCGCAGCCTGTTTACGCGGATGGAGCAGTCGCAGATGGCGCTGCAGCGGGAGAAGGAAGCCAAGGCGGCGCTGGAGGAACGGGAGAGTCTGGCCCGCGAGCTGCATGACGGCATCTCGCAATCGATGTTCCTGCTCGCGGTCAAGCTGGACCAGTTGGACGAGCTGAGCCGGGAGGAGCCGGTGCGGGAGCTGGCCGGAGGACTCCGGGAGACGGTGCGGGTCATGCACGAGGACGTCCGCCAGGCGATCGCCAATCTCCGTCAGCCGCCGTCGCCGGAATCGGCCGCCTGGGTCGTGCCGCTGCGGGAGCTGCTCGGAGAGACGGCGGAGCTGACCGGCGCGCGGGCGGAGTTCGTCTGGACGATCCGGGACGACGGGTTGACCGACAAGGAGAAAATCGAGCTTCATGCCTGCGTTCGGGAGGCGCTCGTCAACGTAAGGAAGCATGCGCGGGCCTCCCATGTGTACGTCATCGGGGAACCGGACGGCGCGGGAGGCTTTCGCTGCCGCATCGAGGACGACGGCGTCGGGTTCGGCGGCGATCCGCTTCAGGCGCAGGGACGTTTCGGACTGCGCATGGTGAGGGATCGGGCCGAAGCGATGGGCTGGTCGTTCCTGGCTGAACGCCGGGGGGATCGCACGGTCGTAGAACTCGCGAAACGCGGAAAGAGGGCGGAACAACCATGAGCGAAGCCAGAGCCGTTCGTCTGCTGCTGGCCGACGACCATCGGCATGCCAGGGAAGGAATGAGGACGATCGTGTCCGCGCTGGAGGAGTTCGTCGTCGTCGGGGAAGCGGCCAGCGGAGAAGAGGCGCTCCTCATGACGGAGGAGCTGGCGCCGGATATGATTCTGATGGACATCAACATGCCGGGAATGGGCGGGCTGGAAGCGGTCAAAGCGATCAAAGCGGCTTTTCCCGCGGTGAAAATCGTTATGGTCACGGTATCCGACGACGTCGCGCACCTGTTCGAGGCGCTCAAGAAGGGCGCGCAAGGGTACCTGCTGAAAAATTTGAATCCGGCGGCCTGGCGCGATTACTTGCGCGCGGTCGCTTTCGACGAGGCGCCGCTTAATCCGGAGCTGGCGATGTCGATTCTTCGCGAGTTCGCCGAGCGCAAATCAAGCTCTTCGGCAGGCGCATCCAGAGACCGGACCGCGGACGACGGAGGGTTGACGCCGCGCGAACGGGAAATTTTGCAGGAGGTCGCGCGGGGGCAAAAAAACCGCGAAATCGCCCTGTCCCTCGGCTTGTCCGAGCATACGGTCAAAAATCACCTGAAAAACATTTTGCAGAAGCTTCATCTCGACAACCGGGTGCAGCTGACGCGTTACGCGTACGAACGGGGAATCGTCGAGCCGGACTAGGCGCGGCGGACTTGTTTCAATATTGTCACAATGAACGGCCCGAAATGACTCTTTCGGGTCATGCGCATTCGGGAAGGAACGGGCTATACTGGGGAATATCGGAAACGAATCGAATCAGGAAGGTTGGATATTCCCTATGAAAAAAAGCGTATCTTTGCTGCTCGCTCTTATGCTGTCGCTCGGCTTCGCCGGCTTGGCCAGCGCCCATGTGACGGTTCAGCCGAGCTCCGCTCCGGCGGGCTCCTATCAAGTGTTCACCGTTCGCGTGCCGTCCGAGAAGGACGCCGCGACGACGCAGGTGAAGGTGGCGATTCCGGACGGCGTCAACATCAGCCGTTTCGAGCCCAAGGCGGACTGGACGTACGAGGTCGAGAAGGGCGCGGAGGATAAAATCGTCAGCGTCACCTGGAAGGCGACCGGCAGCGGCCTGGGCGCCACCGAATTCGGCGAATTCCGCATGCAGGGCAAGGTTGCCGACGACGCCAAGGAGCTGAGCTGGAAGGCGTACCAGACGTATTCCGACGGCGACGTCGTGGAATGGACCGGCGCTCCGGACGCCGACAAACCGGCTTCCGTGACGACGGTAACGGCGTCGACCGGGGACAGCCACGGCGACGGGCACGGCGCTTCGAGCGGAGCTTCGGCGAGCGGCGGCGCAGCCGAGGACGAGGGCGGCCGCGATGCGCTGACGCTGTCGCTGGCGATCGCGGGGCTGGCCGCGGGCGTTCTGGCTCTGATCGTGGCGATCGTGCGCAAGCCGAATAAGGGTTAAAGGATTCCGGCGGAACCGGGGGGTTGACAGGAGCTCCTTTCGGCTGTACAGTTTTCATAGAATTCCACTAGGGGCGCCCGCAAGGGCTGAGATAAGGCGATGCCTTGGTCCCTTTGAACCTGATCTGGGTTATGCCAGCGTAGGAAAGTGGGCAATGTACGTCAGACTTTGGAAGGCGATGGCCGCAGGCTTCTTCATGCTTGCGTCAGGGCTTTCCATGGGCACGACACATTCAGCCGCTCCCTGCCGGGGCGGCTTTTATTATGCGGCGGGACGCCGCGGACAGGCGCAACGGCTGGAGCGGACCGCGCGTATTCGCCGTCCGTTGCTCGCCGTCGTATCGACATCGGCGGAGGTATCGGCATGCACGCGCCTGAAGTGGAGTCGTCGCCAAGCCTGTCCGTCGTTTCTTATCTTTTCCCATGGCCTCCTAGCGGAATTTGACATTACGTCCGCTTAAGGAGGTTTTTTGTTATGGCAATTATGACGACGCCGCTGCCGGGAAGCCGCAAGGTATACGCGACGGGAGACAGGGAAGACATTCGGGTGCCGATGCGCGAGATTGCGCTGGCGCCGAGCTCGGGGAGGAATGGCCGGGAGGAGCCGAACGATCCGCTTCGGGTGTACGACGCCAGCGGCCCGTATACGGAGGAGGGCTTTCAGGCCGACGTGCGGCGGGGACTGCCCTCCGTTCGGGGACGCTGGATTGCGGAGCGGGAGGATACGGTCGAGTACGAGGGACGCGAGGTGCGGCCCGAGGACAACGGCTTTATGACCGTCGAGACGGCGGAGCAGAAGGGCGCGGAGGTGTTTCCCAAGCCGCATAACCGCTGCTTGCGGGCGGCGGAAGGACGCAGCGTGACGCAGCTGCACTATGCCCGCCAGGGGCGGATTACTCCGGAGATGGAATACATTGCGCTGCGCGAAGGGATGAGCGCGGAATTCGTGCGGGCGGAGGTGGCCGCGGGGCGCGCGATTATCCCGGCGAACATCAACCATCCCGAGTGCGAGCCGATGATTATCGGACGGCATTTTCACGTCAAGATCAACGCCAACATCGGCAACTCGGCCGTCGCTTCCTCGATCGAGGAGGAAGTCGAGAAGATGACGTGGGCGACCCGCTGGGGAGCCGATACGATCATGGACCTGTCCACCGGCAAAAACATTCACACGACCCGCGAATGGATCGTTCGCAACGCTCCGGTCCCGGTCGGCACGGTGCCGATCTACCAGGCGCTGGAGAAGGTCGGAGGCAAGGCGGAGGAGCTGAGCTGGGAGGTGTTCCGCGACACGCTGATCGAGCAGGCGGAGCAGGGCGTCGATTATTTCACGATCCATGCCGGAGTACGGCTGCGTTACATTCCGCTGACGGCGAAGCGGGTGACGGGCATCGTCTCCCGCGGCGGCTCGATTATGGCGGCCTGGTGTCTGGCCCATCACAAGGAGAACTTCCTGTATACGCATTTCGAGGAGATCTGCGAGATTATGAAAGCCTACGACGTCAGCTTCTCGCTCGGGGACGGTCTGCGGCCCGGTTCGATCGCCGACGCCAACGACGAGGCGCAGTTTGCCGAGCTGGATACGCTCGGAGAATTGACCGAGATCGCGTGGCGGCACGATGTGCAGGTGATGATCGAGGGGCCGGGCCACGTGCCGATGCATCTGATCAAGGAAAACGTCGACCGGCAGATGGAGGTGTGCAAGGAGGCGCCGTTCTATACGCTGGGGCCGCTGACGACCGACATCGCTCCCGGGTACGACCATATTACGTCGGCCATCGGCGCCGCGATGATCGGCTGGTTCGGCACGGCGATGCTCTGCTACGTGACGCCGAAGGAGCATCTCGGCCTGCCGAACAAGGAGGACGTCAAGGACGGCGTCATCGCCTACAAGATCGCCGCCCATGCCGCCGATCTGGCGAAGGGACATCCGCGGGCGCGGCTGCGCGACGATGCGCTGTCCAAGGCGAGATTCGAATTCCGCTGGAGAGACCAGTTCCATCTGTCGCTCGATCCGGAGCGCGCCATGGCGTATCACGACGAGACGCTGCCGGCGGAGGCGGCCAAGTCGGCGCATTTCTGCTCGATGTGCGGGCCGAAGTTTTGCAGCATGCGCATCACGCAGGACATTCGCGATTACGCGGAGAAGCGCGGCGTGGCGGAGGAGGAAGCGCTGGAGGCCGGCATGCAGGAGCAGGCGGAAGCGTTCAAGGCCGGGGGAAGCCGGATCTATGCTTAGGGAAGCGGAGACGGAGGCGGAGGAGCGCTACTCCCGGCAGATCCGCTTCGCTCCGATCGGCGCGCAGGGCCAGCGGCGGCTCGGCGAGGCGAGCGTGCTTGTCGTAGGCGCCGGGGCGCTGGGCGCTTCGCTCGCCCAGCATATGGTCCGGGCCGGAGTGGGCCGCCTGCGCCTTGTCGATCGGGACTATGTGGAGCTGAGCAATCTGCACCGTCAGACGCTGTACGACGAGGAGGACGCGGAAGCGGCGCTGCCCAAGGCGGTCGCCGCCGCGGCGAAGCTGCGCCGGGTCAACGGCAGGGCGCGGATCGAGGCCTTCGTGGCCGACGTGGATCGGCGCAACGCGGAGTCGCTGGCGGCGGACGTCGACCTGGTGCTCGACGGCACCGACAATGCGGCGACCCGGCTGCTGCTCAGCGACGCCTGCTTCAGCCGCGGCATTCCGCTCGTGTACGGCGGCGTCGCGGGCTCCGGGGGAATGACCGCGCTGCTCGTTCCCGGCGACCACTGCTGCCTGCGCTGCCTGCTTGGCGAGGAGGCGCCGGGCGGCGAAGACGGGCCGACCTGCGATACGCTCGGCGTCATCTCGCCCGCGGTGGAGATGGTGGCCGCATTGCAGGCGGCGGAGGCGCTTAAGGCGCTGACGGGAAATCGAACGGCGCTGCGCGGGACGTGGCTGACCGTGGACGCGTGGCATTTCTCCGTCAAGGAGTGGCAGCTGCCGACGCCGGTTGAAAGGTGCCCTTATTGCGGGTGGGGAGAACTGCCGGTTGCTGTCCGTCGGGAGCCTGCGGAGCATGGCGGCTTCGTCCGCCTCTCTGTGAACGGCGGACGGGCCAAGGAGCGGGATGAGGCGAAGGCGGCTTTTCTCGGCGACGCGGCGGAGGGGGCGGGAGCAGATACTTTGCTCGGCGGCGGTCTGAGGGAGGCTACGCCGGAAAATGCCTCGATTGCCAACAGTCCAAGGATCACGACGGAAAATGCTTTGCTCGGCGACGAACGGGAGGCGGCAAAGCTGGTCGTCCTGTGCGGAAGGGATACGTTCCAGGTCGCGCTGAAGCCGTCGGTGTCGCTCGCAGAGTGGAGAAGGCGGCTGGTTGCGGCAGGCTGCGCCATTACCGCCGACAACCGCTATCTGCTGCGCGCCTCTACGGCGGCAGATGAGCGGATCGTCATTTTTGCGGAAGGCCGCGCGCTGATTCAAGGCGCGGGCGAGTCCGAACGTGCGATGGACATTTATCGGCATTATTTGAGCGACGAGACGAGGAGGGAAGCGGATGAACCGTCCGTTGGATTTTAAGCTGTACGTTATTACCGGCGAAAACTATCATCCCGGGCGCGGCATGATGGAGGTGATGGAGGCGGCTCTAAGAGGAGGAGCCGATATCGTGCAGCTTCGGGACAAGACGAGTCCGAAGCGGGAACTGATCGAGAAGGCGAGGCGGCTGAAGGAGCTGACCGCCAAATACGGCGTGCCGCTCATCGTCAACGACCATCCGGACGTCGCGCTTGCCGCGGACGCCGACGGCGTTCATCTGGGGCAGGACGACCTGCCGATCGAGGTGGCGCGCGAGCTGCTCGGTCCGCGGCGGATCATCGGCATCTCCACGCACCGGATTGAGCAGGCCCGCGCCGCGGAACGGGCGGGAGCGGATTATATCGGCGTCGGTCCCGTCTATCCGACGGGCACCAAGCCGGGACGGCAAGCGGTGACGACCGCTTACGTCGCGCAGGCGGCCGCAGAAATCCGCATACCGTTCGTCGCCATCGGCGGCATTACGGAGACCAATGCGGAGGAGGTGCTGCGGGCAGGGGCCAGAAGATTGTGCGCGGTGTCCGCTATCGTCGGCCGTGACAATCCCGAAGCGGTCTGCCGCAATCTGCTGGGGAAGATTAACGCTTGGACGTCGGGGGAGCAGGCAGCATTGGCAGAATCGGTGTCGCTATCCGTACCGGTATCCTTGTCGCTATCGATGCCGGCTCCCGGGGACGTCCGGGAGGTCGACGTTGTCGTCAACGGCCGCAGCGAGCGGACGCAGGCGGCCACGCTGCTGGAGCTGGCGGCACAATACGAGTTGGAAGGCCGCAGCGTCGTCGCCGAGCTGGACGGGACGGTCGTTCCGCGCTCAAGGTGGGAGATAACGCCGCTGCGCGGCGGCTGCTCGGTCGAATTCGTTCATTTTGTCGGGGGAGGCTGAGCGTGGGGATGGAAATGGATACAATTGTGCAAGACGGTATGGTGATCGGGGGAAGGAAGCTGAATTCGCGCTTTTTTCTGGGGACGGGCAGGTTTCCGAGTCCCGCCGTTTTTCTTCGGGCATTGGAGGCGTCCGGCGCCGAGGTCATTACGTTCGCGGTGCGCCGGATCAATCTGGACAACCATGAAGACGACGGCGTGCTGCAGCATGTGGCGGGCAGGGAGCTGATCTACTTGCCCAATACGTCGGGGGCCGGCGACGCCGACGAAGCCGTAAGAATTGCCCGGCTGGCGCGCGCCGCGGGCCTTGGCGAGTGGATCAAGGTGGAGATCAGCGCCAATCCCCGCACGCTGCTGCCCGATCCGGTGGAGACGCTCAAGGCGACGGAACGGCTGGCCAAGGAAGGCTTCACCGTGCTGCCCTATACGTCGGACGATCCGGCGCTGTGCCGCAGGCTGGAGGATGCCGGAGCGGCGGCGGTCATGCCGGGCGGGGCCCCGATCGGAACGGGGCTTGGCATTCTGAATCCGTACAACCTGAGCCTGATTGCCGAGGAGGCGCGGGTTCCCGTCATCGTGGATGCGGGACTCGGCTCGGCCGGGGACTTCGTTCAGGCGATGGAGCTGGGCGCGGACGGCATTCTCGCCAATACGCCCGTCTCCAGAGCGGTGGACCCGGTGACGATGGCGCGGGCGATGAAGCTGGCGATCGAAGCGGGGCGGCTGTCCCGGCTGGCCGGACGCATCCCCCGGAAGCGCTACGCCTCCGCCAGCAGCGAGCCGGAGGGGCGGCTGTTCGGACCCGGAGCCCGGGAGGGGAAAAGATGAGCGGTGTGTCGGAAGGAAGCATGGAAGCGAAGCCCGCGACGGGGAGCGCGAAGTCGGCCCAATCGGCCGGGGGTGTGAAGTCGGCACAATCGACAAGGAGCGCGAAGTCGGCGCAATCGACGGGGAGCGCGAGATCGGTGCAATCGGCCGGGGGTGTGAAGTCGGCGCAAACCGCGGAGGTGCTTATCCTTGGAGGCGGCATCATCGGGCTGTCCAGTGCATGGGAGGCGGCCAAGCGGGGCTTCCGCGTCGCGGTGCTGGAGGCGGAGGCGTTCGGCGGCCAAGCCTCCGGAGCGGCCGCGGGAATGCTGGCGCCGTTCTCGGAAAATCCCGAAAGCCCGGACGCGTTTTTCCGGCTGTGCGCGGACAGCCATTCGCGGTATCCGGACTGGGTTCGCGAGCTCGAGGAGCTGACGGGTCATACGGCCGAATTGCGGCGCAGCGGGAGCCTGAACGTCGCGTTTCACGAGGCGGATTTCCTGTCCCTGCGCGCCAGGCTCGAATGGCAGAGCCGGTACGGGTCCGGATTCGAGCTGCTCGGCGCGTCGGAGCTGCGCCGCCTGGAGCCGGAGTTGTCCGAACGGGCGTTAGGGGCGCTCTATTGTCCCGGCGAGAGCCATGTGTTCGCCCCGAAGCTGGTCGGAGCGGTCGAAGAAGCGTGCCGCCGGGCCGGCGTTCGGCTCGTGGCCCATGCCGGAGGCGTTACGGGTTTGGAGCGAGTTGCCGGCGCGGGCGTCGTCGTCCGAACCGCGGGCGCGGGAAGCTGGCTGGCGGATCGGGTCGTCGTATGCGCCGGAGCCTGGAGCGGATTCGTGCGGGAATGGCTGTCCGTCGACGTGCCGGTTCATCCGATCCGGGGGCAGATTTGCGCATACGACGGGAAGGGCGACCGCATCCGTCATATGATTTTCACCAGCCAGGCCTATTGGGTCGGCAAAAAAGACGGAAGCCTTGTATGCGGAGCCTCGGAAGATGTCGCGGGTTTCGAGCGGAGCGTCACGGAGCAGGGCATCGGACGGCTGACGCGCTGGAGCGGCAGCGCGCTGCCTTTCCTGGGCGATACCTCTCCTTCGCGAGGCTGGGCGGGCTTGCGTCCCGCGACGTTGGACGGCCGGCCGCTGATCGGCTCCGTCCCCGGCGTCCCGGAGCTGGTGCTGGCGTGCGGCCATTATCGCAACGGTATTTTGCTGGCTCCGGCGACGGCGGCGCTGGTGGGAGATCTGTTGGAAGGGAAGATCGGCGAAAACGGGTACGGGAACGCCTTCGGGATCGAGCGGTTCAATTTTGCGGGGACGAGGAGGGGCTTAGGGTGAGAGCGGGCGCTCGTTCGTCCGGGGAAGCTTCTGCCCCTCGCCGTCCGCTGGTTTTGACGGTCGCCGGCTCGGATTCCGGCGGAGGAGCGGGCATCCAGGCGGATTTGAAGACGTTTCAGGAGCTTGGCGTATACGGGATGAGCGTCGTGACGGCGGTGACGGCGCAGAACAGCCTGGGAGTGCAGCGCGTGGAGAACGTCTCTCCCGGCATGGTGGAGGCGCAGCTCGAAAGCGTGCTGTCCGACATCGGAGCCGATGCCGTCAAGACGGGAATGCTGCCCGCGGCCGCCCATGTCGAAGCGGCCGCCAGTTCGTTCGCGCGGCATCGGGTCAAGCGGCTTGTCGTCGATCCGGTGGGCGCCGCTTCGGACGGCTCGCCGCTCATGGACGGCGGCGCGTTCGACGCCGTGAAGCGTCTTCTGCTGCCGATGGCGGAAGTCGTCACGCCGAACTTGCCGGAAGCCTGTCGGCTGCTCGGCGTCTGTTCCGACGACATTCGAACGCTGGCGGACATGGAGCGGTTGGCGAAGCGTCTGCTCGCGTTGGGCCCCAGGCATGTGTTTTTGAAGGGCGGGCATTGGAGCGGAGAGGAGGCCGTCGACGTATTCGTCTCCGCCGAGCGTCCCGAGGAGACAAAGCGGTTCGCCGGGCCGAGGTACCCGACTCCCCATACGCACGGCACGGGCTGCACGACGGCGTCCGCCATCGCCGCCCTGCTGGCAAAAGGAGCTCTGCCGGAGGAGGCCTGCCGGGAAGCGAAAGTGTTCGTGGCCGCGGCGATTTCGGAAGCATTTTCGCTCGGGGGAGGAACCGGCTCTCTCTGGCACGGCGCATTTGCGGAAAAGAGGCGGGTTTTGCGTTAATCGGCTTGCTTGCGGTTCTCCGATCCCCTATAATGGTCAATAAATGCACAAATGCGACGATGGAGAAAAGTAAGCAGTGCCTTCTTACAGGGAGGGAGCGCCGAAGATTGCGAGCGTTCCTAAGAAACCAGGCTGCCGAAGTTCGCTCCGGAGCAGATCTCTGAACATGCGGCTGCGGCCGTTCAGTAGGAGATACCGGCTTGCGGCCCGTTACGCCGTACGAAGCGGGAATGTTCGAGCGTCGAATAAGGCGTGTGTCCGATGGCGGGCAAGGGGCGTTCCAACAAGGGTGGTACCACGGTCTTTTCGTCCCTTACGGGAGAAAAGGCTTTTTATTTTGTCGCGAGAAGGAGAATGGTGATGAAGGAACGATTAGAGGCTTTGCGGAGCGAAGCGCTGGATCAGCTGCAAACCGTGGCGGACGCCGCGGCGTTGAACGATCTCCGCGTGCATTACTTGGGCAAGAAGGGGCGGCTCACCGAAATTTTGCGCGGCATGGGCTCGCTCAGCGCCGAGGAGCGCCCGATCATCGGGCAGGTCGGCAACGAGGTTCGCGCGGCGATCGAAGCGGTAATCGCGGAGAAGCAGGCCGGGTTTGAAAAGGCCGAGACCGCGCGCCGCCTGCAGGCGGAGACGATCGACGTTACGCTGCCGGGCAAAGCGGTCGCCGCCGGCGCCGTTCACCCGCTGAACAAGATCGTCGAGGAGATCGAGGATATTTTCATCGGGATGGGCTATACGGTGGCGGAAGGACCGGAGGTCGAAACCGACTTCTTCAACTTTGAAGCTTTGAATCTGCCGAAAAACCACCCCGCGCGCGATATGCAGGATTCCTTCTATATTACGGACGAGATTTTGCTGCGCACGCAGACGTCTCCGGTGCAGATTCGCACGATGAAGGCGGCGAACGGCAAAACGCCGGTCAAAGTCATCTGTCCCGGCAAGGTGTATCGCCGCGACGACGACGACGCGACGCATTCGTTCATGTTCCATCAGATCGAAGGGCTGGTCATCGGGCCGAACATTCGGATGAGCGACCTGAAGGGAACGCTGCTGCAGTTCGTGCAGGAAATGTACGGGCCGCAAATGCAAATCCGCCTGCGTCCGAGCTTCTTCCCTTTCACCGAGCCGAGCGCCGAGGTGGACGTCACCTGCGCCCAATGCGGCGGCAGCGGCTGCCGGATGTGCAAGCATACCGGCTGGATCGAAATTCTCGGCTGCGGCATGGTGCATCCGAAGGTGCTCGAATACGGCGGCTACGATCCGCAGGAAGTGACCGGCTTCGCGTTCGGCATGGGCGTGGAACGGATCGCGCTGCTGAAGTACGGCATCGACGACATCCGTCATTTCTACGCGAACGATACGAAGTTCCTGAGTCAATTCGCCAAAATGTAGCCTGAAAAATTTTACGATAAAACGAGGGGAGTTTCCCATGAACGTATCCTATCGATGGTTATCCGATTATATCGATTTGAGCGGCATTCCCGCCGGGCAATTGGCGAAGATGATGACGCGGGGAGGCATCGAGATCGATTCCGTGCCGTCCCGCAACGCGGGCGTTACCGGCGTGGTCGTCGGCTATGTGAAGAAGAGAGAGAAGCACCCCGACGCGGATAAGCTGAGCGTCTGCACCGTCGACGCCGGAACGGGCGAAGATTTGCAGATCGTCTGCGGAGCGCCGAACGTCGGAGCGGACATGAAGGTGCCGGTCGCCGTCGTCGGCGCGAAGCTGCCGGGCGGCCTTAACATCAAGCGCGCGAAGATGCGCGGCGTGGAGTCGCAGGGGATGATCTGCTCGGCGCGCGAGCTCGGCATCAACGACAAGCTGCTGCCGAAGGAGCAGCAGGAAGGCATTCTCGTGCTGCCGTCCGACACGGAGATCGGACGCGACATTCTCGACGTGCTCGCCTTGGACGACTCGATTCTCGAGCTCGACCTGACGCCGAACCGTTCGGACTGTCTCAGCATGCTCGGCGTAGCCTATGAGGTGTCGGCGCTGACGGGCCGCCCGCTGAATTTGCCCGACACGGGCATACACTCGGCCGCGGAAGTTACTTCGGATTATGTCCGCGTATCGATCGGCTCTCCGGAGCATTGCTCGCTGTATACCGCTCGCTACATCAAAGGGGTGAAAATCGGCCCTGCACCGCAGTGGATGCAGAACCGTCTGATCGCGGCTGGCGTTCGTCCGATCAACAATATCGTCGACATTACGAACTACGTCATGCTCGAATACGGCCAGCCGCTGCACGCGTTCGATGCGGCGCAGGTTGCGGGCGGACGCATCGACGTTCGTCTGGCACGGGCCGGCGAAACCTTGGAGACGCTGGACGGCCAGGAGCGGAAGCTGGAGCCGCACATGCTCGTCATCGCGGACGCGGAGAAGGCGATCGGCCTGGCCGGCGTGATGGGCGGCGCGAACTCAGAGGTGTCGGAGGGCACGACGGACATCATTCTGGAATCGGCGAAATTTGACGGCAGCACGATTCGGCGCACTTCGCGCCAACTGGGTCTGCGCTCGGAGGCGTCGGCCCGCTTCGAGAAGGAAGTCGATCCGGACCGGGTGCGCGCGGCGCTGGATCGCGCGGCGGGACTGATGGCCCGTTACGCGGAAGGGCTCGTAACCGAAGGCGTCGCCGAGGCGGAGGTATCGACGCGGCAGCCGGCCGTGATCGAGCTGTCGCTGTCCCGGGTTAATAGCATGCTCGGCACGGAGCTGTCCGCGCTGGAGATCAAGACAATTCTGTCCCGGCTGCAATTCAAGGTCGAGACGAGAGGCGAAGACGTATGGAAGATCGCGGTGCCGTCCCGGCGCGGCGACATCTCCCGCGACGTCGATCTCGTGGAGGAGATCGCCCGTCTGCACGGCTACGACGAAATTCCGACGACGCCGATCGAAGGGCCGACGACGCCGGGCTCGCTGACGAAGCCGCAGGCGATTCGCCGCAAATTGCGGACGATTCTGACCGGCGCGGGGCTGCACGAGGCGATCAGCTATTCCGTAACCTCGCTGCCGAGAACGGAGCTGTTCGCGGAGCTGGCGGCGGGCGCCAAGCCGATCGCGCTGGCGATGCCGATGAGCGAGGAGCGCAGCGTGCTGCGTACGACGCTGATCCCGAGCCTGCTGGAAGCGGCCGCCTATAACCTGAACCGGAAAAACAACGATATCGCCCTGTTCGAAATCGGCAACGTGTACCACACGGACGAGACGACGCTGACTCGCCTGCCTCACGAGAAGCCGAGAGCCGCGCTGCTGCTGCTGGGCAACCGCCGTACCGCCGCATGGAACCGGACCGCGGAGCCCGTCGATTTCTACGATGCCAAGGGCGTTCTGGAGCAGGCGTTCGACCGGCTCGGCCTGTCCGGCCGCATTTCTTACGAAGCCGCACGGCCTGCCGGCTTCCATCCGGGCCGTACCGCCGCGATCGTCATCCGCACGGAACGAGGCAGCGAGACGATCGGTTACGTCGGCCAAGTGCATCCGGAGACGCAGCGGGAATTCGACTTGCCCGACACGTACGTGGCCGAGCTCGAGCTTGGACCGATCTACGAATATGCGGATGCCGGCATTGAATATCGCATCCTGCCCCGTTATCCGGCGATCGAGCGCGATATTGCGGTCGTCGTGGACCGCGGCGTCGCCGGCGGCGCGCTGACGGCGACGATCGCCGCTTCGGCGGGCGAGCTGCTGGAGTCGGTTAACGTGTTCGACGTGTATACCGGCGAGCGGATCGGCGGGGACAAGAAGAGCGTGGCGTTGGCGCTTGTCTATCGGCACGCGGAGCGTACGCTGACGGACGAGGAAGTCGGAGAGGCGCATGCCCGCGTGCTTGCGCAGCTGGAACAATCTTACGGCGCAGAACTTCGGAAATAGGCAGGAAACGATATGGGAGGCAGCGAATACATCTAGACGCCGGCTGGCGGAAGATGGTTCGCTGCTTTTGTTAACAACCTATTAATGAGAATGCAATGGGGGGATCACGCCGTGAGCAATCAGGACAAAACGCGTGTCACCGTCGACATATACGGAACGCAATATACGATAACGGGGCATACAAGCACGGAATATATGAAAAGAGTCGCCGCGCTCGTCAACGATCAGATGAACAAGGTGAACGTCGGTTCGCCAAGGCTCGATCTTCCGAAGCTGGCGGTGCTTGCGGCCGTCAACATTTCGGACGAGCTCCTTCGCTTGCGTAGAGAGAACGAACAACTGTTGAAAATCGAACACGACCAGCAGCTGCAAATCAAGGAGCTGGAAGAGGCGCAGTCTTCGCTGTCCCAGGAGCTGGAGACGCTTAAAGAGCGCTCCGCGCTGGAGCTGGAAGAAGCGAAGTCCTCGCTGTCGCTAGAGCTGGAGGCTCTTAGAGAGCGCTCCGCGCAGGAGCTGGAAGAAGCACGAACTTCGTTGTCCCAGGAGCTCGAGGCTCTTAAAGAGCGGTCGGCGCGGGAACTGGAGGAGGCGCGGACCTCGTCGTCGTTGGAGCTTGAGGCGCTTCAAGAGCAATCCGTGCAGGAATTGAAAGCAGCGAAGGAGCAGGCGGCAGCGGAGCTTGATGCGTTCACGAAGGAGGCGGAGGGCAAGCTGCAGGCCGTTCAGTCGCGAACCGCAGAGGAGCTGGCCCAGGCGAAGCGGCGGGCGGAAAACCTCGGCGCAGAGCTGGAACGGCAGAAGCAGACGGCGGCCCAGACGCTCCAATCCGTTCGGGCGAAAGCCGCGCAGGAGCTGGAAGCGTCCAAATCGCAAGCGGCTCAACAATTGCAGGCCGCCAAGGCGCAAGCCGAGCGGGATGTGGCGGCGGCCAAGGAGCAGGCGGCAGCGGAGCTGCAAGCGGTCAAGCGGCAAGCGGCGGAAGAGCTGGGCCTGGCGAGACAGCAATCGGATGCGGAACTGCAAGCTGCGAAGCAGCAGGCGGAAGAGGAGCTCCAGTCGGCGAGGCAGCAGGCGGAAGAGGAAGTCCAGTTGGCGAAGCAACAGGCGGAAGCGGAATCGCAGGCGGCAAAGCAGCAAGTAGAAGAGGAGCTGCAAGAGACGAAGCGGCAAGCGGAAGCGGAGCTTCAGGCGGTGAGACTGCAAGCGGAAGAAGAATTGCAAGAGGCGAAGGAGCAAGCGGCGGCGGAGCTGGAGCTGGCGAAGCAGCAAGCCGAGGCGGACTTGAGCGAGGCGAAGAGACAGGCCGATGACGAGCTGCAGGCCGAGAGGCGCAAAACCGCGTCCAGGCTGGAGGAGCAGCAGTTGGAGGCCGAGCTTGAGCTTGAACAGGCCAAGCTGGACGCGGCTGGCGCGCTGAAGGCTGCTCGCGAGGAAGCGGAGAGCCGTTTTGCCGCCGAACGCGCCGAGTTCCAGGAGGCGTTGGCCGCCGAGAGAGCCCATGCGGCTGCGGAGCTGGTAAAGGCCCAAGAGGAGACGGACCGGCGATTGGCGGAGGAGCTCTCCCGGGAGCGGGCGGCTTTGGCCGAACGGCTCGCCCGAGAGAAGCGGGAAGCGGAGGCCGAGCTCATTCAGGTACATAGCTCCGAGGTTGAAGCGCTCAAGCTGCTGCACTCGGCGGAGCTAAGCGCCTTGTCGGAAGCGAAGGCAGCCGAGCTTGCGGAGGCGAAGGCTCGTGCCGCCGTCGAGCAGCAAGAGCTCGAGGCGATCTATTCGGAAGAGCTGGAAGCGGCGAAAGCCGAGCTTGAGACATTGGCGTCCGAGCAAGCGGAGTGGCGTTCCAAGGAGAAGGAATGGCGGCAGCTGCGCGAACGGTTGGAGCACGACGCGGAGCGGTGGGCGACGGAGGCGGAAGACCAGAGGAGAACCGTTCTTGAGCAGCAGGAGATGCTGCAGGAAGTGGAGCTGCAGACGAACAAGCGCTTCGGGGCGCAGCAGGAAACGTTGGAGGAGACGCGGCGGGAGAAAGACGAGCTGGCCCGGGAGCTGGCCGAACGGGATGCCCAGGAGCAGAAGTGGGGCGACACCATTCGGGAGCTCCGGGAGCGTCTGGCCCAGTCTCAGCAGGACCGGCAGTCCTCCGCGGAACGAATCCGGGAGCTGGAGGCTCGGGTTTCCGATTTGGATCGTTCCCGCTCAGCGCTCACGGAAGCCGTTGAAAGCGCGGAGCAGGAGCTGGAGGCGGCTCGATCGGAAGCGGCCGCAGCGCCTTCCCAGACGGACGTTGCCGCTCTGGACGAGCTGCGCGAGCAAGCCGCGCAGGGAACGCGTCTTCATACGGAGCTGCAGCAGCTCCAGGCTGAGCATTCCAAGCTGCACGAGGAATACAAAAAGCTCCAGAGCGAATACAATGAATGGATCGAGATGCTGGAACAAGAGTAACGCGATCGAACGGGGAGTTGGCGAACGATGCAGGCCCGAAAGGGCCGCCTCGTCAGCGGCGGCAACTTACGACGGCGGATTATGCACAAAAAAGGCGATTCCTTCCGATTTATTACCGGGAGGAATCGCCTTGACGTTAGCGAGAGTTTAGCTTACGACAAGCTTCGTGATCATCTTCGCGTGGCCTTGTCCGCACATAATGTTGCACTTGATTTCGTAGGTGCCCGCGGGCAGAGTGATCACCTTGGATTTGTTGCCTCTGAGCGTAATGTCTTGTCCCACAATTTCGATTCCGTGGGCTCCGCTCAAATTTTCCAAAGTGAGCTTGACAGGGGTGTCCTTGGGAAGCGTATATTCCTGCTGATCGAATTCCCAGTTGCTTGCTTTGATAACGACCTCTTCCGAGTAAGACTCTTCGCTTGCCGAGGAGCTGTTTCCGGATTTTGTATCGTTGCCGCCGCACGCCGATAAAGCCAGCGTCAATGCCGCGAGGGCGAGAAAATAGACGATTTTTCTTTGCATGGCCAATGACCTCCGTACCCATGAAATGAAAGACGGAAAGCTCTGTTTAAGATTCCGCCTGCCCACATTGTACCATAAGGCCGCCGGCGCTTAATCCTCAATCTATGGCAGAGTCATGACATTATTTTAAAAGGGACGGAACCCGAAATGCGCGCAAAGCCCCTTCGCCGTTCGCGAAGAGGCTTTGCGCGCGCTTGCTTCGTTACGATCTTTGCTTGCCGGCTTCGTAAGGAGAAGCGATCGGAATAAACAGATCGATAATCCCGATCACGAGCGCCGCCAGCAGCGAACCGATAACCGTCACTTCGACATGGCCTACGACGAATTGAGCCAGCCAGATGACGAGGGCGCTGCATAGGAACCCGACGATTCCCCGTCCGAACGGAGTGACCTTTTTACCGAAGATGCCTTCGATGATCCACCCCAATACGGCGATGACGACCGCGAGCATAAGCGCGCTCCAGAACCCGCCCACGGAAAATTGAGGGACGAGCCAACCGACGACCATCAATACGATGGCAGCGACGATAAAGCGAACGATCGTGCCGATTACATTCATGTTTTTCGACCTCCTTTGGAAGTAGTTTATCCCGAGATTCGTTCCGTATGAGTGATCGGTCAAAAAGTCGGCAAATCCGTTGCTTTCGCTTGAATGAAGGATTCGGCTATAATATAGGCGAAGGAGTTGACAGTTGCCGTGAACGAGAAGGCTTTACATACACTGGAGTACGATAAAATCATTCGCAAGCTGACCGGACTCGCTTCGACCAGCTTGGGCAAAGAGGAAGCGGAGAAGCTGACTCCGAGCCGCGAGCTAGAGATCGTAAAACGCAGGCTGGCTGCGACGGACGAAGCGTCCCGGGCCGTTGGCCTGAAAGGGACGCCCCCTTTTGGCGGGATAACGGACATCCGCGCCTCCCTCCAACGCGCCAAGCTGCAGGGGATGCTTCAGCCTCCCGAGCTGATGGAGGTCGCCCAATTCATTCTGGGATCGCGCCGGTTGAGCCGCTTCATCGCCTCCGCCGGGGAGGAGACGGAGCTCCCGCTGCTCTCCGATCTGTGCGAACCGTTGACCGATTATAAGGCGTTGGAGGACGAGATCCGCAGATGTATCGACGAACAGGGAGACGTGCTCGATTCCGCCAGTCCGGAGCTGGCTTCCGTGCGCAGGGACATCCGAATCAATGAAGGACGAGCCCGGGAGAAGCTGGAAAGCTTGATCCGTTCCTCGTCGGTTCAGAAGATGCTCCAGGAAACGTTGATTACGATGCGCAACGACCGCTATGTGATTCCGGTCAAGCAGGAATATCGCTCTCATTTCGGAGGCATCGTCCACGATCAATCGGGAAGCGGCGCTACGTTATTCATTGAGCCTGAAGCCGTCGTGCAGATGAACAACAAGCTGCGCGAGCTTAAGATCAAAGAGCAGAACGAGATCGAACGCATTCTGCGCAAGCTGACCGCCGATATCGGCGAACGCGCGGATTTGCTCGCCGGGGACGCGGAGATTCTCGGCTTGATCGATTTTATTTTCGCCAAGGCGTTTCTGGCGCATGCCATGTCCGCCTCGTTGCCGGCCATGAACGAAGAGGGCAAGCTCCTTCTTCGCAAAGGCCGACACCCGCTCCTCGACATGAAGACGGCTGTGCCGATCGATATCGAACTTGGCGAGAGCTATTCGTCGATAATCGTCACCGGCCCGAATACGGGGGGCAAGACCGTCTCTTTGAAGACGATCGGATTGCTCAGCCTGATGGCCATGTCCGGCTTATTCGTGCCGGCCGAAGACGGCAGCCATCTCTGCGTGTTCGACGGCATTTACGCCGATATCGGAGACGAACAGAGCATCGAACAAAGCTTGAGCACATTCTCCAGCCATATGACGAACCTGATCTCTATGCTCGGACAAGTAACAAGCCGCAGCCTGGTGCTGCTCGACGAGCTCGGCGCCGGGACGGACCCTGCGGAGGGGTCCGCTCTGGCCATCGCGATTTTGGAGCATCTCCAGAAAATCGGCTGTCGCTTGATCGCTACGACGCATTACAGCGAGCTTAAGGCTTACGCTTATAACCGCGAGGGCATTATTAACGCCAGCATGGAGTTCGACGTGGCTACGCTGCGCCCCACTTATCGTCTGCTGGTCGGCGTTCCGGGAAGGAGCAACGCGTTTGCGATCGCGGAGAGGCTTGGGCTTCCGAAAAGCATCATCGATCATGCGCGAGGCGAAGTGAGCGAGGACGAGCTGAAGGTCGATTCCATGATCGCTTCTTTGGAGCAGGATCGTCTGCAAGCCGAAGCGGAAAGACGTTCGGCGGAAATTTTGCGACTTGAGACGGAGAAGCTGCGTAAAGAGATAGAGGAGGAACGCTTTAAGCTCCAAGAGCAGAAGGCGAAGCTTCTGGAAGCGGCGCGCGAGGAAGCGCGTCAGCAGGTCGTCAAGGCGAAGCGGGAAGCCGAGGAGATCATCTCCGATCTCCGCAAGTTGGCAATGGAGGAAGGCGCTTCCGTCAAGGAGCACAAGCTGATCGAAGCCAAGAAGCGGCTGGAGGAGGCAGTTCCCGATCCTGTCGCCAAGCCCTCTCGTCGCGCCGGGGCGAAGCCGGTTAAGATCGAGGCGGGAGACGAAGTGAAGGTTCACAGCCTTAACGGACAGAAGGGGCACGTAGTCGAACTCACCGGGAGCGGGGAGGCCGTCGTTCAGCTTGGCATTTTGAAAATGAAAGTTTCTCTAGCCGATCTGGAACCGATGCGCGCGGCTTCGGCCGGGAAGTCGCAGGTTCAGGCGCAAGCGACAACGGTCAAGCGTTCCCGCGACGAAAATATCCGCACCGAGCTGGATCTGCGCGGAATGGCGCTGGACGAGGCGATTATGGAAGTGGACCGTTTCCTCGACGAAGCGTTTCTTGGCAATCTGGGGCAGGTTTATATCATTCATGGCAAAGGAACCGGCGCTTTGCGCAGCGGGATACAGGATTTTCTGCGGCGGCATAAGCATGTCAAAAGCTACCGGTTAGGCCAATTCGGGGAAGGCGGCGCGGGCGTATCCGTGGCCGAGCTTCATTAACGGGAGGTCTCGCAAATGCAGGATGTTGTCGATTCCATCATGTCTCAGCCTATTCTTGCGGTATTGGCTTACTTCTCCGTAGGAATTTTGGCGCTGATCGTCTTTCTCTCCTGCTTCGAATGGGTGACGAAGTATGACGGATGGAAGGAAATCGGCAGAGGCAACTTGGCGGCAGCGATGGCGACCGGCGGTAAAATTTTCGGAATATGCAACATCTTTCGCTTTTCGATCGAAGCCAACGATACGATTTATCAGAGCATTTTATGGTCGGCCATCGGGTTCGTGCTGCTGCTTGTCGCTTACTTTCTGTTCGAGTTTTTTACTCCGGTATTCCGGGTCGATGAAGAAATCGGGAAGGATAATCGCGCGGTAGGTTTGCTGTCTCTCGTGCTGTCCGTTTCTTTGTCTTACATTATCGGCGCTGCCGTCATCTAAGCTCGGAGGGAACGAAATCATGAAGTACTTGTGGGGAACTCTGCTTGCCTTGGCGATTTTGTTTATCGCGGTCGGCGTATTCTATATGATGAAGGAGGCTTGAATTCCAACATGTCGGTTATCATTTGTCCTTGGTGCCAGAGCGAGATCATTCAGGAAGACGGGGAAGAGCCGGAGAAAATATGCCCGGTATGCGAGAATGAGCTCGACGGTTATCGAACGCTGCAATTCAATATCGGGGAAGACGACGAAGAGGATGAGATGGAGGACGAGGAAGAAGAACGCTCGATCTCCATTGACGACAACGAGGATTTGAGCTGGATGGACGACGAAGAAGAAGCGGAATCGAGCGATGAACTGCGGCGCTTCGACGAAGCGCTGGAAGAGCTTTACGACGAACAGGACCTCGTTCCCGAATGCCCGCTGTGCCATGAGTATATGCTGGAGGCCGGAGAGCGTCTCGTGGAGGCGTCCGAATTTTCCCCTCGCGTGCCGGGATTAAGCGGGGAACCCTTGTTGGAAGCGCCATTTAAGCTTAGAGTCTACGTATGTCCGTCTTGTTTTACGGTGCATTCGTTTCTCGGAGACGAGGATCGTCAACGAATGGTGCGCCGCTTAAGCCAAAGCGATAAGGAGAACTGAGAATGACCCGCATTGTCCATTCCGTGATCGATCTGATCGGCAATACGCCCGCCGTTCAATTACGCCGCTTGGTCGGACCCGAGGATGCCGAAGTATTCGTCAAGCTGGAAAAAATGAACCCAAGCGGCAGCGTCAAGGACCGCGCCGCTTCCGGTCTGCTAAAGGATGCGGAAGAGCGCGGATTGATCGCCCCGGGAAGCTTGATCGTCGAGCCGACCAGCGGCAATACGGGCATCGGACTGGCCATGTACGCAGCCGCTCGGGGTTACCGGCTTATTCTCGTCATGCCGGATAATATGACGGCGGAGCGCATCTCGCTTCTCCGCGCCTACGGAGCGGAAGTCGTGCTGACTCCGGCCGCGGAACGGATGCCGGGCGCAATCGCCAAAGCCCGCGAATTGCTCGAACAAAATCCCGGCAGCTATATGCCGAATCAATTCGAGAACGCCGCAAACCCGAATATTCACCGGACGACAACCGCTCTGGAAATTCTCGAGCAGACGGAAGGCCGGTTGGATGCGTTCGTCGCCACTTCCGGTACCGGAGGAACGATAACGGGAACCGGAGAGGTGCTGAAGGAGAAGCTTCCGGGTTTATATGTGGCCGTCGTGGAGCCGGCCGGCTCGCCTGTTCTGTCCGGCGGTCAGCCCGGTCCTCATAAGCTTGTCGGGACAAGCCCGGGATTCGTTCCGGCTATTTTGAATACTTCGGTATATGATGAAATCGTCCAAGTGAAGGACGAGGATGCGCTGGAGACGACAAGGCGCCTTGCCCGCCTTGAAGGTCTGCTCGTAGGACCTTCGTCCGGAGCGTCCGTCTGGGCCGCGCTGCAGGTCGCCCGGCGTCTGGGACCCGGCAAACGCGTGCTCTGCATCGCCCCCGATACGGGCGAGCGATATTTGAGCATGGATATTTTTTGAAGCCGGTCTCTATAGGGAAAGATAGCGCTCGCGAATGTCGCGGGCGTCTTTTTATTTATGGGCCTGTCAGGTTGTTATGGAGCTTGTTGGCAGCCTTCGCTCGCGGAGCATCCCGTATTCGTTAAGCGTGTAAATCGTCGTGCAGGCGCTCAGAATCAGCTTGCTGAGCGCGGCGATCGGATTACAGTCGTTGCTGCTTCGAAAACGATATTCGTAATAGTAGTACAACCGGTTCCATTTGGAGACGCGTTTGCCGTAATACTTCCGAATGAAGGCGCGGGCCTTCCGGTACATCAGCAGCATAGCCCTCCGTACGATCGGCAGCTGCTCCGAGCGCTTCTCTCGCCTCCAGAAATCGAGCATGGGGATGCGTTCCGACTTGTGCATGGCCAGCCGGATCTTGCGAAGCAGCCTGTCGGCGGTTCGCTGCTGAATGCGCAGCGTCCGGGCCAGCTTGCGCGCGGAACAGGGAAACCCGGAGGCGACCCAGTAGAGAGCCACCATCCAGTAACGCAGAGGCAGCTTGGTCCGGTGCATGAGGGTGTTGGAGGTAATGGAGGTTTGCGTCTTGCAGTTGGCGCATTCGTAGACGTTCCGCGTTTTGATCAAGCAGTAACGCATCTCGCCACACTTGGTGCAAATAAAACCGCGAGGCCAACGTGCAGCAAACAAATAGTCCCTGCAGGCCTGCTCGTCCGGAAAGAGAGCCATAAACTTGCGAATGGACGCCATCGGATCATCCCCTCCCTACGACTCGAACGTTTGTTCTCTTTTTCTCATCATACCAAACATACATTCCCATTTCAACTCATATGCCATGATTTTCGTGAAATTTCGGATAATTCCCTGAATTTTCCTATTCTCCACGAACGTCATTGTATCTCAAATTCGGCTTCCCTGAGTGAATGGCAGATAGGGAGGAGAGATGCGCTAACTTGGGCTTAGGAGGCTAGCTTTGGCAATAACAGATGGAGGACTAAGCAGGATTTTCGTACGGATGAATATCGACGGCATGAGAGGAGATGAAGAATGTTCCATTAAGAAGGTGACGTAAAGTGACGGGAAAGGCAAGGAATGAAAAGATGGCGCTAAGGCGACTTGAGAGAACAGTAGTGAGAAAGGCGATGGACGAGAAAATTAACGGGAAAGGCAAGCACTGAAAAGATGACGCTAGGCGACGTACGGGACAAAATGATGAGAAGACAATGAATGGAAAATGACGAGAAGATAATGTGCGAGAAAGTGAGGTAAGCGGGGAAAAAGAAAGTATCTGCAGGTGACTCAGGTGAGGAAAAAATGAGATACATTTAGAAATGGGAAGTTAGAAAATGGAAAAAGGCTGTGGAATTAATATGTAAAATAATGGGCGTTAGAAGGGGAGGGGGAGTAAGAGGGATTAGCATTGAAGGAGGCGAGCGGAAGAAGAAAGGGAAAAGAGGGGGCGGTAAAAGAAGGCGCGGGAAAAGAGGAAGCAGTAAAACAGGGAGGAAGAAAAGAGGAAGCAGGAAACAGGGAGCGGGAAAAGAGGAAGCAGTAAACTGGGAGCAGGAAAAGAGGAAGCAGTAAAACAGGGAGGAGGAAAAGAGGAAGCAGGAAACAGGGAGCGGGAAAGAGGAAGCAGTAAAAGCGGGGGTGCATAGCAGGGAGGAAATCAAGGAAGACTATGGTGCGATGTGCCAAAGAAACGATTGGGAGGTAATGAGACGAAATGCAAGCCATCACAGCGAAGGAATTGGAATACATCGTCGATTCGATGTCGAACGAGGATTTGCTGATTAAGCAGTGCACGATCGGAGCGGCAACGATTACGAACCAGCAGCTTAAGCAGGCGTGTTCTCACATGATTGACGTGCATACGCAGCATTACAACACGCTGCTCAGCTCGCTGCAGCAGCATCAGCCGCTCGCCCCGGCCCAACCCCAAGCTTAAAAAAAGGAGGTTTTCACGATGTACAACAATCCGGCGCTTCCCGACGAGGATATGGCTTATACGATTTTGGCCGATCTCAAACGCGTTACGCGCGAATATGCGACGGCGGCAACCGAATCGGCTTGTCCGGTCGTCCGGCAAATGTTCACGCAGTTGCTCGACGATACGCTCAAGGTACAGGGCGAGCTGTTCAACGCGATGCAGCAAAATAACATGTACAGCCTGCCATCGCAAGCTCTCAAACCGGAGATCGACAAGCAGTTGAAGCAGGGTCAGCAGACCCAGCAGAAGACGGGGCAATTCGTTCAGCAGACGCAATCGGCCCAGGCCGGCATGGCGGCGAACGCCCAGAACGGCGCTCAGGCGCCCGCCTATCAATAACGCTTTATCTCCGCGAAGCTCCCCGGTCGGCAATCCATTTGCCGATACGGGGATTTTTTAGACCATCCTTGGAATTCACTATCCATGCAGCCTGTTTTTGATGTATCATGAAGAGTAATTCAGGAGGGATTAGGATGAACGAATTGAAGCTGAGCATCTTGGACCTGCTCAAAGAGGACGCACGCTTATCCGCCGCAACGATCGCGACGATGTTGGGGACTTCCGAAGAGGAGGTGGCTGCGGCGATCTCGGAACTGGAGCGGGATCACGTCATCGTCAAATACGCGACGGTTATCAATTGGAGCAAGGTAGACGATGAGAAGGTTACGGCGTTGATTGAGGTGGAGTGCACTCCGGAGAGAGGGCGCGGATTCGAGAATATCGCCGAACGCATTTATTTATACCCCGAAGTGAAATCCGTCTATCTGATGTCCGGAGCCTTTGATCTGCTCGTTGAGATCGAGGGTAAAAACCTGAAGGAGGTCGCTTCGTTCGTCTCGAATAAACTGTCGACGATCGAGTCGGTCATCTCCACCAAAACGTTCTTTATTCTAAAGAAATACAAGCAGGACGGTATTATTTTCGAAGAGTTCGAAGACGATCAGCGTTTGCTCGTATCGCCATAAATCCGTAGTCCAACGTAAACGTAAAGGAAGTATGCCAGATGATTAAAGATGAGGAAAAGCCGAAAATCGCGGTGGCCGATTCTTCGCAAAGCGATGGGATGCAGCGCTATTTGGCTTCTCATGCCCGCGAGATTCCGCCTTCCGGAATTCGTCGCTTCTTCGATTTGGTCAGCGCCAGCAAGGACAAAGACATCATTACGCTAGGCGTCGGGGAACCGGATTTCGTCACGCCTTGGCGGGTCAGGGATGCAGCGGTGTATTCCCTGGAAAAGGGCAAAACCCAGTATTCTCCGAACGCGGGGATGCCGGAGCTGCGCGAAGCGATCGGGCAATATTTATCCGATCATTTTAGTTTGACCTACGATCCGGGCAAGGAAATGATCGTTACGGTAGGAGGCAGCGAAGGGATCGATCTGGCGCTGCGGGCGCTGATCGAGCCGGGAGACGAGATTCTCGTTCCCGAGCCTTGCTATATTTCCTATTCTCCGATCACTTCTTTAAGCGGCGGCGTGGCGGTAGGCATCGAGACGTTCGCCGAAGACCAGTTCAAGCTGACTCCGGAAAGCTTGCGCGCGGCGATTACGCCGAAGTCGAAAATTCTTGTGCTGTGCTACCCGAGCAATCCGACCGGAGCGATCATGACATACGAGGAAATGCTTCCGATCGCCAAAATCGTCGAGGAGCACGACTTGATCGTCATCTCCGACGAAATCTATGCGGAATTGACTTTTAACGGCAAGCATGCCAGCTTCGCGTCTTTGCCGGGCATGAAGGATCGGACGATTCTCGTCAGCGGCTTCTCCAAGGCGTTCGCGATGACCGGTTGGAGAATGGGCTACGCATGCGGACATCCCGATCTGATCAGCGCCATGCTCAAAATCCATCAATATACGATTATGTGCGCACCGACGATGGGACAGGTGGCCGCTCTCGAAGCGCTGACCAAAGGCGGTCTCGAGGAGAAGGACCGCATGATGGAATCGTATAACCAAAGAAGGCGCCTGGTCGTGCAAGGCTTCCGCGATATGGGGCTGGAGTGCCACGAGCCGCAAGGCGCGTTCTACGCATTCCCATCCGTCCGCTCGACCGGCATGACCTCCGAGCAATTCGCCGAGAAGCTGCTGCTGGAGGCCAAAGTCGCGGCGGTGCCGGGCCATGTGTTCGGCAAGGGCGGGGAAGGCTTCCTGCGCTGCTGCTACGCGACCTCCGTCGCGCAGCTGAACGAAGCGTTAGAGAGGATTCACCTTTTTCTTAGAAGTTTGGAATAAAAATGAATATTTTACAAAAGTCATATTCAAATGAATCGTGTTTTGCTATAATAACCATGATTTTCGACCCGCCGAGTTTCATTTCGACATGAGAAGGGGGAGTTACATGGCTGCGGCAAAACATAAATCGAAAAAAATGTCGTCGTTACAAGCCGATTTACCCATCCATTCTCATTACTCGGGCCGAGCGGCAGCCGAGCTGGCGGAAGAGATCGACCATTTGCGGCAGGTAATGACCGATGCTTTCCTGCAGGAGCGTTCTCTGGTCGCCGATTCCGTCATGGAGCTGAGCCGGCAGTTGGATCGAAAGATCAACGAATATATGAAAGTCGTTCTTTTGGGCAGGGAGCAGGCGCGGTGACGAGCTCACCGGCCTCTTTTTTCTATTGAAGGAGGGGAAGCAAGATGTTATGGCTCGTGATCGGCGGGATCGCCTGCGGAAAATCCGCTTTCGCGGACGAGCTCGCGCTCGCCGTTGGACGCGAAGGCATTCGCTTGTCTTGTCCTTCTTTCCCGGGCGGGGAAGCGGCTATTCCCGCGTTGTCCGACAGCCCGGGCTTCTATAGAACAAGGTCGGAGGCGGACGAGACTCTGCCGGGCAAAATTGAAGCGATTAATATGGAATCGAACTTTTTTCGCGCGGAGCGGAGGGTGGTCGTCGTCGACAGCTTGTCGGGGTGGCTTAGAGCATCGTTTGCGCGATCGACCGGACAGGGAACCAGACACGCTTCCGACGGGCTTTCTGGGACGGGGCTGGAAGCGGCACCCCATGCCGCCGGGCTTGCTGGGACGCAGCCGGGAGTGACACCCGATGCCGCCGGGCTTGAAGCCGCAAGATGGCGGGAAACGATCGATACGATACTGGCGTTCGAGGGCAGGATCGTCGTCGTGACGGAAGAACCGGCCGCCGGACTGGCCCCGACTTCCCGGGAGCTGGAATACGCCGGGAAGCTGGCGGAAGCGAATCGCGTTTTGCTCCGGGCAAGCCATTCCGTCTACCGGATGACGGCGGGGATGGCTGTGGAAATGAAAGGGTACCGATTAAAAGGGGGAAACGACCGCAATGAAAATTTATACGCGGACCGGTGACGGCGGCAAAACGTCGGTCATCGGCGCGCGGGTCGAGAAAGACGATGCCAGAGTGGAGGCTTACGGCACGATCGACGAGCTGAACAGCTTCGTCGGACAAGCGGCGGCGGTTATCGCCAGGCTGCAGGACGGCGAGTGGAGCGATCGGCTGGAGCAGCTCACGATCATTCAGCACGAGCTGTTCGACTGCGGCTCCGATCTGAGCTATGCTTCTCCGGACCCCGGCAAGCTGAAGGTAACGCCCGGGATGACAGAACGACTGGAGCGCTGGATCGACGAGCTGGAGGCGGTCAATCCGCCGCTTGAGAAGTTTATCCTGCCTGGGGGAAGCGAGCCGGCGGCGCTGCTCCACGTCTGCAGAACCGTCTGCAGGCGGGCGGAGCGAAGGGTTGTCTCTCTGTCGCAGGAGCAGGAATGTCCGGGCGAGGTGCGCAAATATTTGAACCGTCTGTCGGACTATTTTT
Organism: Cohnella cellulosilytica; assembly: GCF_042431195.1. Lineage (NCBI taxonomy): Bacteria > Bacillati > Bacillota > Bacilli > Caryophanales > Paenibacillaceae > Cohnella > Cohnella cellulosilytica. The sequence continues at coordinate 71,418 of NZ_JBHMDN010000055.1, forward strand.
TCTCGGCGGCCAGGGCGGCCAACGCCCGGTTAAACGTGACGGACGTTGAATACGAACGGAGCGCTCCGGTGTTTCGCCGGAGGTCGTAGCCGGATGGACGAAGCAAGCAAGTCTGTGGAATATTATGCGCCGATCGAGTTTGTCGCGGAGGCGGGAGACGAAGGGCGCTCGCTAAGGGACGTGCTGCGCAAGCGGATCGGCATCTCGCGCAGGCTGATGGTGCGGCTCAAGACGTCGGAAGAAGGGTTGTCCGTTAACGGGCAGAAGGTATGGCCGAACCATAAAGTGGCCGAAGGGGACGTGATCTCGCTGCGGATGGAGGCGGAGAGCTCGGAGACGATCCTGCCGCAGCCGATGGAGCTTGACATCGTGTTCGAGGATGAGCATCTGCTCGTGCTGAACAAACCGGCAGGCCTGATCGTCCACCCGACGACGGGACATTATTTGAATACGCTCGCCAACGGCGTTATGCATTATTGGCAGGAGAAGGGCGAACGGATCAGGTTCCGGCCTGTCCATCGGCTGGATGAGCATACGTCGGGCCTTGTCGTCGTAGCCAAGCATTCGCTTGCGCAGCAGCAGCTGTCGGCGCAGATGGCCGAGGGGACCGTCGTCAAGGAGTATCGAACGTACGTCTACGGCCGCCCTCCGGCGGCGGAGGGACGGATCGACGCGCCGATCGGAAGGCAGACGGAGGATCCTCACCGGCGCGTCGTACGCGAGGACGGAGCGCCTTCCCTGACGTTCTACCGGGTCGTCGAAGCGTACGGCGACCTGGCCGCCGCCGTCGACGTTCGTCTGGGGACGGGCAGGACGCACCAAATTCGCGTGCATATGACGCATATCGGCTGCCCGATCATCGGGGACGGCTATTATTCCGAGCAGAGTTGGAACGAATCGGAGCTGGCGCGCAGAGCGGCGGGGCTGATCGAGAGGCAGGCGCTGCATGCTTGCAGGCTGAGCTTCCGCCATCCGGTGACGGGAGAAGAGCTGCGGCTGGAAGCGGCGCTGCCGGAGGACATGAGGCTGCTCGAGCGGGAGCTCGGCAAGCTGAAAAAAGATTGAGCGAAGGGGTTAGTTGAAGTGGCGAAAGCGTTAAAGATGTATCATTTGCCGACCTGCAGCACCTGCAAGGCGGCCATTAAAGCTTTGAAGCAGCGCGGCCGCGAGCCGGAGCTGCACGATATTCGCGAGACGCCGCCTTCGGCCGAGGAGCTGGGCAGGCTGATCGCGTCCAGCGGACTGCCGATCGGCAAGTGGTTTAATACGTCGGGCGAAGCGTACCGCGAGATGGGGCTGAAGGATAAGCTGCCCTCGATGTCCGAGGAGGAGAAAATTCGGCTGCTCGCTTCGAATGGCATGTTGATCAAGCGCCCGATCGTCTCCGACGGCGTCCAAACGACGATCGGCTTTAAGGAGCAGGATTTCGGCCCGGCATGGTACAAGGCATGAAGCAGCTGAATGTGCGCGCGCAGAAGCTGAGCCGGCTCGGCTCCGCGATTTTCGCCGAGGTGTCCGGCTGGAAACGGGAAGCGCGGGATAAAGGGCTGTCCGTCATCTCGCTGGACATCGGCAGCCCGGATCGAGCGCCCCAGGAGGAGCTGCGCGGCGTTCTGGCGTCCGCAAGCCTGCGGGCGGATGCTTACCGCTATCCCGGAACGGAAGGCACGCTGGCGTTCCGGGAAACGGTGGCGAAGTGGTTCGACCGCAGATTCGGGGTGCAGTTGGACCCGCAAAGCGAGATTCTCTCGCTGATGGGCACGCAGGACGGCCTTGCGCATCTGCCGCTGGCGATTGCCGACCCGGGAGACGCCGCGCTGCTGCCCGATCCCGGTTATCCGGTGTACGGCGCGGGGCTGGCCGTGGCGGGAGTCGAGGCGATTCCGCTTCCTCTGCTGGAGGAGAACGGCTATTTGCCCGATTTCGAGGCGGTTCCCCAGGCCGTCTGGGACAAGGTTAAGTTTATGATTTTGAACTATCCGAGCAACCCGCTCTCGGCGATCGCCGATCTGGCGTTCTTCGAGCGGGCCGTACATACGGCGCGCAAGCACGGCGTGCTGCTCGTCCACGACAACGCCTACAGCGAGATGGCCTTCGACGGCTTCCGCCCGCCCAGCGTGCTGGAGGTGCCGGGCGCGTTCGACGTCGCCATGGAATTCCACTCGCTGTCCAAGTCGTATCATCTGGCCGGCACGAGGCTCGGCTTTGCGGTCGGCAACCGGGAGGCGCTGTCCAGCCTGCGCGATCTGAAAAACAACATCGACTTCGGTGTGTTCCTCGGGACGCAGGAAGCGGGAATCGCCGCGCTGGAGCTGGACATGAATGCGCCGAAGCCGATTTCCGGCCTGTACGAGCGCCGTCGCGACGTATTCGTCCGGGCGCTTCGCGAGCAGGGCTGGAATGTGCCGTCTCCGCAAGCGACGATGTTCTTGTGGGCGCGGGTTCCCGAAGGATGGTCCTCGCGCAGCTTCTCGCAGTCGCTGCTGACGGAGACCGGCGTGGCATCGATACCGGGCAACGCGTTCGGGGAGCGGGGAGAAGGCTTCGTCCGCTTGGCGCTGGTCGAGGAAGAGGAGATTTTGGCGGAGGCCGCGAGAAGAATCGGCGAATTTGTTCGCGGCGCCGAACCGGGGAAATGAAGGGGGAAACGGCTATGTCCGAACCAAAGGTGATGCTCGTCGACGGAATGGCGCTGCTGTTCAGGGGCTACTATGCCAACGCTTACGGAGGCTACATCCGCAAGACGAAAGCGGGACTGCCGACGAACGCGGTGTTCGGCTTCGTGAGGTATTTGCTGGATGCTTGCCGCACATTCGGTCCGACGCATATTATTTGCTGCTGGGATATGGGCAGCAAGACTTTCCGGACCGACAAGTTTGATGCGTACAAAGGCAATCGCCCGGAAGCTCCGGCGGATCTGATTCCGCAATTCGACCTCGTCAAGGAAGTAACGAGCGGGCTGGGGATTTCGAACGTCGGCATCGCCGGCTACGAGGCGGACGATTGCATCGGAACGCTGTCGAAGCAATTCGGCCAACATATGGACGTCTACGTGCTGACCGGCGATCACGATATGCTGCAGCTGGTCGACGAGCGGGTTAAAGTGGTGATCATGAAGAAGGGACCGTCCAACTATGCGGTCTACGATCCGGAGATGCTGCTCGTAGAGAAGCAGTTAACGCCGAAGCAGTTCATCGATCTGAAAGGATTGATCGGGGACACCTCGGACAATTATCCGGGTGTTAAAGGCATCGGGGAGAAGACGGCCACGAAGCTTCTTGTAGAGTATGGTTCTATCGACGGTATCCTGGAAAACCTGCATCTGCTGCCGAAGGGCGTCAAAGCCAAAATCGAAGCGGACATCGAGATGCTGCACCTGTGCCGCGAACTGGCGACGATCCATTGCGAGGCGCCTGTCGCCTGCACGGTCGAGGATTCGCATTGGCGGCCGAATCAGGCTCAAATCGCCGCTCTGTTCGAGGAATTGGAGTTTAACAGCCTTGTCAAAGAGATCGGCAAGCTGTTTGTGGTATCTTAACCCTTTTCATCCGAAAGCTCCATTCTGTAGACTCACAGTCAAATCGGGAGAGAAAACGCAATATTCCAATGAAGCCTTCACAGCGCATAATGTGCTATTGTAGAGAGGCGGCGCTATGTTCCCAGCGATAATCCCGGGCGGAAGCCCGGGTTATTTTTTTGACCGTTTGGCCGAAGCGGGAGAAGCTGCCGAAGCCGGTTTCTTCCCGTTCGCGAGGTTTATTGCGCATTATAGCAAAATATGCGGGGTTTTTGCGGGATTGAGCAGGAAAGCAGGAGAAAACGTTTCTTGTTTGCTATAAGTTACTCTTATCAGGAAAACAAACCACGATGAGGGTGAGCGAAAATGAGCAAAAAGAAAACGTATGTATTGGTCGGTTCGGGCGGACGAGCGGAGTTTTTCTACTCGGCGATCGCGACGTCTTACCGCGAGACGTCCGAGCTGCTGGCGTTCTGCGACACGAACCAGACCCGGATGAATTACGCCAACCGGCAGCTGACCGAGCGTTACGGCTATCACGCGGTCGCGACCTACAAGTCCGAGCAGTTCGAAGAGATGATCGCAAAGGAGCGGCCCGACGCCGTCATCGTGACGAGCATGGACCGTACTCACCATAAGTACATCATCCGGGCGATGGAGCTGGGCTGCGACGTCGTGACCGAGAAGCCGATGACGGTCGACGAGAAGAAGTGCCAGGACATTCTGGACGCAGTCGAGCGCACCGGCCGGAACGTGCGGGTGACGTTTAACTATCGCTACGCGCCGCACCATACGAAAGCCCGCGAGCTGATCGAAGACGGCACGATCGGCAAAGTCACCTCGGTCCATTTCGAATGGCTGCTGAACACGCAGCATGGGGCCGATTACTTCCGCAGATGGCACCGGGACAAAAGGAACAGCGGCGGCCTGCTCGTCCATAAGTCGACGCACCATTTCGACCTCGTCAACTTCTGGATCGGCTCGGAGCCGGAGACGGTGTTCGCTTTCGGAGATTTGCTGTTCTACGGCAAGGAGAATGCGGAACAGCGCGGAGTCACCCAATTTTACGACCGTGCCACCGGGAATCCGAACGCGAAGGGCGACCCGTTCGCGCTGCCGCTCGACGAGAACGACAACCTGAAGGCGCTCTATCTGGACGCCGAGCATGAGGACGGCTATCGCCGCGACCAGAGCGTGTTCGGGGACGGCATCAGCATCGAGGATACGATGGGCGTGCTGGTCAGATACAAGAACAATGCCATCCTGACGTATTCTCTCAACGCGTATCTGCCTTGGGAAGGCTACCGGATTGCGTTTAACGGGACGAAGGGCCGGATCGAGATGACGATCGTCGAGCAATCGTACGTGAATTCCGGCGGCGAAAAATCCGAGGAAGGCGCGCTTAAAGCCAGGTCCATTACGGTGTTCCCGATGTTCGCGGCCCCTTACGAGGTGGAGGTCGAAGAAGGCGACGGCGGACACGGCGGCGGCGATCCGGTGCTGCTGAACGATATTTTCGGCGTTCCGACGGAGGATCGGTTCAAGCGGGCGGCGAATCATATCGATGGGGCGAAAAGTATTTTGACGGGGATCGCGGCCAATCGTTCGATCCGGACGGGGCAGGCGGTGCGCGTCGACGAGCTGGTCAAATTTCGATGAAGGAGCGATAACGAAGTGAAGGAGTTTCTGGACGATCACTTTTTGCTTCAAAATGAGGTTTCGCGGCGGTTGTATCACGATTACGCGGCGGGGCAGCCGATTATCGATTATCACTGTCACTTGAATCCGCAGGAAATCTACGAGGACAAGCGTTTCGGCAATCTCGCGGAGATTTGGCTGTATGGGGATCATTACAAGTGGAGAGCGATGCGGGCGAACGGGGTTGAGGAAGCGCTCGTGACCGGGGGACCGGGAGTGGACGACTACGATCGTTTCCTCGCCTGGGCGAGAACGGTTCCCGCCACGCTCGGCAACCCGCTGTACCATTGGTCGCATCTTGAGCTGAGGCGTTATTTCGGCATCGAGGAGCCGATCAACGAGAAGAACGCGCCGGTCATTTGGGAGAAGGCGAACGCGGTGCTGCGTTCCGAAGGCTTTTCCGTCAGGAGACTGATCCGGGATCAGCGCGTGCGCGTCATCTGCACGACCGACGATCCGACCGATACGCTGGAATATCACGAAGGCATCAAGGGCATCGCCGATTTCGACTGTCTTGTGCTCCCGTCGTTCCGGCCCGACAAAGGGCTGGAAATCCGCCGCGACACGTTCGCGCCTTGGGTGCGCAAGCTCGGAGAGGCGGCAGGGACCAACGTCGATACGTACGAGGGGTTCCTGGCGGCGGTGGACAGCCGCATCGCTTTCTTCGCGAAGGTCGGCTGCAAAGTGTCGGACCATGCGCTCGATCGCGTGCTGTACGCCAAGACGAGCCTGGGAGAAGTGTCCGACATCTACGCGAGGGCGCTTGGTGGCGAGACGCTGACGCTGGAAGAGGAGAGCAAGTACAAGACGTACACGCTGCTTCACTTGGGCGAGCAGTACAGCAAGCTCGGCTGGACGATGCAGCTGCACATCCACGCTTCCCGGAACAACAACAGCCGCTCGTTCTCCCGGCTCGGACCGGATACCGGCTTCGACTCGATTCACGACGGGGAGCTGGCGTATCCGCTGACCAAGCTGCTTGACGGCATTGACGCCAAAGCGGGCTTGCCGAGAACGATTTTGTACTCGCTTAATCCGAAGGACTACTATGTGCTGGGCACCGTAATGGGCAGCTTCCAGGGCGGCGGCATTCCCGGGAAAATCCAGCTTGGCTCGGCCTGGTGGTTCAACGATACGAAGGACGGCATGCTGGAGCAGATGAACGCGCTGGCCAATCTTGGCCTGCTGTCCCGTTTCGTCGGTATGCTGACCGATTCCCGCAGCTTCCTGAGCTATCCGCGCCATGAGTATTTCCGCCGGATTTTGTGCGACATGCTCGGCGAGTGGGTCGAGCGCGGCGAAGCGCCGCACGACATGGAACTGCTCGGCGGCATGGTGGAGGACATCAGCTACCGCAACGCGAAAAATTATTTCGGCTTCTAAACAATAGGCCTCTTCCGTCCGAATATAACGTTATTCGGAATGGAGGGGTCTTTTTTTGTTGGGTAAAACATTCGGTTTCTTGGTAAAAACAGCGGGAGCGGGACTCCTTGGATTAAGTCTGATGGGGGCGGCTGCCGGAACGGACGAGCCCGCGGCTGCGCCGGCTCCTCAGGAAGAGCCGGCGGCGGGAAATCGGCTTGTCTGTCCGCGGGAGACGGTAAAGCTGCCGATGAACGCCAGGGCGAGCCTGGATGCGCTGTTTCAGTACGAGCCGTATTTGTACTATGAGCTGGCAAACCCGAAGCTGGCCCGCGTGACGTCGCAGGGCATCGCCGTTCCGCTGGCGAAGGGGACGACGCAGGTGGAAGTCACGGCGTCCGGATACGAGCGTGCCTCCGCCAGCTGCAGCTTCCGGCTGCAGATCGTCGATCCCGTTAAGTTCAAGCCGTCCTCCGCGCCTAAGACGGAATCGGGCCAAACGAAGGCGAACGGCCGGAAGACTTACGTCAATACGATCGTGCTGCCGCAAGGCATGCCCGCCGGTCTGGGGCTCGGGAAGGATGCGCTCGGCAACGCGGAAGCGATGAAGGCGATCGCAACGAGGCGTCAGGCGAGCTATGCGATTAACGGCACTTATTTTGCGGCTTATAACGACGAAGTGCCGCTTCCTTACGGAACGCTGGTCAAGGACGGGGAGCTGCTGTTCAACACCGGCAGCGTGGGGACGATGATCGGCTTTGCCGCGGACGGCAGCGCGCGGCTAGATGACGTGTCTCCAAGCGTCGCGGGCGGCTTCGACGGACTGTACGATTCGGGGCACCGCTGGACGGCAAGCTACGTGAACCGCCGCGCGGGCAGCGGAACAACGATCTATACGCCCGACTACGGCGCGAGAATCGGCACCGACAAAGGCGTCATGATTATCGTCAGAGGCGGCAAAGTCGTGAAGGTGGTCAAAGGAGAAAACGTCCAAATTCCCCGCGACGGCTTCGTGATCGTGAATCAGCGCGAAAGCTTGGCGGAGTTGAAGGAGACGTTCAAGGTCGGCAGGAAGGCGCATTACCGCGTGACGTATTCCAACGCCAAGGGACGCCTTGCGGAGTGGAACGACGTTGTGACGGCCGTGCAGGCTTGGCCGAAGCTGATCGAAGGCGGCAAGATCGTCGAGAAGGACGGAGCCGACGCGAAGCGTGCCGCCCGCAGCGGCATCGGGATTACGAAGGACGGCCGCGTCGTCCTGGTCACGACCGGCTCGGCGACGCACGGGGAAGTCGCGGAATTGCTGCGGGCCAAGGGAGCCGTGGAGGCGATGAGCCTGGACGGAGGCGCGTCCGCCGGCATCTACTCGCAGGGCGTTCAGCTGTTCACGCCGGGACGGAACCTCAGCAACGTGCTGCTGTTCGGCCCGAATTTGCGATAAAACCAGCTGGACGATGCGCGGATGGCGCTGGTAGTCCGCAAAATGCTTGATAAAGGCTTGGCGGCCGCGCAGATTGCGGATATGCTCGATCTTTCTCTGGACGAGGTGCAAAAGCTTAGCAAGAGATAAGAGATCGGGCCCGGGAAGATCGGCGGGAATGCCGAGTCCAAAATCCGGGCCGAACGAGCGGCTAAGGATAATCCTCCTCGACGACCTCGTCCGGGGCGTCGACGTCGCCCGGGTAGCCGCGCTCCATGCCGGCGTGGAATTCGCGGTTTTCGTAGGAGAACGGATTGGGCGGACGCTGATCGTCGCGCCAGGGCGAGCTCTTGCCGATCGCGTACATCGGAGCGGGGGAGCCGTAGGGCCCTTCCGGAAACTCCTCCGGGATGAGATCGTTGCGCTGCGACTCTACCGACGCCAGATCGGTCGTCGGTTGTTTCTTCTCGGGACGGAACGGGGACATGGGCGGAATCTCCTCTCCTTCGCGGGCGGGTTTGATTCCGTTAGCATGTCCCGATCGCGCTTCCGTTAGTCGGTAAAGTTGACCGCTCCCAGGACGAGCGTCAGGAATTGGGCGAGCTCGGCGGCTTCCTCCTCGTTGATGCGGAACGCGGCTTCGAGCACGCCTTCCGCCTCCAGATCGTCGGGTCCGAGAATGGCGCTGCGCCCGAACATCAGGTCGGTGACCAGCTTTTTGCCGTAAAAACGGTTTGTCGTCAAAATCGCCAGATCGAAGCGCTTAAGGCCGGGCGTAATAAACGTAACGAACCGGGTCGACGTCTGCTCCGTCGAATCGGACAGAAAATCGTAATCCTTCAAAACCATGCGGATAAGTCCTCCTTGTAACGGCTGCTGATCATACGAAAGCTAATGACTTTATTATAAATGATCGAAGAGGTCTTGCCTAACCTGGATAATTTTGATAATCTTAAGTTGTTCATATTCGCTCGATTGAGGAAGCACCTCATCGCCAAACCGGCGGGGGTGCTTTTTTTGCTGTTGTCCCGAACCGGCGCTGCGGGGTGAACGCATACGATAAAGCCGCGGGACGCGGCCAAGGAGGAATCGGGATGCAAGTCGTGTTTCTGAATCAATTCGAGCGGGTGACCGGGCATGCGGACGAACGCGCGCAGGTGTTCATCGGCGAGCTGCAAGGCATCTGGAGCGTCGGCTGGCGGGCGCTGCAAGCCGAGGCGTCGGAGGTGCAGGATCTGTGGTACGAAGGGATGAGCTGGGAGGAGCTGCTGGCGGCATTCCGTCACGGGGTAGCGGTCAAGATGAAGGAAGGCTTCAGGCCTCTTCTGGACGGCATGCTGGAGGAGGTGCCGTTCTGGGAACGGCGTCAAGCATTGCCGCAGCTGTTGCAGTGCTATGCGGACATCCGCGAAGCCGAAGAAACGGTATCCCCGCTGCGGGCCTGGCGGAGAGCGAAGGCGATCGAAGAGAAGAAGTCGGCTTACCTGATCGCGACGAACCGGGAGCTGCAGATGCTGGCCGTCTATTTGCCGCATACGTTGGAGGAACTGGGCGAGATTCCGGGCTTCGGGAAAGTCAAGACCGAGCGGTACGGCAAAGAGATCGTCGCGTTGCTGCAGGGGATGGAGAGACAGCATACGTTCCCGCTCGGCGAATGGGTTCCCGGAGCGGTGACCGCGGATCAACTGTCGACCTGGATGTTCCGGCTTCAGGAGGAGAAGTACGGCAAGAGGCTGGCAGTCGTCAAGGAGAAGCGTTCTCTTCTGGAAGGGATTCGCAGCGGCAAGACGCTTGAACAGTTGGAGCGGGAGCTGGGCTGCTCGCGGCGCGCGCTGATCGAGCGGATCGAGCATCTGGACGAGGAGGGTTACGACGTGCTGCCGATCGTGGAACGGGAGCTCGGCGAGCTGAGCGCCGAGGAAGCGCTGCAATTCGAAGCGGCGATCAGCGAGCTTGGGGATCATTACTTGAAGCCGCTTCTGCGGAAAATATACGGGGAGTCGGTTTCCGCCGACGAGGTGGAGACAAAATACGCGAAGCTGCGCATGATGCGGATCCGACGTCGCCGGTCGGCCGGTCAAGCCGTCTAACTCTCGCGTTCGGAGCCGGTTGCCGTTTCTTGCGGAACGCAGCCGGCTCACGAACGCCCGGTTCGCTTGATCCCGTCCGAGCCCGAACCCGAGTCCGCGATCATAGCCAGTCCTTCTTGCGGAACAGGTAGAACATGCCGAAGCCGATAACGGCCATGCAGACGAGCAGGACGACCGAGCCGTAGGCGAAATGCATGCCCGGGATGTAATCGAAGTTCATTCCGTAAATCCCGGTAATGAACGTCAAAGGCATGAAGATCGTCGTCAGGGCCGTGAACACCCGCATGATTTCGTTCGCCCGGCTTGCCAGGCTGGATTGGTAGGCCTCGCGCAAGTTGCCTGTCAGGTCGCGGTAAGTTTCGAAGGTCTCGTAGATTTTAACCGCGTTCTCGTGGATGTCGCCGAAATATTTTTGCAGGTCGTTATCGATCAGGCGCAGATCCTTCTTGTTGAGCGTAGCGATCAGATCGCGCTGCGGGCCGAGCGCTTTTTTCAGCCACAGAATTTCGCTTCGGAGGCCGATAATCTCGGTCAAATGGGATTTCTTCGTATGCACGAGAATCGCTTCTTCGAGGCTTTCGATGCGGGCCTCGACCCGGTCGCCTACCGTAATGTAGTTGTCGACGACGAGGTCGATGAGATGGTACAGAAAACGGTCGGCGGTGTCGACTTCCTGCTCCCACAGAATCGGCTTGACGCTGCGGAGCTCGTTGATCTTCTGGCGGGTCACCGTGATCAGGTAGTGGCGGCCGAGAAACAGGTTCAGCGCGCGCAGGAAAATTTCTTCGTCGTCGAACCGGATGCTGTTGATGACGAGAAAATATTGGTTTTCGTAAATTTCCAGCTTCGGCCGCTGCTCCTCTTCCGTCAAGCAGTCCTCGACGGCCAGATCGTGCAGCCCGAACAGAGGCTGAAGCACGACCAGATCGTCCACGTCCGCGTCGATCCAGTAAAAGCCGTTCTCAGGCGGCAGCAAAGCCTCTTCGATTTTCTCTACAGGCGTAAATACGCCGTTGTTAACCAGTCTGATTTTCATGGGAATCGCTCCTTCGCATGTCCTTTTCCGATCATGCAGGACGATTTCCGCCGGAACCTAGTTGAAGCCCTGGCCGAAGAAGCCGGACACCGCAAGTTTCCTGGCGACGGAAGTCGATCCTGCCTTGCGTATGTGATCGCCGTCCGGCTTCGGTTTATCGCCTTCCATGTCCGACTCCCCCCTTTTGCAGTCCTTTGGACTTTGTCGATAATTGCAGTTAACGTGATAAGTATAAGCCCCACCCCCCGAACGTTTCAAGGAGAAAATCAAGCGCTTCGGGCGAAGCGCGGACATGGAAGAGATCCCTTGACTGTCTTCGCGATTTCGGGTACATTAAAAGTAGTTTTCCCGACAACCGAATAAAGATGGCCATCTTATCAAGAGCAGGCGGAGGGACTAGCCCTATGAAGCCCGGCAACCGGCGTTGTTGTTTAGACGTACGGTGCTAATTCTTGCGGAAACGTATCGTTTCTGATAGATGAGAGGGGCGCGCGTACGATTGATGGTTACACGACCCTGAACTCATTTTGGGGTCGTTTTTTATTTGGCGTCGCTCCAAAGCAAAGGAGGAATGAACATGCCGATTAAAGTACCGGACAACTTGCCGGCCAAGGAAGTGCTGGCGCAAGAGAACATTTTCGTGATGGACGAAAGCGTTGCGTACCATCAGGATATTCGCCCGCTGCGGATTGCGATCTTGAATTTGATGCCGACGAAGGAAACGACGGAAACCCAATTGCTTCGCCTGATCGGGAATACGCCGCTGCAATTGGAGGCGGTGCTGCTGCACCCGAAGACGCACACGTCCAAAAATACGTCCGCCGATCATCTGACGAGCTTCTATAAAACGTTCGACGACATTAACGGCGAGAAGTACGACGGATTTATTATTACCGGAGCTCCGATCGAGCATCTGGAGTTCGAGGAAGTCGATTATTGGGAAGAACTGAAGGACATTATGGACTGGACGGTCGACAACGTGACGTCCACCTTCCATATTTGCTGGGGAGCCCAGGCCGGCCTCTATCACCATTTCGGCATTCCGAAGCTCCCGCTTTCCGAGAAGCTGTTCGGCGTATTCCCCCACGGGGTCTCGAAGCCGAACACGCCGCTTATGCGCGGCTTTGACGAGGTGTTCTACGTGCCGCAGTCCCGCCACACCGAGGTGCTGCGGGAGGACGTGGCGAAAGCGCCGGGATTGGAAATTCTGTCCGAATCGGAAGAAGCCGGCGTCTATATCGCGGCGACGACGGACGGGAAGCAAATTTTCGTCACCGGGCATTCCGAATACGATCCGCAGTCGCTGAAATGGGAGTACGACCGCGACAAAGCCAAAGGGCTGAGAATCGACGTGCCGAAAAACTATTTCCCGAACGACGATCCGGCGAAATTTCCGACGTCCACTTGGCGAGCCCATGCCAACCTGCTGTTCTCCAACTGGCTGAATTATTATGTTTACCAAGCTACGCCATACGAGCTCGGCAAAGCCAAGCCGCATATGATTCGTTAGGAGGCAAATGACCGATATGAAAATTGAAAGTCGCCTGGCCCAAATCGGGTCGCAGAACGATCCTCAAACCGGGGCGGTAAGCTTCCCGATCTACCATTCCACCGCTTTCCGCCATCCCCGGTTAGGGCAGAGCACCGGCTTCGACTACTCCCGTTCGAAGAGTCCGACCCGGGCCGTTCTGGAGGAAGCCGCGGCCGATCTGGAGAGCGGCGACGCGGGCTTCGCGACGAGCTCGGGCATGGCCGCGCTGCAGATTATTTTCGCCCTGTTCAACCAGGGGGACCATCTGCTCGTATCGCTCGACTTGTACGGGGGCACGTATCGTTTGCTGGAGCAGGTCATGTCGAGGTTCGGCGTAACGGCGACTTATCTCGATACGAACGACCTGGATGAGCTGGAATCGCATCGCAAGCCGAATACGAAAGCGGTGCTGATTGAGACGCCGACAAATCCGCTTATGATGATTACGGATATCGCCAAGACGGCCGCATGGGCGAAGAAGAACGGGCTGCTGACGATCGTGGACAATACGCTGCTGACGCCTTTTTTCCAGCGGCCGATCGAACTCGGCGCGGACATCGTCATTCACAGCGCGAGCAAGTATTTGGGCGGGCACAACGATTTGCTGGCGGGCTTGATCGTAACGAAGGGCGAGAAGCTGTCCGCTGACGTGGCCTTCCTGCACAATTCGATCGGAGCGGTGCTCGGTCCGCAGGATTCCTGGCTGCTGATGCGCGGCATGAAGACGCTCGCGCTGCGGATGGAACGCCATCAGGAAAGCGCGACGCGGATCGCAGAGTGGCTCCATGGCCACCCGGCGGTCGAGGCGGTCTATTACCCGGCGCTGCCGGATCATCCCGGACATGACATCCAGAGTGCCCAGTCGTCCGGCAATACGGGCATTTTTTCCTTCAGAATGAAGGATGCCCGCACGATCGAGCCGATTTTGCGCCATATTAAGCTGATCGCTTTCGCGGAAAGCCTGGGGGGCTCGGAGTCCCTCATGACCTATCCGGCCGTGCAGACGCACGCGGACATTCCGGAAGAGATCCGCAAGGCGGTCGGCGTGGACGATCGCTTGCTGCGCTTCTCCGTCGGACTCGAGCATGCGGACGATTTGCTCGAGGATCTTAAACAGGCGATCGAAGCCGCGGAACGGGAAATCAACCGGTAGAACGAATCGGAGGGAACACGGCATGAAATACGATTTCGACAGGCGAATCGATCGAACGGGGACGGCTTCGTACAAGTGGGACCAGTCCGAGAAGCTGTTCGGACGCAGCGATATTTTGCCGCTATGGGTAGCGGATATGGACTTCGAACCGCCGAAGGAAGTCGTGGACGCGATTAAGAGCCGGGCGGAGCACGGCATATACGGATATACGGTACGGACGCAAGGCTATTACGATGCGATTACGGGCTGGCTGTCGCGGCGGCACGGATGGCGGATCGAGCAGGAATGGCTTTCCTCGAGCCCCGGAGTTGTGCCGGCCTTGAGCCTGGCGGTGCAGACGTTTACGGAACCGGGGGACGGCGTTATTCTGCAATCGCCGGTCTATTATCCGTTCTACGACGTCATTCGAATGAACGGGCGCAGCGTCGTCGACAATCCGCTGATTCTGCGCGACGGCCGGTACGAGATCGATTTCGCGCTGCTTGAAGAGCAGGCGGCCGGCGGCGCGAAGCTGCTGCTGCTCTGCTCGCCGCACAATCCCGGCGGCCGCGTCTGGACGCGCGGGGAGCTGGAGCGGATCGCGGAAATTTGCACGAAGCACGGAGTGTTCGTCGTCGCGGACGAAATCCATCACGATCTCGTGTTCTCCGGGCACAAACATATTCCGTACGCCTTGCTGTCGGAGGCGTGCGCGCAAAACTCCATCACGTGCATCGCGCCGAGCAAAACGTTTAATTTGGCCGGCCTGCAGGCGGCCGCGGTCGTCATTCCGAACGCGGACATCCGCAAGAAATACAACGCCGCGCTCAAGACGCTGTCGATTCACATGGAATCGTATTTCGGGCTGACCGCGACCGAGGCGAGCTACGCGCACGGAGACGAATGGCTGGACCAACTGCTCGTCTATCTGGAGGGCAACCGGGACGCGCTGCTCGCCTACGTGAAGGAGCATCTGCCTCAGGTGAAGGCCATGTCGCCGGAAGGAACGTACATGGTCTGGATGGACTGCACGGCGATTTCCAACAAGCCGCAGGAGCTTAAGGAGCTTATGTTCGACAAAGCCGGCGTTGCGTTCAGCGAAGGCTCCGTATTCGGCAAGCAAGGGGAAGGTTACTTGCGCGTGAATCTGGCGTGTCCGCGCTCCTTGCTCATGCAGGCGTTGGACAAGTTCGCCGCGGCGGTGCGCGACCCGGCCGGATCGCGGCCATAGACGAGCGAAGAGGCAGTCCCCCATAAGTAAGTCGTACAAGATGATCGATTAAGAAAAAGGGCATGGCATGGCAGCATTTTCTATCGATTATCCTTTGTACGACTCTTTTTTACTTATGAGACTGCCCCTTTTTGATCGTCGGCTTTGCTTGAGCCGGGGGGGCGCGAAGAATCGAATTCGAAACCGCTGTGAACTTGCAGTGAACTTGTCGCGGACTTGCCTTCTCTTAGGTGACTCTCGCGGTATTTTTATGTTACGATGGGATAAGGATTGAAGGACAGCAGTCCAGCGAGGAGGAGGGTCCGAACATGAGTCAGGTGGACCGAATTTTGGAAGACGCTCTCCAGGGCAAACGGCTCCAATTGGAAGAGATCGTAGCTTTGTTCGAGAGCGATGAGATAGAAAAGATGGGGCATGCGGCCAACCGGATTATGCTGGCCAAGCATCCCGAGCCGATCACGACGTTCGTTGTCGGCCGCAACGTCAACTACACGAACGTGTGCGACGTGTACTGCCGGTTCTGCGCGTTCTATCGCGCGCCGGGCTCCAAGGAAGGCTACGTGCTGCCGGACGAGGCGATCTTCCGCAAAATTCAGGAGACGATCGACGTAGGCGGCACGGAAATTTTGATGCAGGGCGGCACGAACCCGGATTTGCCCTTCAGCTATTATCTGGATTTGCTGCGCGGAATCAAGCAGCGGTTCCCCGGCATTACGATGCACTCGTTCTCTCCGGCGGAAATCCGCAAAATGCAGGTCGTCGCCGGCAACATTCCGATCGAAGACGTCGTCAGACAGCTTCACGAGGCCGGTCTGGACTCGCTGCCGGGCGGCGGCGCGGAAATTCTCGACGACAGAACGCGCAAGAAGATCAGCCGCTTGAAGGGCTCTTGGAAAGATTGGATAGAAGTGATGACGACCGCGCACAAGGTCGGCATGAACACGACGGCGACGATGGTCATCGGCTTCGGAGAATCGATGGAGGAGCGGGCGCTGCACCTGCTGCGCGTGCGCGACGCCCAGGACGAATGCTTGAACAACGGCTATCCTTCGCCGGGGTTCCTCGCCTTCATCCCGTGGACGTTCCAGCCGGACAATACGAACATGAAGCGCGAGAAGGCGACGCCGGAAGAGTATCTCAAGACGCTGGCGATCAGTCGGATCGCACTCGATAACATCAACAACTTTCAATCGTCCTGGGTGACAATGGGGCCGGAGGTCGGCAAGCTGTCCCTGCAGTACGGCTGCAACGACTTCGGCAGCACGATGATCGAGGAGAACGTGGTGTCGGCCGCCGGCACGACGCATAAGGTCAACATCGAACTGATTCTTAAGCTTATTCGCGAGAGCGGCAAAATTCCCGCCCAGCGCAATACCAAGTACGAGATCCTCAAAGTATACGGCGAGAACGAGACGGCCGCGAAAGATTACGTCATGCAAAACTAATCCATAACGAAGAAGGGGCTGTCCCCTAAGTCAGGCGTACAAGAGGATCGATGAAAAAGAAGAAGCATCTATTTCCTGGAGACTGCCTCATACGTTCCTGAAATGACCCATTTACGGGTTTACCCCTTCAAAATTTCAGGATCGTATAGCAGCGGAAGGAGATAGATGCGACTATAACATTCCATCGATCGTCGTTCGGTACGACTCTGTTTACTTAGGGGCCAGCCCCTTTTTATGTATGTTAAGCGCGAGCGTGCTCGGCCGTCTGCTTCGCCTTGGCGATGACGGTGCGGTTTTTGCCGGACAGCTTGGCCTCGTAGAGGGCGGCGTCCGCGAGCTTGAACAGCTCCTCCTTGCCCATCCCCGGCTCGTAAGCGTTCAGACCGACGCTGACGGTGACGTTGCACCCGTTAAGCGCCTCGTGCGTCGCTGCCGCGATTTTCATCCGTATGCTCTCCACCGTGTCGTATGCTTCCTGAAAGCTTTTCTCCGTAAACAGTATGACGAATTCCTCTCCACCGTATCTGGCGACGAAATCGTTGCCTCCGGTTTGCGACTTGGCGATCGAGGCGACCTTCTGCAATACGGCGTCCCCGGCTTTATGACCGAACGTGTCGTTCACTTTCTTGAAGTTGTCGATATCCATAATGGCCAGATGCAGCTGGAGCCCCCCGTTGTCCGCCTGAGTGACGAGGTTGTCCTTGTATTCATGGTAGGCCATGTGATTGTAGGTGTCCGTCAAAGCGTCCGTCTTCGCCAGCTTGTCCATCAGGATCGTGCGGACGAGCAGCTCCTGATTCGATTCGTAGGAGCTGTGCAGATGCGTCAAAATCTCGCGTCCTCTGGCCAGAATGCCGAACCCGATGCCGCTGAAGACAAGCAAAATAACCGCCATCGTTAACGTGCCGGTTACGGATATGTTTTCCGAGATCGCTGTGTTGCAAACGAACAGAACGACGAAGGAGATTCCGGTAAGCAGGACGGCGTACAGCAATTTCTTGTATTGGAAGTAAAAAATGCTGATCAGAATCGGGAAAAACAGGAGAAACAGGAGATATTCCAAGGAGGAATGGATAAACGTAATCGTACCCGTCATGAAGGCGGCGGTCGTAATGAGGATGTAATCGTGGTGCCTGGGAAGGTAGCGGATACCGACTTCGGCGGCAAGCAGCACGATTCCCATAATGACCGTCGGCCTGATGATGTACAGGCGTATAAACTCGGCGTGCGGAACCTGGGTGACCTGGAGGAAGAGCAGCTCCAGAGCGACGGACAACAAGAACACGACCCAGCAGCCCTGAAGCAGCAGCCGGTTCCAACGTTCTTGACGTATTGAAAAAAGTGGCAAAGACATAGGAACGTCCTTTCTCGATCAAACTTCATAAAATATACCATAAACGTTCTGCCATCGTATATCCCTTTTTGGGCCACCATATAGTTAAGTAACGAGTCGGAAGAATGGAGGCGGGGAATTGAAGAAAAAGATGGAGTTCGTCGTGGCCTATGCGAGCGATCCTCCTTCGCTGGAACGGCTGGCGGGGATGCTGAGCCGCACGTTCGTCGACGCGAAAAATCCGGTGGACAGCGTGCAGTGGGAGCTGAGCCAGGAAGACGGCGTCATACGCTGTCAATTTCCGGTCGGACCGGGCCCTCACGGCAAGAAACATTCTTGCGATCGCGTCGGTAAAGTGCTGGCGGAATATACGTTGTCGGAGCAGGAGCCTGCCCTATTGAGAAAGCTGTTTCGGACGAATTTCGGCTTGCGGGACGAGGTGGAGACCGACGCGCTGATCGCGGAAGCCGTGTCGCTGCTCGACGGCGAACCGGACGCGACCGGTGTCGGCTGGATGGGCCGGGGGCGGGAGCGGCGGCTGCAGAAGCTCGCCGCCAAGTTTTCGCGGTACCTGGAGGAGCACGAGCGCTTGAACCTGGAAGGGTTCCTTCGTTTTCGCCTCGGGGACTACGGGGCCGAAGTGAAGGAAGCCGCGGAAGCCGCGATCGAGGAAAGAATGATGGAACGCCAATATCAGGAATTCATGTCCTTGCTCAAGTCGATGGTGGAATGGCAGGAGACGCGCACGTCCACGATCCATGTTCTTCATTCGGGCGGGCATGCTTTTCGTTTGCTGGACGAGGAGATGAAGCCGCTCGAGCAGGAAGGCGATCTCGGACCGGAAGCGTTCGGCCTGCCGGATTCCGGGGAGCCGGAAGCGGAGGAGGAGAGCCTGGTCGTCAGCCGCCTGCTCGCCGCTTCGCCCCGCCAGCTGTATATCCACACGCCGGAACCGGAATCGCAGGTTATTCGCACGATTATCGGCATTTTCGGAGATCGGGCTGCGCTGTACCCCGACTTGCCCGCTCATTGAGGAAGGGGAGAAGCTTGACGAATTACGGCGGCAATCGCTATAATGAACGGTATGAATCCACAAGCCAAAAGCGATGAGAAAGACAACGCTGTCTGAAACGGACGGTCCAGAGAGAGGAACCCCGGGCTGCAAGTTCCTTCCGCCACCGCCAGACGGATACCCCTTTCGAGCTGCAGGAAGGAATCGAACGGCCTCCATCGGCCTTTCCAGTATTTCCTGCCGGGTCATGACCGTTAACTTCATGCCAGAGGATCGGCGCGAGCGCCGATTGACGGAGGGTGGAACCACGGGCCGCATACAGAGCACCCGTCCCTTTAGGGACGCGGTGCTTTTTTTGTTTCCCCCCGACAAGAAGAAGGAGGCTTTCGAAAATGTCAGTACAGGTAAAATTTCCGGACGGAGCCGTGCGCGCTTACGAGGCAGGAGTTACCGTCGAAGAGGTAGCGCAATCGATCAGCCCGGGGCTGCGCAAAGCCGCGGTCGCCGGCAAGGTGGACGGCAAGGTTGTGGATCTGAACACGGCGATCGAGAACGACGCCGCGCTCGAAATCGTGACGCTCGACAACGCGGAAGGGCTGGAAGTCATGCGGCACAGCACGGCGCATCTGCTCGCGCAGGCGCTGAAGCGGGTATACGGAGCGGACAAGGTCAAGCTTGGCATCGGGCCGGTCATCGAAGACGGCTTCTATTACGACATCGACATGGAACAGTCGATTACGCCGGAGGATCTGCCGGCGATCGAGAAGGAAATGGAGAAGATCGTCAAGGAAAACTTGCCGATCGTTCGGCGCGAGGTAAGCCGCGAAGAAGCGCTTCGCATTTTCGAGGACATTCAGGATCCGCTGAAGCTGGAGCTTATCCGGGACTTGCCGGAAGGCGTCGCCATAACGATCTACGATCAAGGCGAATTTTTCGACCTGTGCCGCGGGCCGCACCTGCCGTCCACGGGCCGCATCAAGTCGTTTAAGCTGCTGAGCGTGGCGGGCGCTTATTGGCGCGGCGACAGCAAGAACAAGATGCTGCAGCGGATTTACGGCACGGCGTTCGCCAAGAAGGCGGAGCTGGACGAGCATCTGTATTTCCTAGAGGAAGCGAAGAAGCGCGATCACCGCAAGCTGGGCCGCGAGCTGAAAATGTTCTCGTTCTCCCGCGAGGTCGGCCAAGGGCTGCCGCTCTGGCTTCCGTACGGTGCGAAGCTGCGCCGGACGCTGGAACGATACATCGTCGATCTGGAGGAAAAGCTCGGTTATACCCACGTCTATACGCCGGTTTTGGCCAACGTGGAGCTGTACAAAATTTCCGGGCACTGGGAGCATTATCAGGAGGATATGTTTCCGAAAATGGAGCTCGACAACGAGGAGCTCGTGCTTCGTCCGATGAACTGTCCGCACCATATGATGGTGTACAAGAGCGACATGAGAAGCTACCGGGAATTGCCGATCCGGATCGCCGAGCTCGGCACGATGCACCGCTACGAGATGTCCGGAGCGCTGACGGGCCTGCACCGGGTGCGCGCGATGACGCTGAACGACGCCCATATTTTCTGCCGTCCGGATCAGATCAAGGAGGAGTTCACGCGCGTCGTGAACCTGATCCGCCAGGTGTACGAGGACTTCGGCATCAAGGAATACCGCTTCCGGCTGTCTTACCGCGATCCGCAGGATACGGAGAAATATTGGCCGGACGACGAGATGTGGGAGACTTCCCAGCGGATGCTGCGCGAGGTCGTCGAGGAGCTCGGCCTGCCGTTCTTCGAGGCCGAAGGAGAAGCCGCGTTCTACGGTCCGAAGCTGGACGTGCAGATCAAGACGGCTCTGGGCAAGGAAGAGACGCTGTCGACCGCCCAGCTGGACGTTCTGCTGCCCGAGCGGTTCCAGCTCGAATACGTCGGCGACGACGGCAAGAAGCACCGCCCCGTCGTCATTCACCGCGGCATTATCAGCACGATGGAGCGCATGACCGCGTTCCTGCTGGAAAACTTCGCGGGCGCTCTCCCGGTCTGGTTATGCCCGGTTCAGGCGAAGCTGATTCCGGTTAACCCGGTGTACGAGCCTTACGTGAAGCAGGTGGAAGAAAAGCTGCAGCTGGCCGGCATCCGCGTCGAAGCGGATTTGCGGAACGAGAAGCTGGGCTATAAAATCCGCGAGGCGCAGCTTGAGAAGATTCCATACATGCTCGTCATCGGCGAGCAGGAATCCGCTAACGGCACGGTTTCCGTGCGCCGCCGCGGGGAAGGGGACCTCGGCGCCCAATCGGTCGAGGAATTCATTGCCCGCATCGCCGGAGAAATTTCCAGCAAACGGACCGACTGATCCTATTCGGAAAGCGGCTGCTCCCTAAGTTAGGGCGTACAAGATGATCGATGAAAAAGAAGAAGCATCTATCTCCTGGAGACCGTCTCCAGGAGATAGATGCCCCTCCACCTTCCAGCAAGAATAAATCTCGTTTATAAAACCTATCAACAAGATAATCAGGCCACCGATAAGCCCGTCCGGCGAGCTAAATCCGCGCCCCTAGGACGGTTCCGGGCCGATAAGCCCGTCTGGCGAGCTAAAACCGCGCCCCTGAGCCGATTCCGGGCCGATAAGCCCGTCCGGCGAGCTTAAACTTCGCCTCTGGGACGGTTCCGGGCCGATAAGCCCGTCCGGCGAGCTAAATTCCGCGCCCCTGAGCCGGTTCCGGGCCGATAAGCCCATCCGGCGAGCTTAACCCTCGCCTCTGAGCCGGTTCTGGGCCGATAAGCCCTTCTGGCGAGCTTAACCATCACCCCTGGGTCGGTTCCGCGCCGATAAGCCCGTCCGGTGAGCTTAAACCTCGCCTCTGGGTCGGAAGCAAATCATCTCCTATTATGCAATTTTGTTCAAAATCGAGTTTTCCAATTATTTGGAACCGTTATGGGTCATGATTAGCCTGGAGACTGCCTCATACGTTCCTGAAATGACCCTGTGACGGGTTTAGAAGTTCAAAATTTCAGGATCGTATAGCATTGGAAGGAGATAGATGCGACTACATCATTCCATCGATCATCGTTCGGTACGACTTATTGTTTAGAGGGCAGCCGCTTTTTACCGCTGCCCGCATGGGCGGGGAGTTTGTCGGGAATTCCGGCAAAATGTAAATTATTCTCTTTTTATCGCGGTTATGATAGAATAGGAATACTTCAATATCGCACCGTTTAGGGGTGGCTGGATTCATGAACTTCCTCCGCGATTCTCAATTGCCGGAATCTTTCCGATCGGAAGACGAAGTGTTGGTCGAGCTTTATTCCCAGATGTTAAAGGTCGTTCGCCATAAGCTCCTGCATAAAGGCGACGCGGTGGATGTCGTGCAAGAAGCCTGGGTGCGCATTTTGGAGAAGAGTTCCACGCTAAGGGACAAGGAGAAGCTGATTCCCTGGGCGAAAGCGATCGCCTACAATCTCGCTTCGAACGCGAACCGCGCCAGACGGCACGAAGCCAATTACGAAGATCTGGAGAACGAGCTTGCCAGCCCGACGTTCGCCTTCGAGCCGGAGTCGATGACGGAGCTGTCCGACCTGCTCGGACGGTTGGATCCGACGACAAGAACGCTGCTGCTTTACAAGTTTTATTACGGATTGAAGGATGCCGAGATCGCCGCGGCGTTGGATCTTCCGGTCGGTACGGTCAAGGCGCGTATTCATAGAGGCAAAGCCAGGCTTAGAACGCAAGCCGAAGACGAGAACGGGCATACATAAAGCCGTCTTCCTCTGTCCATGCTATGGGTGGAGGTGAGGGAGACAGTGGCAAAGAACAAGAAGCAGAAGCTCGGCAACTCGAATGCCTATCAGGAAGAGTTCGCTGCGGAGCAGAACGAAACGAACTCTGCGGCTAACGCCAAGGCGCCTCAGAAGAACGCTTCCAAACGCTAAGAAGCAAGCGGCATTCGCGTCGGCCGGGCGGGCCGAGAAGCTTGATGAAATACGGAATAACAAGAGGGGACCGCGCAGGTCCCTTTCTTTTTGTCAAAAAATCCAATATAATGTTAGAAAATCTAACATGATGGATGGATTTGAGGTGGCGGAGATGGGAGATTGGCGAAGCTGGGTGAAACGCGAGGGAAGCAAAGAGGACAGAACGGGCCGTTCCGGGAGCTCGGAAGGCGCTGTCGGGCTTGGCACGGAGGCGAATCCGGAGGCGCTTCGGCAGATGATCGAAGAGGCGATCGTCATTGCGGACCGTCTGCAGGCCGCGGTATCGGAAGTGGACGCCAGCATCGGCCAGCTTGACGGGATTGCCGATCGGGCCGCGGTTCAGGAAGAGAAGCTGAGGCAGCACGCCCAGACCGCGAGATTGCGGCTGGAAGAAGCTTTCTCTTCTCTGCAGGAGGTGGCCGCTTCCTCACGGGAGATTCGCGGCGTTACCGAAGATTTGAGCGCGCAGAGCAAGAAGACGCGGGACGTCGTCGTCGAGGTCACCCGTTCGTTGACGCATACGGACGAGGTAATGAACGACTTGTCTCGCAACCACGGAACGATGGAGAAGCGGGTTAACGATCTGATCGCGCAGGCGTCCAAAATCGGGGAGATCAACGCATGGGTGCAGGAGATCGTCTCCCAGACGTCGCTGCTGGCCCTCAACGCGGCGATCGAAGCGGCGCACGCGGGCGAGCACGGGCGCGGCTTCTCCGTCGTCGCCCAGGAAATCCGCAAGCTGGCCGAGGAAAGCGCGCAAGCGATCAAAAACTCGACGGGCATCGTCCAAAGCATCGAGGCGGGAATCCGGCAGGTCGTCGCTTCGGTGGAAGGAGAGAAGAAGTCCGTAACGCGCGGCTTGGAGGAAATGAGCAGGACGCGCGAGCGGATGGATGTCATTTTCAATTCCTTCCTCGGGGTGGACGAGCACGTCGGCGCAACGCTGGAGCACGCGATCGCGCAAGCCCAGCGGACGACGGCCACGAGCGGGCTGCTCGAGGAGGTCGTGGACTCCGTCGGCATTACGCTGGGCAGCGTCGACGAGACGCTGGCGCGGAACGTGCGGCAGCGGGCGGAGATCGCCAGCCTGTCCCGCGTATCCGAGGAGCTCAGGGAGTCTTCCGACGAGCTCGCGGCCGCCGTCCAGAACGCCGGAGGACGCGTATGGGAAGGCGCGGTCGCGTCCGATACGGCGAAATGGACCGGGCTGCTGCGCTCGATCGTCTCCGATCCCGAGCTGACGGCGATGTCCGAGGAGGCGCATCGCGGCGTGCTGGGCGGGTGGCTGAAGCGTTCGCCCGGCATGGAGGCGATCTGGTCCAACCGCGACGACGGGTCGTTCGTGTTCTCGGAGCCTGCCGCCGGCTTGCTCAACGCCCGAAGCCGCGAATGGTGGAAGCGGGCGATGGCGGGGGAGACGTTCGTCTCGGAGGTATACTTGTCCGCGATTACGAAAAAACCGTGCCTGACCGTGTCGATGCCTCTGCACGGAAGCGACGGGACGGCGCTCGGCGTTGTCGGAATCGATATTGCGGTATCCTGAATTACAGGCTGCTCCGGATGGTCGTCAAGACGATCCCGGGCAGCCTGTATTCGTGCCAAGCGGCCTCGGTCTGCAGACCGAGGCCGACTTCCACCCCGCGCCGCTGTTGTGGGGACGGGACAATTCGTTATACTGGTAACAACAAGCGATTATCAGCAACGAGTTGGAGGACAGGGCTATGAATTCATCGATCGTTCACCGGCTGCTATGGGGAGCTTTTATCGTCGTCGTAGGCGTCGTGTTTTTACTGAATCAAGTCGGGCTGATCTCCATGGATATCGGGGAGTTGTTCCGCACCTACTGGCCGGTATTCCTCATCGTGTTCGGCTTGCAGGGCATGCTGCTGCAGCAAGTATGGTGGAATCTGCTGACCGTGATCATCGGCTGCTATTTCCTGGGGAGAAACCTGGGGTATCTCGACTGGAGCTTCGGCGACTTCGCCCGAATTCTGGGGCCGATCGCGATTATTTTATTCGGACTCAGCTTGATCTTCCGGGGGAATCGCCCGGGCTGCGGCAACCGTCATTCGAAGCACGAAGGCTGGAATCCCGTGCACCCGGGCTCTCCGTACGAGCCGCCCGAGCCGAACGAGCCGCAAGTGCCGCCCGTACCTCCGGGACCGCCGCCGGCGCCTCCCGAGCTGGAGGAATTCGAACGGCGCTCCTCGATCAATCTGGACAAGGAGCCGCAACAAGAGCGGCCGAACGACTACGGCTTTTCCCGAGGGGAGCGCACGCCCCCGCCGCCGAACCCGGGCCCGGACCCGGCGGATCCGTACGACAGCTGGCCGAACGGAGCCGGCCGCAGGGAATGGCGGGACTGGAAGCACGCTTACAAACATGCTCACAACGCTCACAGACACGCCCATAACGCTCACAGGCACGCCCATAACGCGCACAGACATGAACACAGCCGCTTCATCGGGGACGTTCACCTCGGCAACGATTACTGGGAGCTGCGGCCGATGAACATCTCTCATTTTATCGGAGATACGACGCTGGACTTGACGAAGGCGCAAATTCCGGTCGGCGAAACCCGCGTTTACGTATCTTCGTTTATCGGCGACGTCAAAGTGTTCGTGCCCAACGATCTCGGCGTCGGCATCCAGGTCGTATCGAGCAGCCTGATCGGCGACGTGAAGGTGCTGGGCCAGAAGCGCGGCGGGCTGTTTAACCAGATGACCGTGGAAACGCCGCTGTTCCCGGACGCGGACAAGAGGGTCGTGCTGATCGTCAGCAGCTTTATCGGCGACGTGCGCGTGACGAAGGTAGGTTAATCGATGGTCAGAAAAGTTCGCACGAGCAAATGGGCTTCGTCGATCTATACCGGACTGGCTACGATCGTTCTCATGTTCGTTCTGTATTACGCCGTGGTCGTATTCACCGATTCGACGCCGAACCTCGAGGTCTGGGGAACCTGGACCGCAAGCCTGACCGTGCTGCAGATGGCGATCGCTTACCAGATCGGCCAGCGCACGCAGCGCAAAATCGATCAGCTGCAGCTCGCGCTGAAGCATGCCTCCGCCGGCAACTGGGGCTATCGGCTGCCGGAGGAGGAGGGCGACGCCTTCTCGGGCGTCTATCGCGAGGTCAACGCGATGATGGGGCAGCTGGAGTCGCGCATCAAGCTGCTGCAGCGGATGGGCGAGAAGGAAGCGCTGGAGGAGATGATCTCGACGGAGGACGCCGTGCTCGAGGAAAGAAAACGTCTGGCGAGAGATTTGCACGACACGGTCAGCCAGCAGCTGTTCGCGCTGCATATGTCGGCCTCCTCTCTGCCCAAGCTGCTCGAGCGGGACGCGAAGCATGCGCAGCAGGTGATGGAGCAATTGATCGCGATGTCCTCGACGGCGCAGAAGCAGATGCGGGGCTTGATCGCGCAGCTGCGGCCGATGGAGCTTCAAGGCAAGACGCTGGAGGAGGCGCTGAACCGCTGGTTCCCGGATTATTGCCGGCAGAACGGGCTTCAGGGCACGCTGGACATTCAGGTGGGAGAACGCATCTCGGAAGCCAAGGAGCATCAGCTGTTCCTTATTATTCAGGAAGCGATGGCGAACGTCGTCAAGCACGCGGAGGCGCAGAGCGTCCGCTTGCTGCTCGGGGACACCGGCGCGCAGATCACACTGTCCGTCGAGGACGACGGGCTCGGCTTCAAGGGCGGACAGGTCAGGCCGGGAGGCTACGGCTTGTCCACGATGCGGGAGCGCGCGCAGAAGCTGGGCGGGGACGCGGAAATCGTGACGAAGCCCGGCTCGGGCACGAGAGTGCGGGTATGGCTGCCCAAATTCGCGCCGGAGCCGGACGAGCCGCGGGGGACCGAAGAAGAAGACAAGGAACAAGGAGCGGGTGCCAAGTGACGGAAACCGGGACAAGCTGGAAAGTGCTGATCGTGGACGATCACGAGATGGTGCGGATGGGACTGCGCACGTATTTGATGCTGGATTCCCGCTTCGAAGTGATCGGCGAAGCGGGCGGCGGCCGGGAAGCGATCGAGAAGCTGGAGCGGGGCGGCTTCGACGGGCAGATGCCGCAGATCGTTCTGATGGATTTGATGATGCCCGAGATGAACGGCGTAGAGACGACCCGGGAGCTGCTGGCCAGACATCCGGGCTTAAAGATCGTGATTTTGACGAGCTTTCTCGAGGACGAGAAGGTCGTCGAAGCGATCGAAGCGGGCGCGGTCAGCTACGTGCTGAAGACGGTATCCGCCGACGAACTGATCTACGCGATGCAGGGCGCGGTCAAAAATATGCCGGTCATGAGCGGGGACGTCTCCCAGGCGCTGACCCGCGGTCTTCGCAAGCGCTCCGCGAGCACCGAGGTCGAAGGGCTGACCGAACGCGAGCGCGAAGTGCTGCTGCTCATTGCCGAGGGACGAAGTAACAAGGAAATCGGCGACGAGCTGCACATCAGCATCAAGACGGTCAAGACGCACGTCAGCAACCTGTTGATGAAGTGCGAGCTTGAGGACCGCACCCAGCTCGCTATTTTCGCCCACCGCAAGGGCTGGGTCAAGGAAGCTTGACTGCTAGGGCGTGTATGCATACTCCGAGGATAGCAGATATTGCCGAATTTTCGTTCCATGCAAGGAACTTTTGTGAAGGCGTACCGGGGGTACGTCAAGCAAAAGTGACGCAGCAGGGGGCGAAAAGGCGGTGATAGATGCCCCCGAGCGGGTTTGCATACACGCCCCAAGAAGGATAAATCGCCGGGGTGCGGGAAACCTAGTCAATAAAAAAGGCGGTATCCCGGCATGCATGTTCTTGATTCATCCCTGACCTCGCAGGTTCACGATTACGGCATTTCGCACAAGCTGCTGGCGGAGCGGGGCTTTGCGCTGGGCGGCGGTTGGGATTACGATCGCGGCTCGTTCGACTGCGCGCTGGACGAGGCCAGCAAAGTCTGGCTGAGATTGCCGTTCGACGTGACGACGGGAAGGCTCGACAGCGAAGCGGAACCGCTGGATACGGAAATTCGCTTCGGTCAACCCTACGTGCTGAAGCACGTCTACAACGAAGGCTTGAACGAGAGCGCCCGCGCGGGCACGTTCGGAGGGCTGATCAACCAGTTCTCCGATCCGGCCGATCCGGACGACGGCATCAAGCGCGAATGGATCGAGAAAGCCCGGCGCAAGCTGGAGGAGATCGAAACCCTCTACCCCGAATGACAGCCCGAAACGGGACGGCGGCCGCCTGCGTTCTCCGCGCGGCCGGCCTTCGCCGAACCTTTTCGACAAAAAACGTCTTCTCCGTTCGTTCCATGGACGCCGAAGGCGTTTTTGCATGGTTATTTTCTCCCGGCTTTTACTTCGTCTTCATTTCCGTTTAAGATAGTTTTAAGGAAACGGGTTTATGATACGGTTACAAGATCAGAACGACGACAGCCGGCAAAGGCTGCGCGAGGGAGGTAATTCCTATGGAAGATGAAAACAAAAAACCGGAACAGCCGGAAGGTTTCGCATATGGAGAGGAGAAGCGCAACGACCCTTACGGGGAGACGCGCAGGGAGACGGAGCCGTACACGTTCGGCCCGTTCGGCGGAGCCGGACGACCGTACGGGGAGGAGCCGGCCAAGCAGGAGGACGCCGGCATCGTGGAGGTTGCGCCCACGGCGGCGAAGGAATATCGGCCGTTCACCGTATCGGGCGGGCCGGCCAAGAGCGATTGGGGGGCGAAGCCCCCGCGCAGAACGTCGTTCCGCGCCGTCTTCGCCTCGTTCCTGGCGGGCGTCATCGTCGTTGGCGCGTTGATGTATACGGCCGATCGGCAAAACTGGTTTACGGGCGAGCTGTTCGGCAGCGCGCCGCAGGTTCAGGACACGTCGGTGAAGCCGGTCAACAATCCGGTCGGCAACAGCGAGGACGTCGTTCGCCCGAACAACATCGCCAAAATTTTCGAGCAGGCTTCGCCCGCAGTCGTTAAAATTGAGACCTATGCGAAGGCCCGTCAGGGAACGACGTGGGAAGACGAGTTTTTCCGCCAGTTTTTCGGAGACAACTACAGAAGCAACAGAGGAGACGAAAGCCAAGGCGATCTGCAGGAGAGCGGCATGGGCTCGGGCTTCCTGTTCGACTCCACCGGCTACATTTTGACGAACCAGCACGTCATCGACGGGGCGGATCAGATTAAGGTGACGGTCGAAGGAACCGAAGAGCCGTACACCGCCAAGCTGCTCGGCACAAGCCCCGAGCTCGATCTGGCCGTGCTGAAGATCGAAGGCAGCAGCTTCCCGACATTGAAGCTGGGCGACTCCAGCAGCATGAACATGGGAGATTGGGTCGTCGCCATCGGCAACCCGGTCGGCTTCGAGCATACGATTACGGTCGGCGTGCTCAGCTCCAACGAACGCGAAATTTCGATTCAAGACGGCAACGGAACGCGTAAATACCAGCATCTGCTGCAGACGGACGCTTCGATCAACCCCGGCAACTCGGGAGGTCCGCTGCTGAACCTGAACGGCGAAGTCATCGGCATCAATACGGCGGTCAGCACGCAGGCGCAAGGCATCGGCTTCGCCATCCCGACGAGCACGATCACGGAAGTGCTGGAAAACCTGAAGACAAACACGAAAATTCCGCAGAAGCCGGTTCCGTTCATCGGCGCGACCTTGATGGACGTTAACGAGGAAATCGCCCAGCAGCTCGGCATCGACAAGGACACGAAGGGATCATTCGTGCGGGAGGTCGTGTTTAATTCTCCGGCATACAGAGGCGATCTGCGGCAGTACGACGTCATTACGGGCATGGACGGCACGGCTTACAAGAACAAAGAGGATTTGATCGCGGCGATCCAGAAGAAAGAAGTGGGCGCCCAGGTTACGCTCGACGTGCTGCGCGGCGAGAAGAAGCTGGAGATCGCCGTCCAGATCGGCGACAAGAACGAATTTAACATTCAGGAGTAAGCCCGGTTAGGTTCATAAGCACGGAGGAGCGGGAGTCCGATAAGGGTATCCCGCTCTCGTTGGGTAGAGGAGGACATTCCCTGTGAGACCCCATATTGCGGTCATTGACGACGACGAGAAAATTACGGCGCTGCTTCGGCGGAGCCTGGCATTCGAAGGTTACGAAGTAACGACGGCGGCGGACGGCGCGGAAGGACTGAGGCTGCTCGGACAGAAGCAGGCCGACCTGGTCATCCTCGACGTGATGATGCCGAAGATGGACGGCTGGGAGGTGTGCAGAAGGCTGCGCGAGGCGGGCATCGTCTCGCCGATTCTGCTGCTGACCGCCAAGGACGAGGTGTCGGACAGAGTGCGCGGGCTCGATCTGGGCGCCGACGATTACCTGGTGAAGCCGTTCGCGCTCGAGGAGCTGATGGCGCGCGTCAGGGCGCTGCTGCGCCGGCGGCCGGACCGGGCCGAGGACGGCGGGCAGTTCCGTTACGAGGACTTGATCATGGACGTGGACGGAAGGGAAATTATGCGGGGCGATCGCCGTATCGAGCTGACGGCCAAGGAATTCGACCTGCTGCATCTGTTCATGCAAAATCCGAAGCGCGTGCTGTCGCGCGACCTGATCATGGAAAGAATATGGGGCTACGATTACAGCGGAGAATCCAACGTGCTTGAGGTATACGTGGCGATGCTCAGGCAGAAGCTCGAAGAGAACGGGGAGAAAAGGTTGATTCAAACCGTCAGGGGAGCCGGGTACGTCCTGAAGGGAGACAGCTGAGCATGTCGATCCGGCTGCGGTTGACTTTGTGGTATTCGGGACTGCTGGCGGTCACGCTGGTCGCCTTCGGCGTCACGATCTACGGAATCGTTCAGAATAATACGATGTCGTCGCTGAAGGAGCAATTGCGGCGCATCAGCGAGGAAACCCAGATCAGAAGCCAGGGCATTACGGGAGGTCTGAGCGGGGTGCTGAGAAGCGCAATCGATTACAATTCCTTCTTCATCCAGATCGTCAACTATATGCCGACGATCGAAGGGGTCGTCGACGACAAAACGCCGAACATGCGGGCGTCGACGAACCGGCCGGAGCTGACGTTCCCGTATCCGCGACAGAACGAGGTTCGCTCCGGCAAGTACGTTTTCACGAAGCGCGAAGTCGAAGGTATTCCCTTCCTCGTGCTGGAGATACCGATCGGCAGCGACGTCGTCGGCCTGCTGCAGGTCGGCGCCTGGACCGGGCGGGAGGAGCAGCTGCTGCACCAGCTTCGGACGATTCTGTGGTTCGCCGGGGCCGCGGGCCTAATCGCCGCGTTCCTCCTCGGAATGTTCCTCTCGCGCAAGGCGCTGATGCCGATCAATCGCGTGACCGAGGCGGCGGAACGCATTCAGAGCGGCTCGGAGCTCAGCCTCAGAATTCCCAGGGAGAAAGCCAACGACGAGATCGGCCGGCTTACCGACACGCTTAACGCGATGCTGTCGGGCGTGGAGCGGGCGTACAAAAACCTGGAGGATTCCAACGCGGCCCAGAAGCGGTTCGTCTCCGACGCATCGCACGAGCTGCGCACGCCGTTGACGACGATCCGGGGCAACGTGGACCTGCTGGAGAAAATTTGGTCGGACGTCGAGGGGGGACGCCGCGCGACAGAGGATGAAGACGAGGCCGATATGCCGCCGTCCGCCGCTCTGTCCGACATCGAGAAGCGCGACATGTCGCTCGAATCGATTCGCGATATCGCCGACGAAGCCCGCCGCATGAGCGGACTGGTCAATCATCTGCTGTCGCTGGCCAGGGCGGACGCGGGCTACGTGATGGAGATGAGCGACGTCGAGCTGCAGCCGCTGGCGGAAGAGGCGGCAAGAAGGGCCGCGTTCCTTCCGAGAAGGGCGGAGTGGGCGGTCGGCCCGCTGGATGCGCTCGACGGCGTTAAAGTTCGCGGCAATCGCGACTACCTGCTGCAGCTGCTCTTCATCCTGATCGAGAACGGCTTCAAGTACACGCCGTCCGGCAGAGTCAGGCTGTATGCGACGCGGCGGGACAACGCGGTCGGATTGTCGGTGGCCGACACCGGCATCGGCATCGCGGCGGAAGAGGTGCCGCATATTTTCGAGCGTTTCTATCGCGTGGACGTGTCGCGCGGCGAAACGTCGGGCACGGGGCTGGGGCTGTCGATCGCCAAATGGATCGCGGACATGCATCACGCCCGCATCGAGGTGCAGACAAGGCTGGAAGAAGGCACGGTGTTTACGGTGTGGCTGCCTGTTCGAGAGGCGGCCGGACCCGACGGCAAGCTTGCATGATCGCATGGAAAGGGCAGTCCCTCCTTACGGGACTGCCCTTTTTTGCATTCCGGCGACGCTCCTTTCCCCTGTATCGCGAATAGGCTATAATAGATTGCAAGAGAGTCGGAACGCCTACGACTTCGGACCTCTTCGAGGTCGCGCAACAATAAGGGGCGAGAAAGCGGGCGCGGGCAATGCAAGTCGTGAAAATATCGCCGAGGGGCTACTGTTACGGCGTCGTCGATGCGATGGTGTTGGCGCTTCAGACGGCACGCAATCTGGAGCTGCCCAGGCCGATTTATATATTGGGCATGATCGTTCATAATAGTCATGTTACGGAAGCGTTCAAGGAAGAAGGCATCATTACGCTGGACGGCCATGACCGCCTCGATATTTTGGAGCAGATCGACAGCGGCACGGTCATCTTCACCGCTCACGGCGTATCCCCGGAGGTGCGGAGACGGGCCAAGGAGAAGGGGCTGACCGTCGTCGACGCGACGTGCCCGGACGTGACCAAGACGCACGATCTGATCCGGGAGAAGGTCGGAGAAGGCTACGAGGTCGTCTATATCGGCAAAAAGAACCATCCGGAGCCGGAGGGCGCGATCGGCATCGCGCCCGGGCACGTGCACCTGATCGAGCGGGAGGACGATATCGAGAAGCTGGAGCTGAGCACGGAGCGGATTATCATTACGAACCAGACGACGATGTCCCAATGGGATATCCGGCATCTGATGTCGCTGCTGCTGGCCCGGTTCCCTACCGCGGAAATTCATAACGAGATTTGCCTGGCGACGCAGGTTCGCCAGGAAGCCGTTGCCGGGCAAGCCGGAGAAGCGCAGCTGTGCATCGTCGTCGGCGACCCGCGCAGCAACAATTCCAACCGGCTCGCGCAGGTATCCCAGGAGATCGCCGGCGTTCCCGCCTATCGCGTCGCGGACGTCTCCGAGATCAAGCAGGAATGGCTGCAGGGACTCGAGCGCGTGGCCGTCACCTCGGGAGCTTCCACGCCTACCGCTCTGACGAAGGAAGTGATCGCCTATATCGAGCAGTTCGACTCCGCGGACCCGTCGACCTGGCCGATCAAACGAACCGTTAATCCGAATAAGCTGTTGCCGAACGTCAAGGTCAAATCAGCAGGGACGAGTCAGTAAGGGCGGCTTCGCGGTCGTCTGCGTCATGGAAGGGAGCATCCTATGCGTCGGCTACATTCGGTTATGCGCTGGTTGAAATACAAATATATTATGCTGCTCAGGGCCAAGGGCGGCGCTTCGATCGTCGCGATGGGCTTCGCGATCGGCATCGCCGTCGAGATGTTCACGCTGCCGACGCTCGGAGTCGCCTTCGTGTTGATCTTCCCGCTCTGCGTCCTGCTCAGAGGCAATTTGCCGGCGGCGCTGATCGGCTTCGTCATCGGCAAGATCATCTACATCCCGATGATGTATCCGAATTCCAAGGTGGGGGGCTGGATTCTGCCGAAGCATCTCAGCATTCATCTGCCGCTCGTGCCGGAATGGATCAATCGCCTGCTGTTGACGAATCTCAAGCTGATCGTCGGAGGGGCGGTCGACGGCGTGCTGCTCGGACTGCTCTGCTATTTTCCCATCCGCTACAGTCTGAACGTCTACAAGGCCCGGCGCAGAGATAAGCGCAAGCTGATTCGCGCCCGCATGGAGGCCAAAGTATAGGAGCGAAGCTTCGAAGCGATTACGGCAACGAGAAGACGAAAGGGCTCTATGCACTTAAGGGTTGACATGGAGCCCTTTTATCCTCTATATTTACTTTAGTGCTTAAAAGCGTATAAGCGTCACAGCGTATACGCGTTAAAATATTCAGGAGAGTGAATGTCATGATCGTGATAACTTCCCCGCATATCTCAGAAGAGCGGATTACCGAAATCGTACGCCACATCGAGCAGTCCGGCGTGCAGGCGCACGTGTCCCGCGGAACCGACCGGACCGTCATCGGCATTATCGGCAAAGCGGAGCCGTCGCTCGCTGAACATATTCGTTCGATGCAAGGCGTAGAGAACGTCATTAAAATCTCGAAGTCCTATAAGCTCGCAAGCCGGGATTTCCATCCGGACGATACGATCATCGAGATCAAGGGCGTCAAGATCGGCGGCGACAATCTTGTCGTTATGGGAGGCCCCTGCGCCGTGGAGACGCCCGAGCAGATCGACGAGATCGCCCGTCTCGTCAAGGCGGCGGGCGGCCAGGTGCTTCGCGGCGGGGCGTTCAAGCCGCGCACCGGTCCTTACAGCTTCCAGGGCATCGGCATCGAAGGACTCAAGTGGATGAAGGAAGCGGGAGAGAAATACGGGCTGATCACGATTACCGAAGTGATGGCGCCGGAATTCGTCGACGTCTGCGCGGAGTATGCGGACATTATGCAGGTCGGAACGCGGAACATGCAGAACTTCGACCTGCTGCGCAAGCTGGGGACGATTCAAAATCCCGTCCTGCTCAAACGCGGCTTCAGCGCGACCTATGACGAGTGGCTTAACGCGGCCGAGTACATCTTGGCGGGCGGCAATCCGAACGTGATGCTCTGCGAACGCGGCATCCGCACGTTCGAGACGTATACCCGCAACACGTTCGATCTGACGGCGATCCCGGTCGTTCAGCAATTGTCCCATCTGCCGGTCATCGCCGATCCGAGCCATGCGACGGGCCGCCGCGAGCTGGTCGAGACGATGACGAAAGCCTCGGTAGCGGCGGGGGCGAACGGCCTTATCATCGAAATGCACACCGATCCGGACAATTCCGCGACGGGAGACGGCGTGCAGTCGCTGTTCCCGGACCAGTTCGCGAACCTGTTGAAGGAGCTCGAACAGCTCGCTCCTCTGCTCGGCAAAAGGTTCGACACGGAGAAGGCGCCGGCCGAAGCCTTCGCAACCTGGATCAAATAAAAGAGGAACCATCTGAAGAGTCGTCCGTTTTTCGGAGCCATCCGAAAATGCGGCGGCTCTTTCGCATGATCGGGGATGTTCGTTCGGAAAGCGGGGGAACGGATGAGGGGAGGGAAGCTGACGGGGGATAGATAAACACGGCAAACCGCCGAAAGTCGAATCTTTCGAAAGGCGGCAATGTCAGCTTTTTCACGTTTATTTTCGTAAGCGCATACATAAAACGGACGGAATCCAGCCGCGGCTTCCGGCGTCCGGTATGGAATTTGTCTATTTTGTAAGAATTGCTAACATGAACGAAAAAAATACCTGACATAAGTATTGACGCTCATTTTTCAGGGTTTTATAATAACTTCATAAAGTTCGGCGAAAACTTGAACGTTCTTTAGGGTAAATGAGCCGAATGTTCGGATATGGGGAGGAAATTCAAATGTCAGCGCAGCAAGTATTGGAACTCATCAAAGAAAAGAATATCGAATTCGTAGATTTCCGGTTTATCGATCTTAGCGGACGCGCTCATCATATTACGGTGCCTGCTTCCGAAGTGGAAGCGGAAACGTTCGAGAACGGGGTCGCTTTCGACGGTTCCTCGATTTCCGGCTTCCGCGGCATCGAAGAGTCGGACATGGTCATGATGCCCGATACCGAATCCGTCTACGTCGATCCGTTCACGGCGCATTCGACCCTGATCGTCGTTTGTAACATTCATACTCCGGATGGGCAGCGCTACGATCGCGACCCGCGTTCGATCGCCCATAAGGCTGAAGAATATTTGCAAAAATCCGGCGTGGGATCGGCCGCGTTCTTCGCTCCGGAATCCGAATTTTTCATTTTCGACGACGTCCGTTACGAGTCTTCGATGAACGCATCCTCTTACTTCGTCGATTCCGAAGAGGCGGCATGGAACACGAATCGCAAAGAGGAAGGCGGCAACTCCGGCTTTAAGGTAGGCGTGAAGGGCGGCTACGTTCCGGTATCCCCGATCGATGCCCAGCAGGACATCCGCAGCGAAATGGTCCGTCAATTGCAGGAAAGCGGTCTTCGCGTCGAACGTCACCACCACGAGGTAGCGACGGCCGGCCAGGCGGAAATCAACTTCCGTTTCGATACGCTGACGAAAACGGCTGACAACCTTATGAAATATAAATATATCGTGCATAACGTAGCCCGCCAGTTCGGCAAAACGGCTACGTTCATGCCGAAGCCGCTGTTCGGCGACAACGGAAGCGGAATGCACGTTCACCAATCGATCTTTAACGAAGGCGAGCCGCTGTTCTACGAGAAGGGCGGATACGCGAACCTGAGCCAGATGGCGCTGCATTACATCGGCGGCATACTGCACCACGCGCCGGCGCTGATCGCGATCACGAACCCGTCCACGAACTCGTTCAAGCGTCTGGTGCCCGGTTACGAAGCTCCGGTCAACCTCGTGTATTCGAAGGGCAACCGCTCCGCCGCGGTTCGGATTCCGGTTGCGGCCGTTACGCCGAAAGGCTGCCGCATCGAGTTCCGCACGCCGGACTCCACGGCCAACCCTTATCTGGCGTTCTCCGCGATGCTGATGGCCGGCCTGGACGGCATCAAGCGCAAAATCGATCCTTCGGCGCTGGGCTTCGGTCCGTTCGACACGAACATCTACGAGCTGTCCGAAGATCAGAAGAAAGAGATCCGCAGCGTTCCGGGCTCGCTGGACGAAGCGCTTGACGCGCTGGAAGCCGACCACGACTTCCTGACGGAAGGCGGCGTATTCTCCAAGGACTTCATCGAGAACTACGTGAGCTTCAAGCGCGCGGAAGCCAAAGCGGTCGCCATTCGGGTTCACCCGCACGAGTTCAGCCTGTATTACGATTGCTAATCGCATCAACGCCCTTGCACTGCGCAGTCTTCCTCCTCCGGGAGGGGGGCTGCGTTTTTAAATTGCACAAAAGACGAAAGTTTCATAATGTTGGTATCGCTTTCGTTCGGAAATACGACGATATTTTGGGGGATTACGACGGATAAAGGTTGCCGAGCGGCGCAAAGCTTTGATATGATTAGCCTATTATGAATTCAAACAAGGTGGGGACGAGATGGCCAACCGCGCTTACAATTTTAACGCCGGCCCGGCGGCATTGCCGCTCGACGTGCTGCAGAACGCGCAGAAGCAATTTGTCGAATACGGGGACAGCGGCATGTCTTTGATGGAGATGTCCCATCGGGGAGCGATCTACGAGAAAGTCCATTTCGAGACGGAAGCGCTG
Organism: Cohnella cellulosilytica; assembly: GCF_042431195.1. Classification (NCBI taxonomy): domain Bacteria; kingdom Bacillati; phylum Bacillota; class Bacilli; order Caryophanales; family Paenibacillaceae; genus Cohnella; species Cohnella cellulosilytica. Next base: position 108,538 of record NZ_JBHMDN010000055.1, read on the forward strand.
CTGCGGGAGCTGCTCGCCATTCCGGAAGGCTATAAGGTATTGTTCGTCCAAGGCGGGGGCAGCACGCAGTTCGCCATGGTGCCGATGAACCTGCTGCGCGCGGGCTCCGCCGCAGCTTACGTGGCGACGGGAAGCTGGGCGACGAAAGCGATCGAAGAAGCGAAGCAGTTCGGAGAGGTCGCGATCGCCGCTTCCTCGGAAGCCGATTCGTACAAGCGTATCCCCGCGATCGGAGAGCTGAAGGTGCCGGCCAACGCCGCTTACTTGCACCTGACGTCCAACGAAACGATCGAAGGAACGCAGTGGACGGAGTTTCCGGATACGGGCAGCGTGCCGCTTGTCGGCGATATGTCGAGCGATATTTTGTGCCGTCCCCTCGACGTGTCGAAGTTTGGCCTGATCTACGCCGGCGCGCAGAAAAATCTCGGACCTTCCGGCGTGACCATCGTCATTATCCGCGAGGATCTGATCGCCAAGCCCGAAGGCGTCGTGCCGACGATGCTGCGCTACGCGACGCACGCCAAGGCGGATTCGCTCTACAATACGCCTCCTACGTTCGCGATCTATATGGTAGGCGAAGTGCTCAAATGGGTGAAGGCCAACGGCGGAGCGGCCGGCATGGAGGCGCGCAATCGCGAGAAGGCGGAGCTGCTGTACGATACGATCGATACCAGCGGCGGTTTCTTCCGCGGCTTCGCGGAAGCCGGCAGCCGTTCGCTCATGAACGTCACGTTCCGTATGGCGAGCGAGGAGCTGGAGAAGCAGTTCGTCAAGGAGTCCGAAGCCCAAGGCTTCATCGGGCTGAAGGGACACCGCAGCGTCGGCGGCTTGCGCGCTTCGATCTATAACGCCGTGCCGCCGGAGAGCGTCCAGGCGTTGGCGGGCTTCATGCGCGATTTCCAAAGCCGCAACGGTTAAGCAGCGCCGATTAGTCGGGCTTCCTCCGGTCGTCGCTTGATGGCGGAGGACAGTCCTTCGAGTTTGGATGCGGGAAGAGAGGCGACAACGATGCCGTTTCACATTGTGCTCGTGAATCCGGAAATTCCGGCGAATACGGGCAATATCGCCAGAACCTGCGCCGCTACCGGAACGCATCTTCACCTGGTGCGGCCGCTCGGCTTCTCGACCGACGACAAGGTGCTGAAGAGGGCGGGACTGGACTACTGGCATTCCGTTCATATCACCTATTACGACTCGTTCGAGGAAGTGACGGAAGCCCATGCCGGAGCCCGGTTTTTTTTCGCGAGCACTCGGGTGACGAAACGTTACACGGACTTCGAATTCCGCGACGGAGATTTCTTTGTTTTCGGACGGGAGACGAAAGGGCTGCCGCAGGACATGCTGGACGCCCACGCCGATACGTGCATGACTATTCCGATGACGGACAAGGTTCGGTCGCTGAACCTGGCCAATTCGGCGGCAATTGTCGTATTCGAGGCGCTGCGGCAAAACGATTTCCCTTTAGCGTGACGTCCTTATTCGACATTATTCCCGAAATTTCGAGATTAAATGTCGAAAATTGCATAATTCTAAGCAAATTGGATAAACGGAAGGGAATCGGAAGTGGATATAGAACGGTATAAAGTGGTCAAAGAGGCTAAAAGGTTTCGAGACACCAGCAAGATTAGCGTATGAATGGAGGAACTGCATTGAAACCTGCAGGCGTAGTTCGTAAAGTGGATCAATTGGGGAGAATTGTTCTTCCGAAATCGTTGCGCAAACGATACCAAATGAATGAAGGGGACCCCGTAGAGATATTGGTTCAAGGCGATCATATCATATTGGAACGTTACCGGCCCCGCTGCGTGTTCTGCTCTTCGATGGAAGGCGTCGGAGAATTCAAGGAGCGCTACGTATGCGCTGCTTGCGTCAAAGAAATGCAAGGGCTGTAAACATAACCGACACGAAGAAAGCCGTCCTCGTCCGAGGGCGGCTTTCGTCTATGTACGCGCACAAAAAACAAGACCGGAACCTTCCGGTTCCGGTCTTGTCGGCGGCTATGATCAGAGGCCTTTGGTTTTATCATCGTTATACGAAGACGTCAAAATGGAACCGATGAACAACGCCATGATGAGAACGACGATCCAGAATTTGTGGGACATCCCGAAGATCATCACCTGCTGCGCCGCTTCGCCTGCTGTCGAAAGGAACATATCCTACACCTCCGATTAACTACCCTTTATTATAACCAACCCTTGTCAAAAAGAAAACGCAAAAAGTTGTGAACAAACTCGAATAGTTGATGATCTCCGTTCGCCGGGCATATAAATGAAACCATGGCCCACATCGCAAGGGGAGGGGATCGCCGTGAGTTCAATCATTAATTGGATGGGCGGATGGCCCAAAGAAGGACTCGTCTCCGCGTCCGACTGGGAAGATCGCGTGGAAGCCGCGGCCGCGGATTTGGCGGCGGAGGAGTTCGGTTCGGGGCGGCGAGAAGCGGGCGGCTTCCGGGAAGAGAAGCTGAGGGAGCAATTTGCCGGAAGCTTGCTGCAAGGAAGGGTCGGGGGGAACGGCGGCCGCATCCGGTTTACGAAAGGGGCGGACGGAGCGTTAAGCTGGATGATCGGGGAAGCGCTGGAGCCCGGAGACGTCGTTCTGACCGAGCGGCTTACGTCGCGCACGGCTCTGCAAGCGTTTCGCAAGGCGGGAATGCGGGTGGAAGCGGTCGACGGGGACCGAAAAGGAATGGACCCGGAAGCGTTGACGAACGCCCTGTTCCGATATCGGCCGAAGCTGGTCTACGTCGCTCCGTCCTGCACGGAGCCCGAGGGGACGCAGTGGAGCGGGGAGCGGATGGCCGCCGTCCGCCATCGGTGCCGGGAAGCGGGCGTGCTGCTCGTTACCGACGACAGGCAGGAAATGCTGCTCTACGAGCCGTCTCCAAGCCATCCGGCGCAGCAGAGCCGCATGGACTCGGGCGTGCTGTCGATCGGTCAGCTTCCGCCGGGCTTGATCGCGGGCGCGCGCGTCGGATGGATCGCCGGAACCGCGGACGTTTTCAATCGGCCTTCGCTTGCGGGAGAAGAGAACGCGAGGAAATACGCGCTCGGTCCGATCGAGCAGCGGGCGCTGTCGGGCTTGATCGCGGAGCAGCCGCTCGAGCCGCTGCTGGAGATGCTGCGGATTCAATGCCGCGAGCGCAAGAGAAGGATGACGGAGCAGCTGGCCCGGCAAGACATCGAGAATTTGGGCTGGACGGAGCCGCGGGGCGGGCTTCATCTGTGGCTGACGCTTCCGCCCGGCCTGGACGGGGAAGCGCTGCTGCGCGACGCTTGGCTTAAGGGCGTGATCTTCCAGCCGGGCGCGCCGTTCTTCACCAAGGATCCGAAGCCGAACACGATCCGAATTACCCACGCCTTCGCCGACGACCGGCAGATTCGCCAAGGCGTGGCGAGGCTGGCGGAGAGCATCGGAGAGTTTACGGGGAGATGGTCGCGCAGCTGATCAGCCCGGGTTGGCCGTCGCGTAGAGGCGATCGTCCCGCACGACGACTCCGCGATTAATCAGACCATGGTCGGGATCGTTGAGGCAAGCCCCGGTCTCCCCGTGGAAGGTCCAGAAATGAAGCGGACAATAAAACACGTTCTCGTGGGGACGAATGTCTCCCCCGGCATGGGGGCAGACTGCCATCAGCAGGCGGTACTCTCCGCCGGAGCCGCGAACCAGCCAATAAGGCGTTCCGTCCACTGTCACCTCGGCGGGCAGAGCGGCATAGGCTGCCGCAGGACCGAGATCAATCGGATACGGCTCGTCGTTCATCGGCCGGCAGCTCCTTTCCTTCCGGATGGGCTTCCGGCGAACTCCCGGCATAGTCGTTCGCCCACGGGTACTGCCGCGCCCATACCCGAACGACGTGCTCGTATTCTCTTAACGCCGCTTCTCCCGTCGGCGTCAGCTCGTACACGCCCTTGCTGATCCGTCTGAACCAGCCGTAATAATTTTCGCGAAGCATCGCGCCCGCGTTGGGGCAGTTCGTCCAATCGCGGATTTGGCGCGGCGCGGAGGGACCGTGGCAGATCAGCGCCAGCGCGCACTGGATCGCTCTCTCCCGGTAGGCGGTAACGAGCTTCCGCTTCGTGCTTCCTCCGACATTGTAATCTCCGCTTCGCGCGTTGAACTCCTTCAGCAGCTTGCCCGCTTTGACCTTGTTTCGTCTCCCCGTCGGCAGGCCGTAAGCCTCCGTCGTCTCCGCCGCTCCCGCTGCCCCCGTGGCCAGGGAGAAGCTTGCGGAGACGGGAGAAGGGGAGAAGCTGCGGATTTCCGCAGGCTCGCACCAGACGTCGACGACGGGAGATTTCGTGCGGTAGAAGGTAACGGTCATAAACCCCAGATTCAGTCTTCTGCACAGCTGGGTAATCTCGTTGAACCTCTGGTTGTGCGCCCCTTTTTTTACGCGATTCCGTTCCACGGCGAGCCACACCGCCGCCCCGGTCTTCTGCCGGTCGATCCCTTGAAGGAGCAGCGGGAGCGTAAACGTTTTTTTCATTTCGACGATCGTTGCGACAGGTTCGCCTTCATCCTCGGGACGGTAGGCGACCAGGTCGCAGCCGCGGATTTCCGCTTTGACTTCGTACCCTCGGGAGGCGAAGAAGCTTTTGACCGGCGGGTACAGCTCGGTTTCCAGTTTGACGGCCAAGGCGAAATCTCCTCCTGGTCAGGTTGCGTAATTGCGATTTATCGCCATTATAGCATATGGGACATGGGCATTTGGCCATGACACCGAATGTCAGGTCAAATTCGTCCTGCTCCCCGCATAAGATTAGATTACGTCAAGTTCAGAGTAGAGAAAGCTGCGAGGAGGAAGCGGCATGGACATCTTCAGTCGGATCTCAGAGTATCGGGCCGAGAGTGAGAAGCTAGGCTGGTCGGGGACCTTTCGGGATTACATCGACATTCTTCGCCGCGACAATTCTCCGGCGATGACCGCTCACGCCCGGGTTTACGATATGATCGTGTCCCACGGGGTGGAAGAATCGGGCGGAAGCAAAAAATATAAGTTTTTCAATTCCGAGATTTTCGGGTTGGATCAGACGATGGAAAAGCTGGTGGAGGAATATTTTCACTCCGCCGCAAGAAGACTTGACGTGCGTAAAAGAATTTTGCTGCTCATGGGACCCGTCAGCGGGGGCAAATCGACGATCGTAACGCTGCTTAAGAAAGGGCTCGAACAGTATTCCCGGACGCCGAGGGGAGCCGTCTACGCGATTAAGGGCTGTCCGATGCAGGAGGACCCTCTGCACCTGATTCCGGAAGAGCTGCGGCCGGAAATCGAGAAGGAACTGGGCGTGCGGATCGAAGGGGACCTGTGTCCGTCCTGCCAGATGAGGCTGAAGACGGAATTTAACGGCGACATCGAGAAGGTCCCGATCGAGCGCGTGCTCATCTCCGAGAAAAACCGCGTCGGCATCGGCACGTTCAGCCCTTCCGATCCGAAATCCCAGGACATCGCCGATTTGACCGGAAGCATCGACTTCTCGACGATTACGGAATACGGCTCGGAATCCGATCCGCGGGCTTACCGTTTCGACGGAGAGCTGAACAAAGCCAACCGGGGCTTGATGGAGTTCCAGGAAATGCTCAAGTGCGACGAGAAATTTCTGTGGAATTTGCTCTCTCTGACGCAGGAGGGCAACTTCAAGGCCGGCAGGTTCGCGTTGATCAGCGCGGACGAGATGATCGTTGCGCATACGAATGAATCGGAGTACAAAGCGTTTATCGCCAACAAGAAGAACGAGGCGCTGCAGTCGCGGATGATCGTGATGCCGATTCCGTACAATCTGAAGGTGTCCGAGGAAGAGAAGATTTACAAGAAGCTGATCGGCCAATCCGACATGAGCCATATCCATATCGCGCCGCATGCGCTGCGGGCCGCGGCGATTTTCTCGATTCTGACCCGTCTCAAGGAATCGAAGAAGCAGGGGATGGATCTGATCAAGAAAATGCGGATGTACGACGGCGAAGAGGTGGAAGGCTACAAGGAAGCCGATCTGAAGGAGATGCAGAACGAATTCACCGAGGAGGGCATGTCCGGCATCGATCCGCGCTACGTGATCAACCGGATCTCCAGCGCGCTGATCAAGCACGATCTGCCGTGCATTAACGCTCTCGACGTCCTGCGGGCGCTGAAGGAAGGGCTTGACCAGCATCCGTCGATCACCAAGGAGGAACGGGAGAAGTATCTAAACTACATCTCCGTCGCGCGCAAGGAGTACGACAACCTGGCCAAAAAGGAAATTCAGAAGGCGTTCGTCTATTCGTTCGAGGAATCCGCCCGCACGCTGTTCGAGAACTATCTGGACAATATCGAAGCGTACTGCAATTGGTCGAAGATCAAAGACCCGCTGACCGGCGAAGAGATGGACCCGGACGAGAGGCTGATGCGCTCGATCGAGGAGCAGATCGGCGTATCGGAGAACGCGAAGAAGGCGTTCCGCGAGGAAATTCTCATTCGGCTGTCGGCGTATTCCCGCAAGGGCAAGAAATTCGACTACAGCATGCACGACCGGCTCCGCGAGGCGATCGAGAAGAAGCTGTTCACCGATCTCAAGGACATCGTGAAAATCACGACCTCGACGAAGACGCCCGACGAGAGCCAGCTCAAGCGCATCAACGAAGTGACGAAGCGGCTCATCGACGAGCACGGCTATTGCCCGGTATGCGCCAACGAGCTGCTGCGGTATGTCGGCAGCCTGCTGAACCGCTGAGGCGCAGGGATAGGCGCTCGATTAACGGTCTGTTGGACCGTTAAATGATGGCGCTGGGCAGGCTGCGGCTGATTAACGGTCTGCTGGATCGTTAAATGTTCGAACGGGGCCGATGGTGGCCGGATAGCGTTCCGATGGACCGTTAAATGTTGGCGTTGGGCGGGTTGCGGCTGATTAACGGTCTGCTGGACCGTCACTTCAGAGCCTGGATCAGTTTTTTCAGCAACGTGCCGTTGAAGTCTTGGCTGATCTCCCAGGCGACGGCGCCTCCAAGTCCTTTGGCTTTAATATAGCCGGTTTTGTAAGCGAGCGATTCGGGATCTTCGTAGGTGACGAAGGTCCCGGTCGTCTTCCGGTACAGCCATGGCACTTTGGCGACGTCGTCCCAGTACCGCACAAAGCCGTTGCCGTCGATCCAGCCTTGCTTCTCCAAATTTCCGTACTCGTGAACGCCCGCGGAGTTTACGCCTCCGGACAAGCCGCTGCAAGACTGCCCCAGTCCGTTCCCGGACGCCTCGCATCCGGTCCAGCCTCTTCCGTACAAAGGGATGCCCAATACAAGCTTGTTCGCGGGAACGCCCGCTTTCAGAAAGGCGTTAACCGTATCGTTCGCGCTCGCACCGGAAGTTGCGGGTCGCTTCGGATCGGAGTACAAGGGGGCATGATGGTTGGCGGTCTTCTCCCAGCTTCCGTGATAATCGTACGTCATCAGGTTGATCCAATCGACAAGGGTCGCTGCCTTGTCCATCTCCGTGTTGGCGATATAGCTTGAAGAAGCTCCCGCGGCAATGGTGAGGAGGTAGCGGGTGCCGTCTTTTTTCTGCGCTTCGTCCAGTTTTTCCCGAAGCTCCTTCAGCAGCAAAGTAAAGTTGCGCTTATCCTCCGGCCGCGTTCGATTCGAGGACAAGCCTCCGGCCACCGGGTATTCCCAATCGAGATCGACGCCGTCGAATCCGTGCTCCCGAATGAATCGCACCGCGCTTGCCGCGAACTTGGTTCTCGATGCGGCGGTCAGGGCGACGTCGGAGAAGAGGCCGGACCAGTTCCAGCCGCCTACGCTGATCAAAGCCTTAAACGACGGATTGATTTTCTTGATCCGCTGCAGTTCGGCGAAATTGGCGCGATCCGTCGAGGCGTCGCCCATAACGACTTCGCCGCTCTGAATGTTGGCGAACGCGTAGTTGACGTGGGTAATTCCGGATACGGCCAAACTCGCCAAGCCGAGCTTCTGATAGGAAGCCCAATACGGAAAATAAGCCACGATCCGATAGGGGGAAATCGCCGGCGTTACGCCCGGACCGGTCAAAGCGACCGTGTTTGCGGCAGCGGACCAACCGACTTGCAGACCTAATAGAGCAGAGACGGAACGCACGGGAAGAAACAACGTCGAATTCGAGAGAATCGGAGCGTCGGAGAGCGACATTTTATTTCCATTGAGAGCCGCTCCCGTTTTTCCAACCTCCATATCAACGACAGCGTCCGAACGGAACAGCTTGAACCTGGTCTTGTCCAGCCATTGCACCTGCCATCCGACGGCGTTCAACAGAGGACGGGCCTGAACGTACGTAACGCCGTTCCTGATGAAGGGACTCGCTGAAAACTCGATTTCCTTACCGTTGTATGTAACTTGAATTTCGTTGCCGGCGTTTCCAGGCGGCATTGGAAGCAGCTGTACGGCCAAAATAATGATCAGCAGAGCAACGCGGAATAAAGTTCGATGTCGATTCACTAGAATGTTCCTCCCAATCGGCGGCGCCATATGGCGTGATCCGATAGAAATGCAGCGTTTCTATCTATTTTCCCGGTTGGAAGGAGTCTCGTAAATGTCAAAATATTGGATGGAAAAAGGTTGAGCGTATATGTAGCTAGGCTGCTTCACACGTTCGCGTCCGGAAGGCAAACTTTGAATACGGTCAGCCCCTCCTTCTCGTCGGACGTCAGGTCCAGCGATCCCTTGTAATGTTTCACTCTCTCCTGGACGATGGCAAGCCCCAATCCGCTATGCCCCTCGCCTTTCGTCGTATATCCCGGTTGGAAAATATGCTGTTGATCGTTCTTCGTTATGGCGCGGCCGCGGTTGGACACTTGAAGCTCGATCGATCCGTCCTCCAGAGAACGAATGGAAGCGAAGACGCTCCGCTCGCTGGGGGGAAGGCTCATCGCTTCGTCGAACGCGTTGTCCACGAGGTTGCCCATAATTTTAATAATATCGATCACCTTAACCGCCGTTTCGCCGGAGTCCCATCTGTCGGGCAGCTCGTACGCAAAATCGATGCCTTTGCCGATCGAGACGGCCGTCTTCGCTTGAATGAAAGCCGCGAGCGCCGGAGACGAATGGTGAACGATGTCGCTCACATCCCGGGTCTCCTTGACCAAATCCGCCACGTAATTCTTTAACTGGTCCATTTTACCCATTTGCACCATCGTGTGGATCACCTGAACATGATTAAGAAAATCGTGCCTCTGCCCGCGGATCGACGTAAACATATCGTTAATATCGTCGATATACACCTCCTGCGTCGTTCTTGCGGCCTGCTCTCTTGTCCGGACGAGCAGGCGGATGATCGATACAAGGACTAGTAAGCTGAGGAGTGCAGCCAGGTTGAATAATATTGAGTTAAGAACGACATTGTCTTTGTCGGGAGTGGTCTGGATAAGCTGGATGACGGCCAAAAGGAAAAACTGCACCAGCATTAGCGAAATTACCTTGGTTAACGTGCTTTTATCCCCTTCCATAATGAAACGGAAGAATCTTTTAAGCGAGAAGAGATTCCTTTTTCGAATGAACCAAGATAAAATCAACAAAACAATCAAAATAGGATAAAGAATAGAGATCATTTGACCTAAGTTTTCTCTGAGCATGTTTTGATGGGAGAGGTTCCCGTAAACTTGAGTAATAATTGAAATCAAAATAAAGTCCAATAGAATACTCAAAAAAAACGCAAAAAATAAGAGATAGATTTTATGCTTTACACTTATTTCTCTGAAAATAGCAAACGTCAAAACGGTAGCCGCGAGAACGGAGTTTACAAGATGAATCGGCAGCGGAAGAAACAGAACGAAAAAATCTGTATAGATCGAGTGAATAAACGTGAGCAACAGCAAACGACTAAGCAGCTTGGGCGGCTGTCTATCCAGAAATGAAAAACAAAACAACCAGTATACGAAAGCTTGAGGCTGGGCTACCAGCAGATCAAGTTTTATGAAATATATCAAGTCGTCCATAAACGCAGGAGTCCCCTCTTAAATTAAGGTGTCAATTTTCATATCTCTTTTATACCATGGAAAACTTGTAAAATGTTGATTTATAGATTTTCAAGTGTTCCAGAAACGAAAATTGTGGATGCGTTTCCTATGAAAAATGATAAAATAGAATCAGGACCTTTACATCAATGATTTCTGGACGGAGGAAAGTCTTAAAATGATTTTCGCTAGTTTTCTATTCTTTTCATTTCTTGAATATATTGCCTTTATTTACTTTATGCTTGTTTTATTTCGCTTTGACATAAAAGAGAATTTATTAAAGTTTGCGGTGTTCTCTGTTGTACTCAGTTTCGTCTCTAATACTTTGCAAACCGAATCATTAAGGGCTATTTCTCCAGTTGTACAGGCGGGTCTCATGATATTGTTTGTCGCATTTTTTCTCAGAGTTCATTTCTTCAATTCTTCCATCATGGTAATTACCGGATATGTAATTAATTTCATTGTTCAATGGACAATCTCTGGATTGACTCTTCATTTCTCGGGTTTGGAAGAGATCGATCCATATACTGCCAATGCTTATATCATGCAAGCCTCTTCGGCGTTTATTATGTTTATTCTAGGAGTATTTACTCATCGACAAAACGGAGGATTTAGTTTTATTTCTCAGAGCAGCAGATTAGTACGCAGTAAAATATTTGTAAAATCAAATCGCTTGTTTATTCTTTTTCTATCGCTTTCGGTTGTAGTGATATTCTTTGCAACGATTTTATTTGTCTTTTCCAAGAATCCTCCATATTTGCTGGTTTCTATCATTTTAATCCTATCATTAATTGCTTTGATATTCATATCTATTAAGAGAGATGGGACCAACCATGGTTGAAACGTGGGCTCTTAGGATTGCTGAGGCCATTAAGAGGGCTGAACCGGAACGTACTGCAAGCGTAGCCGTATTAAAGTTTTCTTTAGAAGCCATTATAAATGCAGCAATTACAATTTCAGTGATCGGAATCATTGGTCTGGTAACAAACTCTTTCTGGCAAACAATGATGGCAGTCGGCGCCTTCGCGGTATTAAGATTTTTTTCGGGGGGACTACATTTACGAGAAGCATTGCACTGTTCGTTGTTATCCATTACATTAATATCAATAGCACCGCATTTAATACTTTCGGATCCGTTTATTTTTCTTGTTAATATAATAAGCTTGCTGCTGATCGTTATCTTTGCTCCTTCTAATATTGAGGGGCACGCAAGAATTCCCAAAAAGTATTTTCCTATTTTGAAATTAATCTCTGCTTTGATTATTGCGAGTAATTTTTTGATAAATAGTTCCACTGTTGCATTGGTTTTTCTCTTTCAAGCCGCTTCAACGGTAAAACTTAAGAAGGAGGTGATCAAATGAAACGTAAAGTGGCAATTGGGGTCTCAAAAATTCTTGTTCTTGTTGCAGTCGCATTTGTGAGTACGGCATCTTGGATACTTTATCACCGTCCGGAAATCCCGGAAGAATTGAAGAGCGGCAATTGAGTTTAAGTAGAAGCTTGAAAGGGGAGGATTTCATGTCTAACCAAATCCACTTGCTAGATCGCGATGGGAATCCATGCGTTGTTAATGTCGAGGATTTGATTGCGATCAAGCCTACGTCGGATGGTCCTGAGTTCTATACGAAGGATAACATGTATTTCTATCCCACCACGCTTGAAGAACTGCTCATCCTGTTTAAAGATCTGGGCTTTGAGCGTCTGGATCGAACGAACATTGTGAACATGAACCATGTAAAGGCTTTTGATCCAAAGGCTCGGAAGGTTTACTTTGAGCAGCCGTGGACCAGTGACAGCAAGTTTGCTACCGTTTCGGAAGCGAATGTGAACAAGGTGCAGCATCTGGCTAAAGAAGAGGGTACCAGTTATCAGACAAAGTCTATCTTAAGGCCGTCGTTGTTCTGGAAAAAGTGAACTGCATAACAGCCGCAAGGAAACAGAAGCCAAACCGCCGAGGTTTGGTTTTCTTCGTGTTGATCGACTGAAGCGGGAATGAGGAATGCGCTGGGCCTTGGAAGCGAGGAATCGAGCGAGGCCGCAGGAGTTTGGGTTTTTCGCTCATAGGCGGTTCCTATTGTGTATATAAAAACTATATATTTCTCCAATCAACGGAGGAGTGATATAACTGGTGTAACGAAAAGGAGTGTGAAGCCGAATGACGGAAGCAAAGCAAAAGATTCATTGGCAGGCGGAAGATTACGATGAGGCGATGAGCTTCGTGTCGAGGTACGGACAGGATTTAATCGAATGGCTGAAGCCGGTTAAAGGGGAGACGGTAGTCGATTTCGGATGCGGAACGGGAGATTTGGCGGCGGCAATCGCGAGGCAGGGGGCGAGCGTATACGGACTCGATATTTCCCCGGAAATGGTCGAAAGAGCTCGAAAGAAATATCCGGACCTGGAATTCCGCTGCGTAGACGGCACGGGCTGGCGCGCGGATTTTGAGTACGACGCCGTCTTCAGCAATGCGGCGCTGCATTGGATGACGGAGCCCGAAGCGGCCGTGCGCAGCTTCTTGTCCGGTCTTAAGCCGGGAGGACGATTGGTTGCGGAGTTCGGTGGAAAAGGAAACGTGCAGCGGATCGTATCGGCGACACGCAGGACGCTGCAAGAGGCGGGAGCGGAGGATCGGTTCGCGATGCCTTGGTATTTTCCCACCATCGGGGAGTATGCTGCTCTGTTGGAGAAGCACGGGATGGAGGTGCGGACGGGGCTTCTGCTGGATCGGCCGACCAAGCTTGAGAACGGGGAAGCCGGAATGCGCGAGTGGCTTGAGATGTTCGGTACGGCGCTGTTTCCGACCGGAGAAGCCGACGAGACGAAGCAATGGATCGCCGATACGGCGGAGAGATTAAAGGACGAGCTGTACGACGGCGTCCAGTGGACGGCGGACTATCGGAGAATACGTATCTTTGCGGTCAAAATTTGATCGATAAACCTCAAATTCCGCTATTGACTAGAATCGGGTTCTCCGGCAGAATGGGGAGATTGAATCCATCTTTTCCGGGGAAGGTATAGACCTCATGAAGCTGCTTAAAAGCTGGTACGGCATTCTCGTGCTGGCGCTCCCATCTTTATTTGCATTTGCCACGCAGACGTTAACCGGTACGATTAACTTGATACTGGTCGGCGATCTCGGCTTTGTGGTCATTGCCGTTGTCGGGGTTTCCAATATTATTATGTATAACGTGTTCGCGATCTTCTCGGGGATCGGACATTCGATTAATTACCTTGTCGCCCAGAATGTCGGCGCGGGAGAAATGCGCAAAGGCATGCAGCGCATGTATTTGGCCTTGGTCGTGAGCCTTGGCGTGGCCTTGTTTATCGCTCTTGCCGGTTGGGTGGGCAGCGGGGCGGTGCTGAAGCTGACCGGCGGTTCGGCCGAGCTTGTCGCCACCGGGGGGGAATACCTGGAGCTGCGCTTCTACGCGATGGCGTTCGGCATTATCAGCTTCGTGTTTCATGGTTTTTTCAGAGGTGTCGGAGATACTCGGACCTCGATGATCGTGTCCATCGCGGCGAACGTGCTGATGGTCGGTCTGACCTACGGCCTGACCTACGGACACTGGGGTTTGCCGGATATGGGGATTATCGGAGCTGGATATGCGCTGCTTATCGGCGAGGCGGTTCAACTGCTTATCTGCTTGATCGTGTTCTGGGGACCGATGCATAAGCGTTACCAGACGAGGAAGCTGCAAAATCCGGATTGGAAAGAGCTGAGGCTGATCTCCCAGGAGAGCGGCAAGCTGGGCCTGCAGGAATTCTCGATGAGCGTGTCCATGTACATTTTCACCATGTTCGTTCTGACGCTCGGGGATATGGCGGCTGCGGCCAACGAAGTGGCGCTTAGCGTCATGTCCTTCGGCTTTATGCCCGCGTTCGCTTTCGGTTCGACGGCGACGATACTCGTCGGTCAAGGCATCGGGGAACGAAGGCCGGACAGGGCGAAGAAGGCGGGGACGAATACGGCGATACTCGGGGCGATCTTCCTGCTGCTGCTCGGAACGGTCGAGCTGATCTGGGCCGTTCCAATCGCGAAGCTGTACAGCACCGATCCGGGCGTGTACGAGCTGGCCGCGCATCTGATCCAGGTGTCGGCTTACCTGCAAATTTTCGACGGCTTCTACAATTTCTACGCGGGCGGCCTGCGCGGTATCGGGGACACGACGTTCCTGATGCGAGCCTCGTTCGTGCTCAGCATTGGCATGTTTATTCCGCTCACTTATCTGTTCGTCACGGTGTTCGAATGGGGAAGCATGGGCGCGTGGCTTGCGCTGTACTCGTTCCTGGTCGCGTTAGGACTGGCGGTCATGATTCGGTATTATCGAACGGACTTCAATTCGGTGAAGCTGAAGGAAGCGCACGCGTAATCGCATTTATGAACCAAAAAAGGAGTTGCTCCGCAGCCGGGATGATCGGCCGGGGGCAGCTCCTTTTTGCTTCGCGTTATCCGTTAACGACTTCTCCGCCGTTGACGTGCAGCACTTGGCCGGCCACGTACGACGAATCCTCGCTGGCGAGGTAGACGTAAGCGGGAGCCAGCTCGTCCGGCTGACCGGCGCGCTTCATCGGCGTATCGGCGCCGAATTGCGACACCTTCTGGGCGTCGAACGTCGACGGGATGAGCGGCGTCCAGATCGGACCGGGCGCGACCGCATTTACGCGGATGCCTTGTCCGACGACGTTCTGGGAAAGCGCACGCGTGAAGGAGACGATCGCGCCTTTGGTCGCGGAATAGTCGAGCAGCGTCGGACTGCCGCGATAGGCCGTAATCGAAGCGGTGTTGATAATCGACGATCCGGACGATAAATGCGGCATGGCCGCCTGGGTCAAATAAAACATGGCGAACACGTTCGTGCGAAACGTTCTCTCGAGCTGTTCGGGAGTAATCTGCTCGATCTTGTCCTGCGGATGCTGCTCGGCGGCGTTGTTGACCAGGATGTCCAAACGGCCGAGTTCGCCGACGACCTGTTCGATCGCCTGCTTGCAGAAAGCGGCGTTGCCGATATCCCCTCTGATCAGGTGACAGCGCCGTCCCTCGGCCTCCACCTGACGCTTCGTTTCCTGGGCGTCGACGTCTTCGTTCAAATAGAGGACGGCAACGTCCGCGCCTTCTTTTGCGTAAATAATGGAAACCGCCCGCCCGATCCCGCTGTCGCCGCCGGTCACGAGCGCGACTTTGCCGGTCAGCTTGCCGGCCGGCTTATAGACGGGAGATTCGGATTCCGGTATAGGGTTCATATTTTGCTCGATGCCGGGCTGCGTATTCTGATGCTGCGGCGGGAAGGAAGCTGGACGTTGCGGCGTATCTGTCGTTGGGCTCATGGAATCGCTCCTTTGTCATGATGTCCTTATTGTAGATTTAACCAATTTCGCGAACTTTACGCACAAAGGAGCATTTCCGCTTGTTTTCTGTACGCGCGCGGAAAGAGACTGTCTCGTAAGCCGGGACAACTAAAATGATCAAAAAAGAATGGGGATATATCTCCTGTAGAGCGAAGCGCCTGCCTCATACGGTCATGAAATTACCCTGTCACGGGTTAAACAATTCCTGATTTCATGGCCGTATCAGCTGCGGAAGGAGATATATCCCCATGGAATTAAATGGATCATTTTATAGAGTTGAGCCTCTAATGTCTTACGGGAAAGCCCCTTTTGCCCAAACGAAAGGACTTGCTCGCGGAACTGTCCGGAATCCTCAAGCGCTTCGCCGGGTCGTCTTCTTGCCGTCGCAGGTGAACAGCACTTTTTTGTCGTCGCAGAACGTTTCCAGATGAACGTTTTTACCCCACAGCGCGACGAGATAGGGAAGCGTCCGTTCGACGTATTTCAGATCGAGCTCGGTGCCCTCGTACTGATGGGTGACGTACAGCTCGCCGCTGCGCTGATAATCCGCATCCGTCACCTCCAGATAAGGGAAGCCGCCGTTCACGCGGGAGAAGACGAGCTGGTCGCGGACGTTCTCCCAGCCTTTGTCGGTAATTTTCCACTCCTGCCCCTTTTTTTCGAAAATGTACAAATCCAGTTCCTCCGTCAGCTCCTTCGTCAAATAGTTGCGCAGGAAGGAGGCGTCGGAATCGAGCTCGCGCACCTCGAATATTTTCTCCCGGTCGAACCGCTTCTCGATGTCTTCGAAAATTTTAAGCCCGAGATAGTAGGGGTTAAGCGAATGCTTGGAGGGCTGGACGACCGACGAATTGAGCTTGGCGTATTCGACCGCTTCCTCGCTTGTCAGCGGCAGCTCCCGCATAATTCTCTGGTGCCAATACGAGGCCCAGCCTTCGTTCATAATTTTCGTCTCGATCTGCGGCCAGAAGTACAGCATCTCCTCGCGGATGATGCTCATAATGTCGCGCTGCCAGTCCTCGAGCACGGGGGAAAACTGCTGGATAAACCAGACGATGTCCTTCTCCGGGTTGACCGGAAAACGCTTGGGATCGTCGTCCTCCCGGCTCTCCGGATCCTGCCCGTCGGCTTCGTAGCTCTCGAGGTCCCACAAGTCGTCATAGGGAGAGGAGGGGCGGGCGGACCGTTCCTTCTTCTCGCGGCGCTGCTGCGACTCCATGTAATGCTTCCGGTCGAGGCCGTACGGCTTGCGAATGACGGGGTCGACATGCTCCTGAACCGCCATGACCGCATCGAGGAACCGTTCGACCTCCGCGGCGCCGTATTCGATCTCGTATCCGCTGATGCGCTCCGCGGCGGCGGACATGCTCTCGACCATATTGCGGTTGGAGACCGAGAAACGGGCATTATTCTTGAAGAAGTCGCAGTGGGCGAGCACGTGGGCGACGATCAGCTTGTTCTGCACCAGGGAATTGCCGTCCAGCAGAAAAGCGTAGCAGGGATTGGAGTTGATGACGAGCTCGTAAATTTTGCTGAGCCCGAGGTCGTATTGCATTTTCATCCGATTAAACGTCTTGCCGAAGCTCCAGTGGCTGAACCGCGTCGGCATCCCGTAAGCGCCGAACGTATAGATGATGTCCGCCGGACAGATCTCGTAACGCATCGGGTAGAAATCGAGACCGAATCCTTCCGCGATTTGCGTAATGTCCGCGATTGCCGTCTCCAGCTCCAGCTGTTCCTCTTCGCGCATCATATCAAGCCAAGCCCCCAGTCCTGAACAAAGATTTCACCACCCTATGTATATGTGGGAACCGGCGGGAGTGTGCTACATTTGCCGGACGGCCTGCTTGCGGTTGACGACGCCCAGCTTGCGGTAGATGTGGCGGCAGTGCTTTTTGACGGTTTCGACGGAGATCGACAGCGAATCCGCGATCGCCCGATTGGATGCGCCTGTGACTAGCAGCTGGAAAACGCGTTTTTCCTGATGCGTCAGCGCGGCGGATATCGCCGGGGCCGGTCCGGAGTCGGGCAATTCGTCTCTCGGAACGGCTTTCAGCAGGCTGTCCGCGAATTTCGCCAGCGCCGCATTTTCCTTTGCCCGGGAGCTTTTGCGGTATTGCTCCAGCAGCTCCGCCAGCGCCGCTCCTTCGTCCGCGATCATCTGAACATATCCTTGCGCCAGGGCGTGGTTCAACGCCTTGTCCAGCTTATCGAGCGCCCGTTCGACGTTGCCCTGCCTACGGCAGATAAGCGCGCCCAGCAGATGCACCTCGATCAGGTCCCGCGGATGGTTCGTCTCCTGCGCGATGTGCAGCAGCTTTTCCGCCAGCGCCAACGCATCCGCCAGCTTGCCGAGAAACAGGTAGGCGCGCAGCAAGGCGAACGCTTCGTACATTCTATCGCCGGGAATGGAAGAGACCTCCGCGAGCGGGGACGCGCGCAGCCATGCACGGACGCGGCGGACATCCTGCTCCCTTATCCGCAGCTTGACCTCGCAGGCGTCGACGACGGGCAATCTTGCCCCCAGCTCGCGCCGGACGAGCTGGGAGCGCGCTTCCCGCAGCGCCGTCCAGGCGGCCTCCTTCTCTCCTTGGCGCCATTTGAGCTGCGCCCATGCGAGATAGGCCGGCACGAACAATCCCGGATCGTTCAGATCGAGTCCCAGCGCCAATCCTTGCCGCAGATGCTCCACCGCCGGCTCCAGCCGGCCCTGCTCGTAGAGACATTCTCCCAATCCGATCCGGATGACGGCGTAGCTGGCGTCCCGGAGCCCCCAGCGCGGCAGGCAGTATTCGAACGTGGCCAGCGCCGATCTCAGCACGCCGTAATGCGCGAGTTTGCCTCGGAGCAGGGAGGCGGTATAAGGGTGAAAATAAAGCGAATGGCGATGCAGCCTACCCGGTCCGTTCAGCTGGCGCGCCGTCTGTTCCATATAGGCGATGCCCGCCTCCGTCTCCCCTTGGGAAAAATGAAGCATGGAGCGAAGCGCCGAGCAGTATCCGGCAAGAGGCTCTCCTGTGGAGGGGAGTACAGTGTTCGGAGCGTCCGCGAGAATCGCGGCAAGCCGTTCGACGGCATGCTCGGCGGCATGGATTCGGCGCGCATAAATGAGCGAATGGGCGTACAGGAAGAGCAGCGCCGGCCTGGCTTGCAGCTCATCTTCCGTAAACCGCTCGAGCAGCGGAATCATCCGGCCCTCCCGCAGCACTTCGTGCGTATAGCGAAGCAGAAGGTCGGCTGCCAGCTCCCGCTCTCCGCCGGCCAGAGCGTATTCCGCCGCGCGGATATAGCGGCCTTCCCGTTCGGCATGCTCGGTGTTGATCCGCTGCAGCGCGGTATAGACTTGCGGTTCGGCGGCTCGCAGTTCCCGCCGCAGGTAAGACGCGAACATCGGATGGAAGGCCCAGCGCCCGGGATCGTCGGGGAGCGGGAACAGAAACCAGCCTTGGCGCGCCAGCCCGGCCGGCGTCGGAGCGGCATCGACGTCGGCCGTCAGCGCTCCGGCCAGCGTGTCGTCTATCGGTCCGTCCGCCGCCGCAAGCCGGACGAGCGTCCGCGTCAGGAACGGTTGTCCGGCATCGGTCAGCAGGCTGCGGAAATAAGCCGCCGCATCCTGCTCGGCCCGGCTATGGCCAGCGGGATCGCCGCCGATGCGGCGCCGCTCGCGGACGAGCGGCAGGTAGGCGTTCGCGCCGACGAACCAGCCCTGCGTGTGCACCGCCAGCTCGGCCAGCTCCGGCCTGGAGAGGCGGGCGGCGCATTGGCTGTGAACGTAGGCCGCCAACTCCGCATCGGTCAGCGCCAGCTCCTCGGCCGGAATCAGCGCGGTTCCGCCCTCCTCCTGGCGCGGATGCGCGATGCCGGGCACCGCTCTGCCCGCCAGAACGAGGTGCGCCTGCAGCGGACCGAATCGCAGGAACAAGGTCAGGAAACGCAAAATATTGGGATGGCGAATCGTTTCGAAGCTGTCGAGAACGATCATGAACGGCGCCTCGTTTCGTTCCAGCTCGCCGATCCATTGCGCGGCGAACGCTTCGAGGTCGGCGGCCAGCCGGTCGGGCTCCGCGTTCCGCAGCCACTCCGCGCAGGCGTCCGCGCCTTCGCCGCCCGGCGGCAGCGGGCACGCCCGGACGAAGTACAGCAGAAACCGCCGCAGCTCGTTGTCGGAGGCGTCTAGCCGCAGCCAGCCGACCGGATGCGGCTGTTCGGCGGTCCACATGCGCAGCAGCGAAGTTTTGCCGTATCCGGGCGGGGCGGCAAGGACGGTCAACTTGCGCTCCCAGCTCGTCTGAAGCCGCTGGTGCAGCCGCTCCCGGCGGAACGGCCGGGCCAGCGGAGCGGGCAGGCTCCATTTCGACCGGAACAGAGGGGGGACTTGACCGGAGAGCGGGGCGAGTCGGTTCATGTCGCATCTTCCCTTTATTTGGATTTATACGGTTAAATATATCAAAACAAAGAACGCTTGGAAAGAAAGAAGGGGGTATAACGAGTTTGAAATAAATACCCCCTGGAGGGAATAGAGCGGGAGTGATTGTTGTTTTATACTAAAATATGCCAGCGTTCGACGCGAAAGATAGAATCCAGGGAAGGAACAAACGAATGATGAAAAAAATAACGCTCTCTATTCTTATAGCTATGCTCGTTCTGCAGACGCTGTCTCTGGCGGTGCGGACGGAGGAAGTCCATGCGGCGTGCGCTCCGGAGGGCGACGGCTCGCGGGATTGTCCGTATGTCGTGACCGATGCCGCCGGGCTGTCCGCCATTCGCCACGATTTGTCGGCGCATTATCGGCTGGGAGCCGATATCGATCTGGCCGGCTACGATTATGACGAAGCCGGGCCGGACACCGGCGGCTGGATGCCGATCGGCGATGCCGCGGCGCCGTTCACCGGAACGCTGGACGGCAACGGATATGCGATCCGCAGCTTGACGATCGACCGTCCGTCGATGAGCTTTGCCGGCCTTTTCGGGCAGATCGGAACGGAGAGCAGTCCCCTTGACGAAACCGGGCTGTGGAACGTTCGGCTGCTCGATGTTCGGATCAGCGGCCGCGAGACGGTCGGAAGCTTGGCGGGCAATGTGGTCAAAGCGACGATTGCCGACTCGTATGCGACCGGCAGAGTCGCGGCGTCGGGGACCGGCGCGGGCGGACTGGTCGGCACGACGCAAGGGTTGATCGTCAATTCGTATGCGGTCGTTCAGGTCAGCGGACAGACCAGGGTCGGCGGGTTGGCGGGTACGAATGCCGGAACTGTTCGAAATTCCTATGCGGCCGGCAGCGTCAGCGCCAATGACGACGAAGCCGGCGGGTTGGCGGGTTACGCCTCTCCCTCATCCATTATTAAAGATTCGTATTCGCTGGGCAATGTAAAGGGCGTTCCCGGTTTTACAGGCGGCCTGATCGGCCGGGGAGATGGCAGCAGCTCCGCTCCGGGCTCCTACTGGAATAAGGAGACCTCGGGACAAAGCGGCAGCGAAGGAGGAACCGGAAAAACGACGGAGGAGATGAAGGCGTCCGATCCCTTCGCCGACTGGGACGCTGCGGTATGGGGCTTCCGTCCGGGCGAGCTGTATCCTTATTTGCGCGCGTTCGGCATGGGAATTACCCTCGAACCGCTGGCTGCGGCGACGTACAGCCTCCATCCGGGACAGGACGCGCTGTCGGTGACGGGCAGCCTGTTCCACGAGACGGACGGAGAGCCGCTCGCCATCAAGTATGACATTCGGAACGGCTCGGACGCGACCGTCGTCAGCGCGGTGTACGGAGCGGTTGCGGACAGCGGCGGTTTGCTGCCGATCGACCGCAGATTTTCGCTTACCGGATTCGCGAACGGCAGCTATACGATCTCGGTTACGGCCCAAGACACCCGCAACACGGAAGTCGGGGCGATGCTTGCTTTCAAAGTGGATACGGCTTCACCGCCGCCGCCGTCGATCGGCTTCGCGGCCGACGGCAGCGAGGCATGGGCTTCCTCGGCGTCCACTGCGGTAACGGTAAGCGACAGCGGCGGCGGAGTGGACGCCGCAACGCTGCAGTATGCGTGGTCGACCGATACGGTCACTCCGTTCTCCGGCTGGAGTCCGTTCGCGAACGGACAGACGCTGTCGCAGAGCGGAGTCGACGGGGAATGGTATTTGCACGTTCGGGCCAAGGACGCGGCGGGCCATCCGGCGAACGCGGTATCCGGCCGCTTCCGGTTGAACACATCCTCCGCGGTTCTGGACGGCTTGACGCTCTCGGCGGGCGAGCTGGCTCCGGTCTTCGCGCCGGGCACATTCGACTATACGGCCCGCGTCGCAAGCGGCGTATCCGGCATTGCGGTTACGCCGGACGCGGCGCATGCGGCGGATACGATCGCGGTTAGCGTCAACGGCGGCGCTGGGCAGACGGTTGCGGACGGGGCAACCAGCGGCCGGCTTGCGCTTCGTACGGGAACGAATGCGATAGATGTCGTCGTGACGGCGCTGAACGGGACGCAAAACACGTATAAGGTAGCCGTATACCGGCCTTCCTCGGGCGGCGGCTCCGGTTCGCCGGGACCGGGAGCGGCCGAAACCGGAGAGACGGGCCGGAAGCCGGACATCGCGCTCGATTCGGACGGCGGCGTGCTGCTGAAGGCAGATTCGTCCATGATCGACAAGGTCGAACGGCCGGACGGCGCCTTCGCGGAGGTTGTCAGGCTCGATTCGGAGACGCTGAACGAGGCGCTTGCGCTGCTGCGGCAAGCTCCTAAACCGAAGCTGACCGTTGCGGTGAACGATTCGGAGCGGGACGTTCGCCTGTCGCTGCCGGCCGAGTGGATCGCGCGGGCGGACGCTGCCGTTCCGCAGGCCGTCGTCAACATGCGGCTAAGCGGCTCCGCCTTCGGCTTCGAGCTTGGCGCGCTGGACCTGCAAGGGCTGGCGGCCCGTCTCGGCGCGGAGCCGGGGGATTGGACGGTGAACGTGGAGATGGAACGGGCGAGCGAGACGGTCGGGGAGGAGCTTGCGCGAGCGGCGTCCGTCTACGGAGGGCGGCTGATCGGAGCGGCCGTCGAGTATCGGTTAGCCGCCGTGACGGCGGGCGGCCGCCGGGAGGCTATCGGCGATGTCGGCGGCTCGTATCCGGTTCGCGCGCTCGTGCCGGGCAATCGGCTTGCCGGCGCATGGACGGCTGTGCGCTACGATCGCGAGGCGCAGACCGTCGCTTTCGCGCCGGCCGTGCAGAGGTTGCGAGCGGACGGGAAACCGGAAGTCGTCATTAGCGCGCCGCTTGACGGCATCTATGCCGTGCTGGAAACCGGCGGCGCCGCGTTCGCCGATCTGGACGGACACTGGGCGCAGGCGGATATCGGACTTCTCTCCGCGAAGCTGATCGTCCGCGGCGTTGCTGAGCGCCGCTATGCGCCGGATGCGGAGGTAACGCGGGCGGAATTCGCCGCACTGCTCGTTCGCGCGCTGGCTTTGCCGACGGGGTTGGTCGGCGGGGATGCCGGCTTCGCGGACGTGGCGGCGGACGCGTGGTACGCCTCTGCGGTGCGCGCGGCGGCAGACGCCGGGCTCGTCGGAGGAACGGCGGCGGGCCGCTTTGCTCCGGACGAGCGGATTACCCGCGAGCAGATGGCGGTCATGCTCGTCAGGGCGCTGTCGCTGGCGGGAAGGCAGGGCGATTCGGCAAATTCGGACGGCGCCGCGAGCCGGGGACTGTCCGCCTTTCCGGACCGGGACGCGGTTGCTCCTTGGGCGGCGGCCGCAGCGGCCCGGGCGGCGAACGCGGGCCTTGTGACCGGCATGCCGGACGGCGCGTTCGCTCCGCGGGAGCGCGTCACTCGGGCGCAGGCGGCCGTGCTGCTGGCCAGGCTGCTCCGGTACGTCGGCTTCGTCGAATAACGGCGCGTTCGCGGCGGCCGACCGGTTCCGGCTCGCGGCTTGTCCGCATGCCGAGGCGGCGGCGACTGCGGCTTTAACTTTATCCCGGGCGGTGGTTGGCATGAAAGTACGTCGCACGGCTTCGACTTCGGCATCGGTATCGGCATCGGCCTCGCAAGCCTCAAAGAAGAACGCGTCTCGCACCTCCGGCGGAGGCTTCCTCCCCGGAACGGAGCAAGGCGCGGCGCAGTTGATGCAGCTTCAGCAGACGCTGGGCAATCAAGCCGTTGCCCAAATGATGAAGGCGCAGGCCGGGGCCGCATCGCCCGGGGAGCTGACGGCGCGCAAGTCCGCGGCCAACGATACCGGAATGCCCGACGATTTGAAAGCGGGCCTGGAAAACCTGTCGGGCATGGATCTGTCCGACGTGCGGGTGCATTACAATTCCGACAAGCCGGCCCGCATCAACGCCATGGCGTATACGCAGGGAAGCGACATTCATATCGCCCCCGGACAGGAGCGGCACCTGCCGCACGAGGGCTGGCATACGGTGCAGCAGAAGCAGGGCCGTGTCCGGACGACGAGGCAGGCCAAGGGGATGCCGGTCAATGACAGCGGCGATCTGGAACGGGAAGCGGACAGGATGGGAGAGCGGGCGGCCAGACCTTCGGCGGCGGCTTCCGAGGTCGCGAACGCTTCCGGGAACGGCAGCAATGCCGCGCTCGAAGAA
The DNA here is from genome assembly GCF_042431195.1 of Cohnella cellulosilytica. Classification (NCBI taxonomy): domain Bacteria; kingdom Bacillati; phylum Bacillota; class Bacilli; order Caryophanales; family Paenibacillaceae; genus Cohnella; species Cohnella cellulosilytica. Next base: position 132,412 of record NZ_JBHMDN010000055.1, read on the forward strand.
GCGGACGGCCCGGCAAGCTCGGCCGACGCTCCGATTCAGGGCGTGTTCGTGCTGGGAAAAAGCTACAAGCCGAAATACGACGACATCCTCATATTCGTTGACGGCATGGAGCTCGAGCTCGAAAGAGACAGAAGTTATCGGGTCAAAGGCTTTGATTTTCACGGAAATGTCGTGCTCTATGAGAAATTTTCCGGCCTGGAGTTCAGAATCGAGAACGATATGGACGATCATTTCACGATCGTGGACGAGAACGAAATCCTCGATCACGTTACGAACCAAAACAACGCTCCCGATCCCGAGGTTCACAACAATGGCGGAGAAGATATGACAGTGGAGCCTTCCCAGCCCGAATTCGTCGGGCTGTCTCAGGAAACCGCCCAAACGTGGGAAAAGCAATATTATAAAAGCGGATGCTGGCTGGCAACGTTGGCGGTGATTTATAAAACGAGGCAGGAGAAGCTGGAAAAAGATTTAAACTGGAAGCAGGAGGACATGTTCGGGGTGTTGTCCGGGGAACTGCTGACCATTACCCGGACGCTTGGGCGTCCGCTGACCTATCTGCCGGGCGGGGACTTGGAGCGGGACATCGTCGTCGGCTTGCTCGCGGGCGGCATTCCGATTCTGATCGGCGTTCCGGAGCATGCGATGATTCTGTTCGCGGCGACTCCCGACGGCCAGCGAGTACGCATCTGGGACCCGGCCAACGGCAGCATTCAAGAGATCAAATACGAGACGATGATGAAGGTTTTGGAAGATGCTTATTTTCTCATGTAACCGGAACAGCGGCGATAATCGGAAGTCCGTTGCGGGATGAATCGCCAAATTTAACATTCGGCTAACATAAAACCTCCTTTTCCGTTAATCGGGAGCCTGTACAATGGGAAACATCATTTCCCAGAAGGAGTGTATCAGGTGTTCAAGCGGAGCAGGAAAGGCCTTTCCATGATGCTATCGGTATCGATACTGGCTGGAACGATGTTTACGGGAGGGACGGCTGTTCAAGCGGATCCGGTCGCGATTCCGGGAACGCCGTACGACGAGAACGGTCAATATGACGTCAACGTTCCCCACGTCGTTATCAATCAGATTTACGGGGGCGGTCTGAAGACGGCCGACGATGTGTATTTCTCCCACGGTTTTATAGAATTGTATAATCCGACGGACGCGGACGTCAGTCTGAACGGCTGGTCTCTTCAATATGCGGACAGAGGCGATAATTCGACAACGGGATCGACGCTGGCATGGGTCAAGCTGGATCTCGCGGGGGAGATCAAGGCGCATTCGTCTTATCTGGTGCTCGGGGAAAATATTGTGAAAACCCCGCTTAAGGTGCCCGCGAACATGCTGACGGATAGCGATCAAGCGTGGCCGGCGAATCATTTTATTAACAACAAGGGCATGAAGGTCGCGCTGCTGAGCAACCAGACGCTGCTAACGGCCGTTAATCCGTTCGAGGACCGGCCGGAAGGCTACGTCGATATGGTCGGTACGGGCAGCAACGACGGCGGCAGCACGATCGACGGCTACGAGACGGACTATCCGACCGGTTCGGATGAAGGAACGTCGAAGAAAAAGTCGATCCGCCGCGTCCATTTTATCGATACGGACAACAACAAGCAGGATTTCGTGCAGGTGGATTACGAGGCGTTGGCCTCCTCCGACCCGGCGCTGCTTGCGGCATCCATGCCAAGAAGCTCGGCCGACGGAGCCTGGTACGTGCCGCTTGGTCTCAGAGATACGGCGCTTCCGGCAGCGACGGCCGGACAGTCGTATACGTACTCCGTTACCGGAACGGTCTACGGGGGGCAATCTCCGTACATTTTTAACGTAACGGGACTGCCGGGCGGACTGGCCTATGCCGACGGCAAAATTACCGGCGTGCCGACGGCGGCCGGAACGTCCACCGTCGGCGTGACGGTTACGGACAGCGCGTCCGCTTCCGTCTCCGGCTCCTACAGCCTGACTGTCGGCGCGGCCAACGACAACCTGCAGATCGTCACGTCGGCGCTGCCGAGCGCAACGATCGGGGAATCGTATTCCGCGACCATCGAGACGACGGGAGGCAGCGCACCGCTCGCGTTCTCTGCGACGGGACTGCCGGACGGCCTGTCCATCGATCCGGCCGCGGGCGTCATCTCCGGCACGATTGACGGAACTCCGGCGCATACGGCGCTCGTGACGATTACCGTTACGGACAACGCCTCCTTTTTCCGCAATATCGTCCTGCCTCTGAACGTTCTGCCGGCTGCCCGGTCCTACGAGGAGAAGCTGCACGTCAGCAAGCTCGCTTCCTACGCGGTCGGGACGACGAACGAGGACGGCGGCGTGGCGGAGATCGTCAAATATAACAAGGACAACGGCAAGTTTTATCTCGTCAACGGCTCGGCCAATCCTCCGACGCTCGATATCGTAACTCTGTCGACAAGCGGGCAATTGACGAAGGACAAGAGCGTGAACGTGGAGGAGCTGTCCGAGAGAACCGCCGGCTTCGTCTACGGCGACCTGACGAGCGTAGACATCAACACGGCTACGAAGCGTATTTTCGCCTCCGTACAGGAAGCCGATTATGCGAAACCGGGCAAAATTCTGATGCTGGATTACGAGGGCAATCTTCTGAACACCTACGATGCCGGCATTCAGCCGGACATGATCAAGTCGACCCCCGACGGCAAGTACGTGCTGACCGCGGACGAAGGCGAGCCGCGCGAAGGCAACGGCGAGAATGCCGTCGATCCGGAAGGCTCGGTCACGATCGTCGATACGGCGACAGGCGAATCCGTACGCGTGAGATTCGACAATCCCGCCGTGATCGCCGACGATGTCATCATTCGCAGTTGGAACGTGGACAGCGACGGACAGATCGTCTCCGCCGGCACGAAAGCGGACGCGGTGCGCGACTTCGAACCGGAATATATCGCGCTGTCCGGAGACGCCAAGAAGGCGTACGTCACCTTGCAGGAAAATAACGCCATCGCGACGATCGACATCGCCGCCAAGACGGTGCTGTCGGTCAAGTCGCTCGGCTACAAGGACTTGAACGATCCGAACAACGTGCTGGATCTGCTCAAGGACGGCCAGATCAAGCTGGAGAACGTGCCTTTTAAAGGGGTATACATGCCGGACGGCATGGCCGCGCACGAGATTGGCGGCAAAACGTACCTGTTCACGGCCAACGAAGGGGATGCGACGGAATGGCCGGTAGAGGAGCCGTATACGAGAAACGGCTTGACCAAGATCAAATCGATCAAAGACAAGCTGTCGGACGGCTCGGCAGCCGCCGTCTTCCTTCAGGACAAGGGCACGACGTACGACGGAGTCGAAGTGCTGAGCTACATGGGCTACGACGACGTGTATTTGCTCGGCGGCCGCTCCTTCTCGATCTGGGAAGCGGACACGATCAAGCAGGTGTACGACAGCGGCAGCGATTTTGAGCGCATTACGTCTTCCGGTCCCTACGCGCCTTATTTTAATGCGGGTCACGTCAATCTGGATCTGGACAGCCGCAGCTCGAAGAAAGGACCGGAGCCGGAAGACATCAAGACCGGCCAGGTCGGGAGCAGAACGCTGGCCTTCATCGGCCTTGAGCGCATCGGCGGGATTATGACTTACGACGTTACCGATCCTGAAAATGCCTTCTTCGCGAACTATACGAACACGAGAAATTTCGGCGCGTCGAACAAGTCGGAGATTCTGGCGACCGATACGGGGCCGGAAGGCATCGAATTCATTCCTGCCGCCGACAGTCCGACCGGATTGCCGCTCTTGCTGGTGGCGTTCGAAGTGAGCGGAACGGTGGCCCTCTATCAGCTGGACGTGTCCAAGGTCGTATTGGACAAGCAATCGGTAGCGCTGAAAACCGGCGGATCGTCGACCAAGCTCAACGCGACGGTTACTCCGGCGGCAGGCGCCGCGGCGACGGTCACGTGGGCTTCCTCCAAACCTTCCGTCGCCACGGTTGACGCAAGCGGCAACGTAACCCCGCGCGCCGCGGGCACGACGGTTATTACGGCGCTGAGCGACGACGGGTTTGCGGAAGCCAAGGCAACCGTTACCGTAACGGCAAGCTCCTCGAATCCGGGCTCGGGTTCGAATCCGGGTTCGGGCTCGGAGACGGGCGACAGCGGCGGAACGGGCGGATCGGGAGGGACGACTCCTCCGGCTTCGACAGAAGAGCCGCAGTCCGGCCAGCCTCCGGTAAGCACGGGGAACACGACGAAGGCCGCTGTCGAGGCGAAGGCGCAGACGAACGCCTCCGGCGCGGCGGAAGCGGTGTTCTCGCTCGAAGCGATTGCCGCATCCCTGGAAAGCTTGCGGAAGGCGGAAGCCGGCCAAACCTCCGAGCTGCAGCTTAAAGCCTCGGATGTCGGTCAAGCGGCGGAAGCGGTCGTTCGCGTCCCCGCGGAGGCTTGGAGTCAAGTGAACGGAAGCGGAGTTGCGGTCGTTACGGTCGACGCGGGGATCGGCTCCGTCAGCTTCGGCCGGGCGGCGATCTCCTCCCTCTCGGAAGCGGGCGGGGAAGTCGCGGTATCGGTCAAGAAGATGAGCGTCGAAGAGGCGGCCGCCCAAGCGCCTCAAGCTTCCCGGGCCGTTATCGCCGCCACGCTGGCGGGCAAGCCGGTCTACGATCTCCTGGTTACGGCGGGAGGCCAGAGCGTCTCCGGCTTCGGGGGCGGTTCGGTTCAAGTCGTCGTACCGTACGCGCCGGCTGCCGGCGAGGATATCCACGCCGTCGTTATCTATTATATTGCGGATTCGGGCGAGCTTGCGGTCGTACCGAACAGCGTGTACGATCCGGAGACGGGTACGGTCAAATTCAGCGTCACCCATTTCTCCAATTATGCCGTAGGCTATCGCAAAGTAAGCTTCGCCGATACGGCGTCGAACTTCGCGGCCGACCAGATCACTTACCTGGCGGCGAGAAACGTCCTGACGGGCGTCGGCGACAACAAGTTCTCGCCGGCCGCCAAGCTGACGAGAGGCGATCTGGCGGTCATTCTCGCGAGAATGGCCGGAGCGGATATTAGCGGCGCGTCTTCCTCCGGCTTTATCGACGTGGAATCCGGCGCCTATTACGCCAAGGCGATCGCATGGGCCGCGGATGCGGGAATCGCGGGCGGAGTCGGTCAAGGCTTGTACAAGCCCAAGGACTACGTGACCCGCGAGCAGTTGGTCGCCTTGATTGCCCGTTACGCGGAGCATATGAACTACGCGCTGCCGAAAACAACCGCGGCAATCACGTTTGCGGACCAGACGCAGGTGTCCAGCTTCGCCGCCGGAGCGCTTCGCTCGGTGCAGCAGGCGGGGCTGATCAACGGCAAGCCTTCCGCCAGCGGAGCCGGCAGCCTGTTCGCTCCGAAGGATCACGCCACGCGCGCGGAGACGGCCAAAATATTGGCGCAGTTGATGCAGTCCATGCTGAAATAGATTTTCCATAGCCCGGATGCCGCCCACTCTCCTGACGGAGGTGCGCGGCGTTTTTTCGTTTCGACGGCGTAGAGGTTGCGTTTGCCCCCCTCTCATGTTACAACAATGAATACGAAAGTTTACGCGCAGGGAGTGGGAAAAAGCATGGACAACAGTTCCCTTGCCCCCAGGGAAGAGGAAGAGAAGCGGCTGCTGACCGTGTTGGAGCAGGTCGGAAGGCGGATGCGCAAGGAGCTTGCCGTACTCGGGGAGAGACGGGGCGACGTCGTCGGCATCCGGCAGGAGTTCTGGGAGGACGTGCGGATGAACTTCTCGGATTCTTCCGAGGTCGCCGAGACGTGGACCAGCATCGTGCAGCAGGCCGAGGTGCTGGCCGAGCGGGAGCGCAGCCACCGCGTCGCCTCCGAGGCGGTGGAGCGGTTGACGAAGCAGTTCGATTCTCCGTATTTCGCGCGCATCGATTTCACCGAGCGCGGAGGCGGGACGGAGGTCGTCTATATCGGCCGCGCGTCCCTGATCGGCGAGGACGGGGAAACGTTCTACGTGTACGACTGGCGCGCCCCGGTATCCAGCCTGTTCTACGATCACGAGCCGGGGCCGGCCGCCTATCGCGTGCCGGACGGGCAGATCGAGGGCGAGCTCGAGCTGAAGCGCCAGTTCGTCATTCGCGGCGGCCTGATGAAGCATATGTTCGACACGTCGGAGACGGTCGGCGACGAGATTCTGCAGGCGGTGCTGTCCGAGGGCTCGGATACGGCGATGAAGAGCATCGTGGCCACGATCCAGAAGGAGCAGAACGGCATTATCCGCGACGAGAGACATAAGCTGCTTGTCGTGCAGGGCGCTGCGGGAAGCGGCAAGACGTCCGCCGCCCTGCAGCGGATCGCCTATTTGCTGTACCGGTTCCGGGAGACGCTGACGCCGGACCAGATCATTTTGTTTTCCCCGAATCCCGTATTCAAAGGATATATTTCTCATGTGCTGCCCGACTTGGGAGAGGCGAATATGCGTCAGATGACGTTCCGCGAGCTGATCGAGGCCCGGCTGGGCCGCCGCTTCGAGGTCGAGGATCTGTTCTCCCAGACGGAGGCGTTGGCCGAATTGGAAGGAACCGCCGAAGGGGAAGCGCGCGAGCGGGCGGTGAAGTACAAGGGCTCGGAGCATTTTTTCATTACGGTGGAAAATTATTTGAAGCGGCTGGAGCGGGAAGGAATCCAGTTCCGCACGCTGCGGTTCCGGGATATGACGATCGCCTCGTCCGAGGAGATCGCCGCGCAGTTCTATGCCGTGGAAGCGTCGGACGGCTTCGCCACGCGCGCCGCGACGACGAAGCGCTGGCTGCTGCAGCGGCTGAAGGCGTGGGTGGAATCGCAGATGGGCGAGAAATGGCTGGAGGAAGCGGCCGAACTGGTCGATCAGGAGGATATCCAGCGCGCGTACGTCGACGTTCGGCGCAGCGGCGGCTTCCACGACGAGGTGTTCGACGACGAGGAGCAGATGAGTCTGCGCTTGAAGCGGCAGGTGGCCGAGGAGGCGATCGCGCCGATCGCCAAGGCGGTGCGTTCCTACCGGTTCATCGATGCCGTCTCGACTTACACGGTGCTGTTCGAGAGCCGCCCGACGTTCGCTTCCTGCGCCCCTGACGGCCTTCTGCCGCAGGGCTGGGACTGGATGAGCCTGCGCGCCGAAGAGACGATCGGGCGCAAGCGGATCGACCATGAGGACGCGACGCCGCTCATGTATTTGTCGGAAGCGCTGGAAGGTTTCCGTCGCGTCGAGGGCGACATTCAGCACGTCTTCGTCGACGAAGCCCAGGATTACTCCCCGTTCCAGGCGGCATTCCTGCGCCGCCGGTATCCGCGGGCGCGGATGACCGTGCTCGGCGATTTTAATCAGGCGATCTACGTGCAGTCGCAGGACAGCGGCGGCTTCGGCGGCTGGACGCGGCTGATGGCTCCCGAGGCGACGTCCGTGCTGCGGCTGACGACGAGCTATCGTTCGACCGAGCAGATCGTCGACTTTACGAAAGGCATTCTGGCGCCCGGGGACGCGGCGAACATTTCGCCCTTCCATCGCAGCGGCGAGCCGCCGCGGCTGATCTCCTGCGCCGATCCCGGCGCGCTCGGGGAGCGGGCGGCGGCCGACATTGCCGAGCTGCTGGCGCGCGGCCACGGGACGATCGGCGTCATCGCGAAGACGGCGAGCGAAGCGGCCGACGCCGAGGCGCTGCTCAAAGAGCTGCTGGCGGACGACGTGCCGCTGACGCTGGTGACGGGAGGCTCGGCCGAGCTGCCGAAGGGCGTGTCGGTGCTGTCTTCCTATCTGGCCAAAGGCATCGAGTTCGACGCCGTGCTGGTGTGGGACGCTTCCGCGAAGCGCTACGGCCGGGAGAAGGACCGCAAGCTGCTCTATACCGTATGTACGAGAGCTTTGCATGTGCTGCATGTTTATTGGACGGGCGAGCCTTCTCCATGGCTCCCCGAAACGGAGGGAGAACGATGAATCCAGCCGCATTGGACGCACTGAAAACCTATTACGGCTACGACCAATTCCGCGCCGGGCAGGAAAGGCTGATCGAGGCGATTCTGGACGGCCGCGACGTGCTCGGCATTATGCCGACGGGAGCGGGCAAGTCGATCTGCTACCAGATACCGGCTCTGTTGATGGACGGCGTAACCCTCGTCGTCTCTCCGCTGATCTCGCTGATGAAGGATCAGGTGGACTCGCTGAACGCGGCGGGCATCGAGGCGACGTATATCAACAGCTCTCTCTCCGCGCGCGAGACGAGCGAGAGAATGCGAGATGTGGCCGCGGGCCACTATAAGCTGCTTTATATCGCGCCAGAGCGGCTCGAATCGGAGCAATTCCGCGCGCTGATCCGCCGTCTCGAAGTGCCGCTGATCGCGGTGGACGAGGCGCACTGCGTCTCGCAGTGGGGACACGATTTCCGGCCGAGCTATATGACAATCGTCCGGCTACTGCAGGATATCGAATCGCGCCCGGTGATGGCCGCGTTCACGGCGACGGCGACGGACGTCGTGAAGGACGATATTGTGGACCGGCTGAAGCTGCGCGATCCGGCGCGGGTAACGACCGGCTACGCGCGCAGCAATCTCGCGATGTCGGTCGTCCGGGGCGCGGACAAAAGAGATTTCGTGGAAAGATATATTCGAGAGCATTCGGATCAAGCGGGCATCATCTACGCTTCCACGCGCCGCGAGGTGGAGAGCGTCTATTCTTTCGTGCGCGGCCTTGGCGTTCCCGTCGGAAAATATCACGCGGGCCTAAGCGAGGAGGAGCGGGCCGAGACGCAGGAGGCGTTCCAGCGGGACGATCTGCAGATCATCGTCGCCACGAACGCCTTCGGCATGGGCATCGACAAGTCCAACGTGCGATACGTCATCCATAACAATATGCCGAAAAATCTCGAAGCCTATTACCAGGAAGCCGGCCGTGCCGGAAGGGACGGCGATCCCGGGGAATGCGTGCTGCTGTTCTCGGCGCAGGACGTCGTGACGCAGAAGTTTTTCATCGAGCAGAGCGAAGCCGACGAGGAGCGCAAGCGCAACGATTACCGGCTGCTCAACGACATGGTCCAGTATGCGCATACGGGCGACTGTCTGCAGCTTGCGATCGTGCGCTACTTCGGCGAGGAGAACGGACAAGCCTGCGGCACGTGCGGCAACTGCACGGATACGCGCGAGAGCAAGGACGTGACCGACGAGGCCAAGTTTATTTTCGCCTGCATCTCCGAGATGAAGCAGCGCTTCGGCGTGACGATGACGGCGAAGGTGCTGCGGGGCGCGAACGACGCGAAAATCAAACAGTTCAACTTCGATCGGCTGCGGTCCTACGGCCGTCTGAAGCAGATGGCCGAGAAGCCGCTCGTGCAGCTGATCCACGCGCTTGTGGCCGACGGTTACCTGCGCATGTCGGACACGGCTTATCCCGTTGTCCAGCTGATGGAGCCGGTGCTCGCGGTCATGCGCGGCGAAGAGCGCGTTTATCAGAAGGTGGAGCCGGATACGCCTCCGACGTCGCGCAGCCGCTCGCGCGGAAGCGGGTCGTCCGCGCCGGTCGCCAACGTCGAGCTGTTCAACGCGCTGCGCCAGCTGCGCAAGCGGATCGCCGACGGCGAAGGGCTGCCGCCGTTCGTCATCTTCCACGACGCGACGCTGCGGGAGATGTGCGAGGCGATGCCGGAGACCGAACGCGAGATGCGCAGCGTCAAAGGCGTCGGCGCCGCCAAGTACGAGAAGTATGGACAGGCGTTCCTGGAGCTGATTCGGGAGTACGCCTGATTCTTCGAGGAACGTGGAACGAGAGGCGATTCGAAGGCCGAGAAAAGGCCTTCGGACCCGTTCGCTCGGGCTGCAGGAAAGCCGAGCCGAAGGCCGGGAAAGGGCCTTGGCCCGGTTCCGCTCCGGCAACGGGAGCCGAAAGCCGCTAACGCGCTTTCGAGCGCCCCGGATGGCCTGCCGCCGACGCTTCATTCCCGTATCCCCTGTCTTACTTCGCAGCACTTCCGCAAGCTCCGCTATCGCTTTTCTCCCCCTCGTTCTCCGCGCACAAAGTAAAAATATTTTCAATTCAGTCAGAATCCTCGCTTATTCGGCCCGCCCCGTCTTCTGTAAGATAAGCACAGAAACCGTGAAGATGGGGTGCATGCGATGGCCAACTCGCCTAAAGTCAATAAACGAAGCGCTAGAGCGCTGCGCGAAACCGCGGCCGGATACGTATTCGTCGGGCCGATGTTTCTCGGCTTGCTCGTATTTACGATTTTCCCGACGATCGTGTCGGCGATTCTGAGCTTCTCGGAATGGAGCTTTATCTCCGGCCTCGACAAGATCAAATTCGTCGGCTTCGCGAATTACGCCAAGCTGTTGGACGACGACGTGTTCCTGCTGTCGATGAAGAACAATCTTGCGCTGCTGCTCGCCGTTCCGATCCAGATCGTCGTCTCCCTGCTGATCGCGGTCATCGTCGATCGGCTCGTCTACTTCAAGAGCCTGTTCAAAGTCGTTTTCTTCCTTCCGTACATCTCGAGCATCGTCGCGGTGGCGATCGTGTTCCAGCTGCTGTTTCATCCGTCCTACGGGCCGATCAACAGCTTCCTGACGGCGATCGGCGTTGCCAACCCGCCGAAATGGCTGGCCGACATCCATTACGCGCTGCCATCGGTCATGATCATCCTCGTCTGGGTCGGCATCGGCTTCTGCCTGATCGTCTACCTGGCGGCGCTGCAGTCGATTCCGCGGGACCTGTACGAATCGGCCGACATCGACGGCGCGGGCGCGTGGACGAGATTCAGCCGAATTACGTTTCCGCTCGTATCGCCGACGACCTTTTTCCTGCTCGTCACCGGTCTGATCAGCTCGTTCAAGTCGTTCGACATCATCAAGGTGCTGACCGAAGGGCGGCCGGCCAATTCGACGTCGGTCATTACCTACTACTTGTATACGACGGCGTTCGAGAGCCTGAAGACGGGCTATGCGTCCTCCATCGCCTGGCTGCTGTTCGGATGCGTGCTGCTGATTACGCTCGTGCAGCTGTACGGGCAGAAAAAATGGGTCAACTACTAGACCGGATCGAGGTGACTTATGCGCTATAAAAATACGGTTGGCAGAGCGGTCGCGACCGTCCTGATGCTCATTGCCGGAATCGCCTTCGTGCTGCCGTTCGCCTGGATGATCTCCGCTTCGATCAAGCCGGAAATCGACGTGTTCAAATATCCGATCGAATGGCTTCCCAAGCAGTGGATGGCGTACGACAATTATCGGGAAGTCTGGTTTGGCGAATATCCCTTTGTCACTTATTATTGGAATACGATCAAAGTTACCGTACTGACGACCGCCGTGTCCGTCGGCGTGTCGTGCATGGCGGCGTACGGCTTCTCGCATGTCGACTTCGCGGGACGGAATGCGCTGTTCGTCGTCGTGCTGATGACCTTCATGATTCCGAGCGCCTCCATTCTCGTGCCGCAATTTATGATTTTCAGATGGCTGAACCTGTTCGATACGCATCTGGGACTCATTCTGCTGGGGTCGTTCAGCGCGTTGGGGACGTTTATGATGCGGCAGTTTTTCCTTGGCATCCACAAGGATTACCTGGACGCGGGTCGAATGGACGGAGCCGGACACGCCCGCCTGTTCGTCGGCATCGCGATGCCGCTCGTGCGTCCGGCGATTGCGACCTATGCGATTCTGCGGTTCATCTGGACGTGGAACGACTATGCCAACCCGCTTATCTTCCTGCGCAGCGACGCGCTGTCGACGATCCAACTCGGCATCCAGAAGTTCGCTTCCGAGAGCGGCGTCTATTATTCGCTCATTATGGCGGGGACGGTATCGGCGATTTTGCCGTTGATCGCGATTTTCGTCATCGGCCAGAAGCAGGTAATCGAGGGGATCTCGCTGGGCGGGGTAAAAGGGTAAAAAAATTTCGCAACAGGTAAAAAATGTGACTCCGACGCTCTCTATTTACATGATAAAGTTAAAAATGTAATTTTAAGTGCTTACATTATACGGGAGGGCGTACACATGACAAAAAAATGGCTATCGGCCGCCGCCGCCGCGGCGCTGGCGACCGGTTTGCTCGCCGGCTGCTCCGGCGGGCAGGAGAGCAATTCCGGAGCTTCCCCGAATGCGTCCGGCAGTCCGTCCGCAAGCGGTTCCGCTCCGGTCGGAGAACCGGTCACGATCAAGTTTCTCGGCTGGGAGAAGCCGGCGGTGTTTCAGCCGGCCATAGACGACTTCCAGCAGAAAAATCCCGACATCAAGGTCGAGTACGTGCCCCTCGTCGAGAACGATTCCGTCGAATCGATGAAGCGGATGGACGTCATGTACGCGTCGGGCGAAGCATTCGACGTATTCACGCTCAGCTCCGCGACCGCGTTCGCGCAGCGCGCCGCCAGCGGCATGCTGGAGCCGCTCGACGAGTATCTGGCGAACGAAGGCATCGCCTACGAGGACGAGTACAAGGCCGAGCAGCAGAAGATCGACGGCAAGCGCTACTCGCTGCCGGGGAAATTCGGTCCGTGGTTCATTCTCCTGAACAAGAACAAGCTGGACGAGGCGAACTTGCCCGTACCGACAAGCTGGACCTGGGACGACTTCCGCGATTACGCCAAGAAGCTGACGCAGGGCGAAGGACCGGCCAAGGTGTATGGCGCGCATTTTCACGAATGGAAGGACTACTTCCTGCTGAACCTGTACAGCGAGTCGCAGGATCAAGGCATTATGAAGGATGACGGTCTGACGCTGAACGCCGACAATCCGTTCATGAGGAAATCGCTCGAGCTGCGCTACGAGATGGAGTACACGGACAAATCGGCTACGCCGTACCAGGATGTCATTACGCAGAAAATTCCGTACCGCGACCAGTTTTTCCAACAGAAGGCGGCGATGATGCCGACCGGCCCGTGGATGGTCGCCGAAGCGGGCGGCACGGACAAAATTCCGGCCACGTTCGTCTCCGCGTTCGCGCCGTGGCCGACGAACGCTCCCGGCGACGAGAGCTATTCCTTCGGAGGAGCCGACCCGCTCGTCCTGTCGTCAAGCTCCAAGCATAAGGAGGAATCCTATCGCTTCCTTCGCTACTTGTCCACGGAAGGGATGGCATTCACGAAGCAGTTCTCGGCCTGGCGGAATTCGGACATCGCCAAGGAAGTCGATCAGATCGTCTCCGCCACGCCGTCTCCGGACATGATCGACAAGGACTCGTTGATTAACGTGCTGAACGTGACGAAGCTGCCGATTCCGCCGGTGACGGTGTCCTACGCCGGCGATTTGGAGAACGCCTACATCGCCGAGGCGGACAAATATATGCTGGGGCAGACCGACATCGACGCGACGATAGCCGGGATCCGGGCCAGCCTGCAAAAAATTATCGATGCAAACCGGTAAGCGGAATTTTATAATGACGAGGAGGATGCCTGCGGGCATCCCCTTTGCCGTTTCCAACGCGGCGCACAGGAGGAAGGGACATGCGGTATCCGCTGCTGGGGTGGAGACAGAAACTGATTTTGACTTCTTTGCTCTGCCTGGTTGTACCATCGGTCATCACGCTCGTGATGCTCGGGCTGTACGCCAAAAACGAATTAAAGGTGAAAGCGGTCGAGAAGGCGGAGCAGGCGCTTGAGGTCGCGGAGCTGTACACGTCCAACATCATGCAGGATATGGTGAACGCGTTCAACTCCATTCAGTATGACAGCGAGACGGTGACCGACCTGCGCGTCGCCTGGAACAAGTACAGGCAAGACGGTACGGGCAGGGTGGACTTTTTCTCGTTCAAGCGCATTTCCGAGAAGCTGGATCGCATCACCTTTTTCGGCGGCCATACCTATGTGACGATTTTGCTCCCGGACGGACTGTATTTCACGAATTATTCCACGTATAACAACGATCTCGGCTTTATGTACGAAGAGCCGTGGATGGCTGAGCTGGCCAAGGGACCGGCGAACGTGACGGAGTGGCTCGGCACGCAGCCGAACTATGTCGGAGCGGACGAAGAGAAATATCCCAGGCTGGTCACGATCATTCGCAAATTCCAGCTGTACAGCAATCGCGACAGCGCGTATATCGTGCTGAGCAAGCCGGAAAACCAGTTCCGGCAAATTTTCGCCAAATACGGCAGGGACCCGGTGCTGATGCTCGTGGACGCGGCGGGCACGGTCGTCTCGCACAGCGATCCCGGGCAGATCGGGCTGGCCGCTCCGCCGCGGACGTCCCCGGACAAGCCCTACGAATTGGTCGACTGGGACGGCTCGGAATATTTGGCGATCCGGCATGACCTCCCGTTCGCCGGCTGGAGCCTGCGCAGCCTGACGCCTTATGAGAACGTCATCAGCAACATCGGCGTCTTGTTCAACCGTTTTTTCGTCGTGCAGCTCGTCTTTTTCCTGCTGTTCTCCCTGCTGCTGCTTTATTTTCTGAACCAGTGGACGAAGCCGGTCATGAAGCTGGCGCGGACGGCGACGAAGGTGGAGAAGGGGTTTCTCGAAGAACGATCGGGCGTGAACGGCCGCCACGAGGTCGGATTTCTGGGACTGGCCTTCGACCGCATGCTCGACCGTATCCAGGACATGATCGTTCGGGTCGAGGAGGAGCAGACCCGCAAGCGGCTGGCCGAGCTGGAGCTGCTGCAGGCGCAGATCAATCCGCATTTTCTGTTCAATACGCTGAATTCCCTGCGCATGCAGGTGATTCTCAAGGGCGAGGAGGAGATCGGCGCGATTATCGGCTCGCTGTCGACGCTGCTCAGAATGACGATCAACCGCAACAACGAGTTTATTCCTCTGCACGAAGAGGTCGAGACGATCGAGCATTACATGCAGCTCATGAACTTCCGCCATCACGAGAAGGTCGCGCTGAAGGTCAATCTCGCTTCCGACACACTGCTGATCGACGTTCCGCGCTTTACGCTGCAGCCGCTCGTCGAGAACGCCTACATTCACGGGCTGCGTCAGAAGCGCGGGACGATCCGGATTACCGCGTGGCGGCAGCCGCCGTATTTGCACATCGAAATTCGGGACGACGGGACGGGTGTGGACGAACATAAAATGGCCGATATTCGCAGCGGCGCTCCGGTGTCCGGCATCGGCCTGAAGAACGTCAAGGAGCGGCTGCACATCCTGTACGGGAATCTGTTCGGCATGGAGATGGACAGCTCTCCCGGAGCCGGAACGACGCTGGCGCTGAGAATTCCGTTAAAGCCGCGGGAGGAGATCAACGATGTATAAAGCGATCCTGGTCGATGACGACGTAGCGGTGCTCGAGTTTCTGAAAAAGCTGATCCCGTGGCAGCGGCTGGGCTTCGAGCTGGCGGGCGAATATACCGATGCGCTGGACGCGATCCGGGCATGGGAAGGACGGTATCCCGAGCTGATCGTGACCGACATCGGCATGCCGGGACTGGACGGATTGAGCTTTATCCGGCTCGTGCAGTCCGAGGAAGCGGGCAGCCGCTTCGTCATACTGAGCTGTCACGACGAGTTCCATTACGCACAGCAGGCCGTCCAGCTCGGCGTTCAGGATTATCTTCTGAAGGAGACGCTGACGCCGGGCGGCATATCGGACATCGCGGCACGGGTGAAAGCCCGGCTCGACGAGGATCGCCGTCTGAAGACCGAGGTCGACCGGCTGCAAAGCCAGGCGAACCGAAGCCAGTCGGCGGACAAGGAGAAGTGGCTGCGCGATCTGCTCGCCTCGCCGTACGCGGACGATTCGACGGTGCTGTCCCGGCTCGGGGAGTACGGACTAAGCGCGGAGCCGGGGCATTTCCTCCCGGTGTTGTTCCGGGCGCACCGCTACCGCGATGCGCTCGGCCGTTACCGGCAGGAGGAGGCGGTCAAGTTCATCGTGGAGAACGCCGCCGAAGAGCTGCTCGGCGAGGAGCGGGATGTGCTGTTCCTCGGTTTCTCCGGGCAATCATTTTTCCTGCTGCACGCCTTCAGGAAGGATCTGGCACGCAATCCTTACGACGAAGCGGCGGCTGTCGCGGACAGGCTGCGGCAAGCGTTCGCCCGGGTGCTCAAGTTGGAATACTCCGTCGTCATCGGCGAGGAGGCATGCGGAGGAGCGGCCGTCAAGCGCCGCCTGGCGGAGCTGGCGGAAGCGGGCGAGCGTCTGTTCTATTCCGACGGCGCCGTCGTCGCGAAGGCGGCCGAACGGCTCGGGGAGTTCAATCGGGAAGATCCGTTCCTCTACCATTTCGAATACGCGGAGCGGTTTAACCGGCTGCTGCTGGAAGCGACCGGAGATACCGGGCCGGCGGCGGACGCATTCGCGGCTTTCCTGGCGGAGAAGCGGTTTCAGCCTTCGAACGTTAAGCAGCTCGTATGGAAGCTGGCGCTGGACATGCTGCTCAAGCTGAAGCTCGGCATGGCCTACGACAAGGAGAAGGTGCAGCAGGACATCGGGCAGATTACGCATATCGGCGAGCTGCGGGACTGGCTGGCGGATTTTTTGCGGGAAGCGGTCGGCGAAGCGGAACGAATCGCCAAAAAAAGCAAAAAAACCGAGATTGTCGACGCCCAGAACTACGTGCGGCTGCATCTCGGCAGGAAGATTACGCTGGAAGAGGCGGCGGAACATCTTCATCTGAACCCGAGCTATTTCAGCCGGCTGTTCAAGAAGGAGACAGGAGAAAATTTCATCGAATTCGTCAACCGCTCGAAAATGGAAAAGGCGAAGGAACTGCTGGGCGGCGGATCGGGCAAAACGGTGGAGGAAACGGCGATCGCGCTCGGCTACGACAACAAGAGCTATTTCGTCAAGCTGTTCAAGCAGCATTTCGGCAGTTCGCCCGGACGGTTCCTCTAGGCAAGAGGCGCCGTCCCGGACGTTGGGCCATCAGGCGTACTTGATCTCGACCGGAACCAGGTTCGCCTGCTTCGGACTCCACTTCGGCACGCCGTATTTCGTCATATAGCCGAGCGTGTTCAGGTGCGGCTCCACGCTTTTCTCCTCGTTCATTTTCTCCAGCAGCTTCCAGCAGGCGATAATATCGTTGAGCGACCGGTGCGCGCCTTCCAGGACGATGCCGTAGCGATCGCACATGTCTTTCAGGTTATGAGGGTATGTATGCCGGTCGCGGGCAATCGTCAGCGTATCGAGAAAATCGTTGTTGAACGACCGCTTCGCGAAGCGCATCAGCGCGTGATGCAGAAAGCCGAGGTCGAACAACGCGTTATGGGCGACGATAATGCTGTCCCCGATAATCCGGTTCAGGATGCGAAAGGAAGTCTCCTCGTCCATCCCGTGGACGAGATCGGCGGACGTAAGGCCCGTGATCTCGGTAATTTTCGGCGCCAGCGTGCCTTCGAAGCGGACCAGCGTCTGGAATTGACTGACGATCTCCCCGCCGTAGCAGCGAATGGCGGCGATCTCGATGACGCGGTCGCGCGCCGGGTCCAGCCCGCTCGTCTCGAAATCGAGCACGGTGATATTGTCCAGTTTCACTGAATTTCCTCCCCGCGAATGCGAATAAGCTCGTATAATGGCGAATATCGGATGATACTGTCACCCCTACATTACCATAATTCGCCTGCCTATTTCTAATCCGAACAGGCTAAAGGCGTATCCGGAACAACATCCGGGCGCAGAAAAAAGACCGCTGAAGGCGTGATTAACCCTTCTGCGGTCCGTTTTGTATGCTTGCGAGAATACGAGGCTGCCAATCGGCGGTTCAGCCCAGCGCTTGATTAATGCTTTGCGGTATCGATAGCTTCGTCGCTCTCGTTGGACATTTTCGTCAACTCGAACACCTTAAACAGCAGGCTGAAGACAATAGCGACGACAGTGGCGAGCGCCATGCCGGTCAGTTCAAAGTCTCCCGACTTGATCTTAAGCCCGCTGAGGCCGACGACGAGTACGATCGTGGTCAGGAACAGATTGGTCGGCTTGCTGTAATCGACCTTCGATTCGACGAGCATCCGCAATCCGGACGCCGCGATGATCCCGAACAGCAGCAGCGAGATGCCGCCCATGACCGCTACCGGAATGTGGGCGACCAGAGACGAGAATTTGCCGAGGAAGCTAAGCAGGATGGCAATGACAGCAGCCCCTCCGATAACGAACGTCGAGTAAACGCGCGTCATCGCGAGTACGCCGATATTTTCACCGTAGGTGGTGTTCGGCGTCGCTCCCACAAATCCGGACAGCATCGTCGAGAGTCCGTTGCCGAGCATCGAGCGGTGCAGGCCGGGGTCCTTGGACAAATCCTTGTTTACGATGTTGCCGGTGACGATCAAGTGTCCGACGTGCTCCACGACGACCACAAGCGCCGCCGGCACGATGGTCAGTATGGCCGTCCAACGAAACACGGGAGTCGTGAACGTCGGAGAATCAAGCCAGCTCGCCTCGTTCAGGAATCCAAATTGGATCGCGCCCATCAAATATGCCAATACGTAGCCGAAGACGATGCCAATCAGAATCGGGATGATGCGCATGAAGCCGCGGAACAGCACATTGCCCAGAATGGTCACCAGCATGGTCGCGACCGAGATAATGACGGTATTCGCGTCCATGGTCCATTCGGTCTCGCCGGCCGGGGCGATCCAGCCGGCCATGCGAGCGGCGACCGGTATGAGCTCGAGGCCGATAACGGCGACGATCGCGCCCATGGCCGCGGGCGGGAACACGACGTTGATCCAGCCGGTTCCGGCGAATTGGATCACGATGGCGATCACCGTGAATATGAGGCCCGCGGCGATAAATCCGCCCAACGCAGCCGCATAGCCGTCGCCTCCGGAGGCGTACATGCCGATAACGGCGCCCGCCGGGGAGATGAAGGCGAAGCTGGAGCCAAGATAGGCGGGGATTTTGCCCTGACAGATCCATAAATACAGCAGCGTTCCGATGCCGTTCATCAGCAGACAGATCGCCGGATCCACGCCGAGCAGATTCGGAACCAGCACCGTGGAGCCGAACATTGCAAACAGATGCTGCAGGCTTAACGTAACGCTTTGGCCGAGCGGGGGCCGCTCATGAACCCCGATTTCTCGTCTCATAATGTCTTTTCCTCCAAAATTGTCGACTGGTGTCAAGCGAGATTTTCCTTGTTGATTCTACATACAACTCGGTTCGTTTGACAAGCGTTTTCTTTAGGACGGATCAAGTTTCGCTTAACCCCCCTCAACGAGCCTCCGCCGGTACGCGGATTTCTGCTATACCTCTGCTATGTATGAACTATGAAACCCCTTGATTTTCGCGCTGCCCAAATCGTCGGAGCTTCCCCGCGGACTGAAGCTTTTTTCCTCGCTTTTCCGGGTATCCCCTCTACTCAGGTATTCCCACTTTGTGTGGGCTATCCCCTTCCGTCAGTATGTGCCGGTTCTCGGCATTCCCCCTCGTTTTGCGCCTCTTTTCCCGGTATCCCGTCTACTCAGGTTTTCCCATCGGTACAGGCTATCCCTTTTCGTCAGGGTCAGGCTGGCCTTCTTTCTTTTGCGAGATCGGTATTATCGTTTATTCTCCATTTTGTCGGTATCCCGTTGGCTGAGATAGTTGATCAGCTTATATTGTTGGAAGGGTTATCCCGTTGGGTCAGTTGATGAGCCTCTCAGCACTTTTTAGAATTTCTCCTCGATTCGCCCCTATTGCGTAGTACAAGTTGATTTTGGTTGAAATTCCGATCTGTTAGAGCAAGGAAAGCTGCTTGTAAGGCACGAAGAAGGAAGGATCAGATCAGCCCAATTGCTGAGATGGTTGCCGAGAGGCTCGGATCAGTCTGGTGGATCGTAAGCGGCTTGCGGATTTAGTGAGTTCAGGGTAGGTAATTCTAGAAGAATG
Organism: Cohnella cellulosilytica; assembly: GCF_042431195.1. Taxonomy (NCBI): domain Bacteria; kingdom Bacillati; phylum Bacillota; class Bacilli; order Caryophanales; family Paenibacillaceae; genus Cohnella; species Cohnella cellulosilytica. Next base: position 152,127 of record NZ_JBHMDN010000055.1, read on the forward strand.
GATACAATCTGTGAGTAATTGGATGTAAAGTGAGGAGCGATTGCGATTGTAATAATAGCAAAATTGATCAAGATAAGCCTGCAGGTGCTTAGGGCCGATGCCTAGGAACGTTCTGCCGATCCACCATGTCACGTCATAACCCATCCAGGCCAGTTTTTTATTCATAGTAGGTCCGTATCTTCGCGTTATGATCGCGTTTTTCGCATCGTTGGGGTTGACATGATTACGAATGAACGGCGCCGTATCCGGGCAATCGTACTTGTCTTTTAACGGAATTTTCGATTGAAGTTTAATAATGATCGGGCCGAGAGTACCGTCATCCGCTTCCGAGGCGCCGACGAGTAAAGGCTGTTCCTGTGTATGCCAGTCAAAGGAAGGGGTCAAACGTTTGCAGTAAATCGTATCCGAAACGCGGACAACTCCAGACAGCAGCCGGTTCGACTCTTTGGAGGTCATAGCATGACGGAGTTTGTGACAAATGAGCCAAGCCGTTTTGTAGGTGACATGGATAGCTTCGGAGAGCTGGCGAGCATTAACGCAGCGGGGCTGGGCATGCAGAAAAATGGCCTGAAACCAACGATGGATCGGCGTTCGGCTCCCTTCCATAACGGTGCCTGCGATCAAAGAAGTTTGGGTATGACAGGAGCGACATTCGTAGAGCGGAATACGGCGTGTGGTTATGCGATAAGCATGCGGGTGATGGCAGCGCGGACAACGAAAACCGTCGGGCCACTTCAACTCGAACAAAAGAGGGAAACAATCCGCTTCCACCTTAAACATGGAACAAAATTTTTGAAACTTCTCCGCCGCTTCTTTAAGACTCATACAAATCCCCTTTCTGCCAGAAGAGAACTTATGTTCTTATTTCTTTTATTTTACCAAACATTTGTTCCTATTTAAAGCTTTTTTTGAAGTTTATTTTCTTTTTTTTCAACTGATTTAAGGGGATAGCGGCAAAAGTGGCGGGAGACGGAAGGGGACAGAGAATGGGAACTGACTGGAGGGGATAGCGACAAAAGAGGCGGGAGACGGAACGGGGAAGAGAATGGGAACTGACCGAAAGGGATAGCGGCAAAAGAGGCGGAAGACGGAGGGGGAGACAATGTGGACTGACCGAAAGGGATAGCGGCAAAAGAGGCGGAAGACGGAAGGGGACAGAGAATGGGAACTGACTGAAGGGGATAGCGGCAAAAGAGGCGGGAGACGGAAGGGGACAGAGAATGGGAACTGACTGAAGGGGACAGCGGCAAAAGGGGGAGCAGAAGGAAATATTGACAGGAGCGGGACCCAATGATACATTTGCTACTGCTCTTTCGTCTTCCCTTGGCTATAATAGAGGAAAGAGCCGAAATTACGAGGGGGACCATCTTTGAAGCACAAGGTTACGATCAACAAACAAGAAATCGCGGTCACGTTCACCAGTTATTACGATACCGAGCTGAGCGAATTTCTATTTAAACAAGTGATGTGCGATGTGTATATGCCGGGCAACGAAGTCGTGCCGATCGACGCGGAGAAGGAGCAGATCCGGCGCATCGTGGAAGGCTTCAAGAAGCGCAAGGAGCTGTACGACGAAATTCCCAAGGAGAAAATCAAGGGCAAGGAATACTACGTCATCAATACGAAAATGCGTTACGAGCTGGATTGGTTAAAAGGGAGAAAACAGGAGCGCCCGATGTCGCTGGCCGAGCACGAGAAGCTGAAGGCGGAAGCGGCGCGCGGCATCAAGCCGGCTCCGAAGCCGGCCGAGGAAGAACCGGAGGAAGCGGCCCCGGCGAAGCGGGAGCCTGCCGCGCCGGAGTATAAGGATGCCAGACGGAAGTTTCTGCTTGCCCAAGGATTCAAGCCTAACCTGGCGACGAACAATTGGGAGGTCAAGGACATTCGTTTTCCGGACGCCAAGATCGACAAGGCGGTTTCCGACGAAGAGTTCGAGCAGGGCATAAAACGGCTGCTCGAGGCCTCCTATCAGAACCATCTGAAGCGTCGTGCCTCCGCCGCTCGCAAGCCGGAGCCCCGCTCCTAAATGTGCATAAGCCGTTCGTTCCCTTAACAGGGGGCGGGCGGCTTTTTAACGTTATCGTTCGGCGCGCCGCTGGCCAAAATCGGATTCAGCATGTATTGGGAAAATAGGATGGAACGGTCGTCTCCGCGAGGGGAGGTTGAACGAGAAACCGTTAAATACGGCGGGGAGCGTTGCCGGAACGGGCTGCTTCCCTGGCTTCCTGGGCTTTGATCAGTCTGTACTCTCCCGGAACGACTCCGTACGCACGGCGGAACTCGCGGGTGAAGTAGGTCGGCTCCATGCCGACGTGACGAGCGATCTGGCCGATGGACAGGCTCTCGTTCGTCTCCAGCAGCAGCTGCCCGGCGGTCAGCCGGACGAGGCGCAAATACTGCAGCGGCGTCGTCTGGAACGTCTGCAGGAACAGGCGCGTCAGCTGCTTCTGCGAATAGCCGACTTGCTCCGCGAGATGGGCGATGCTGATGTCCCGGTGCATGTAGTCCTGCAGGAATTTCGCCGCCTTGAGCACGGTCGAGGAGCGCGACGTTTCGGGAGCCGGACGCAGCAGCGCGGCCGGGTTCAAGTCGCCGGAGGACTGCTTGCGCAGCTCGGTCAGCAGGGAGAATAGCAGCTCCGAGGCCGTCCACGTATCGTAGTCGGCGCCCGAATGGTTCCAGATGCGCTCGACCAATTCGAGCAGACGGGCCGCGGAGCGGACGGGAATGACGGAGGGAGCGTCGCCGAGTCCCCACGAAGCCCGGGCGATCGCCGAGCCGTGGAACGATACGAAGGCGACCAGCCAATCTCCGTCGGCGACGGGCACGTATTCGTTCGGAAATCCGCCGGGAATGTACAGTACCGTGTTCTCTTCGATGATGTCCCATTTGTTCTGACCGAGCAGATGCACCCGTCCTTTGCCCGACGCCGTGATCAGCAGCTGGTGGGCAGAAAAACCCTCCAGTCGGCTAATTGCGCTTTGCTGCTCCATCCCGACCGTGTAAACGGTAAAAGGAACCACGTGCTCCTCCGACGACAGATTGGAACGCAACGTCAGCTTCAACCGTATCTCCTCCTCTCGAGAATGTCCATTTTGTACGAGGATGTGTCCCTTCCGGAAGTTGTCTGACTCAGTATAGCACACTCTATAATGGTACTGAGCAAGCTATTGAATTCCTCGAGAGGATGATTGTTCAAATGATCTCAGTGGCAAAATATTGGGAGGACCCCTCCATTCTTCAAGTCAACCGCGAGCCGGCCAGAGCGCATTACGTTCCTTACGCCGATCGGGACGCCGCGACGGCGGGCAAGCGGGGACGCTCGCCTTTTTACGGCACGCTGAACGGAAGCTGGAAATTCCGCTACTACGACAGCGTTCAGGAGGTTCCGGAAAGCTTTTACGAAGAAAATGCCGATCGGTCGGGATGGGATGAACTGCTCGTTCCTTCCTGCTGGCAGGTGAACGGCTACGATCAGCTTCATTATACGAATGTCAATTATCCGATTCCATGCGATCCCCCGTACGTGCCGGACCGCAATCCGGCGGGGCTGTACGAGAGAGAGTTCGAGCTTCCGGACGCTTGGGCGGACAAAGAGAAGTATGTTGTATTCGAGGGCGTCAACTCCTGCTTTTACGTCTGGGTGAACGGGAGCTTCGTCGGCTACAGTCAGGGCAGCCGCGTTCCGGCGGAGTTCAAATTGACCGGCCTAAGGGGCGGAAAAAACCGGATCGCCGTTATGGTGCTGAAATGGTGTGACGGAACGTATATCGAGGACCAGGACACCTGGCGGTACTCCGGCATTTTCCGGGACGTCTATTTGCTGGCGAGAGACAAGGCGCATGTACGCGACGTATTCGTGAAGCAGGAGCTGTCCGAGGATTTCGGTTCGGCCGAGCTTTCGCTTGAGGTGGATGCGGTTGGCGCTATTCGGCTGTCCGCCGTCCTGACGGATGCGGAAGGAACGATGATTGCGTCCGCGGAAACGGGCGTTTCGGGCCATGGAACGATCCAACTGACCGTCGAAAAGCCGGAGCTATGGAACGCCGAACGTCCGTATCTGTATCGGTTGTACCTGCAGGCCGGGGAAGAAACGTTTTATTTTCCGCTGGGGTTCCGCAAGGTGGACATTGCGGACGGCGTATTCCGCATTAACGGACAGGCGGTCAAGCTGAAAGGGGTCAACCGTCACGATTCCCATCCTTCGCTGGGCCAGACGATTCCGGTAAACCATATGATCCGCGACTTGAAGCTGATGAAGCGGCATAACGTCAATACGATCCGGACCTCCCACTATCCGAACGATCCGCGGTTTCTCGCTCTGTGCGACGAATTCGGCTTTTACGTCATCGACGAGGCGGACCTGGAGTGCCACGGCATCGGCAGCGGGGATCAGGCGCTCGAAGGCGAATTCCATCGTCTGACGAACGATCCGGCTTGGCGGGACGCGTTCGTGGATCGGGCAGTTCGCATGGTCGAACGGGACAAAAACCATGCCAGCATCGTCATCTGGTCGATGGGCAACGAGTCGGGCTACGGTCCGAACCATATCGCGATGCAGGAGTGGACGAGAAGCCGCGATCGCTCGCGGCCCGTTCATTACGAAGGCGCGGCGCCGCATTACAAAGGAAGCGCGGACACGGAAAGTCTGGACATGGAAAGCCGGATGTACGCTTCTCCGGCCGAGATCGAAGCTTACGCGCAGGATCCGGCCAACCGGAAGCCGATGTTCCTGTGCGAATACAGCCATGCGATGGGCAACGGTCCCGGCGATCTGCACGATTATTGGGAGATCATCTACCGTTATCCGAAGCTGATGGGCGGGTGCGTGTGGGAGTGGACCGATCACGGCATCTCCACCGAGACGCCGGAGGGCGTGCCGTATTTCGCCTACGGCGGCGATTTCGGCGATAAGCCGAACGACGGCAATTTCTGCATCGACGGGCTGGTGACGCCGGACCGGAAGCCGCATACCGGCTTGCTGGAGCTGAAGCAGGTGATCGCGCCCGTTCAGATCGTCAAAGCCGATAGCGAAGAAGGCGGCTACCTGGTTCGCAATCTGTACGACTTTACAGATTTGTCGCGGACGTACGTCCAGTGGAAGCTGGAGGAGGACGGGAAGATCGTTCGCCAGGGCACGATCTGGCAGTTGGACGCCGGGCCGCGGCAGACGCAGCTTGTTAAGCCGGAGCTCGGACCTGACGCCGGGATCGACCGTCTGCTGACGTTCTCGGTGCGTACGAAGGAGGAAACGTCGTGGGCGGAAGCGGGCTACGAGCTGGCCTTTGCGCAATTCGAGCTGGACGCTGCGTCGCGGCAAGGGCAAGCAGCTTCCGCGTCTGTGGCCGTTCCGCCGCTTGGCGCCCGTGTCGCCGGTTCGGAGCTCGTGCTGGAGAACGGGGAGTTCCGCTACGTTTTCGATTTGGCCGGAGGCGCATTCCGCAGCTTGAAGAAGCACGGCGTGGAGATGTTGGCGGCTCCGACGCGTTTTGTCATCTGGAGAGCGCCGACCGACAACGATATGAATGTGAAGAAACAGTGGGCCGAAGAAGGCTACGACCGCGCGGAGACGAAGGTGTACGCGTGCGACTGGCGGCAGACCGACGTAGGAAGCGTCGAGATCGACGTGCGTTTCTCGCTCGGAGGATATATCCGGCGTCCGCTGCTGCACGCGGAAGCGACATGGAAGGTGGACGGCTCCGGACAAATCCGGCTTGCCGTGCAGGCGAACGTACGCGAAGGGCTTCCGTATTTGCCAAGGTTCGGCTTGCAGCTCACGATGCCGCGGGGCAGCGAAGAGGTCGAATACGTCGGCTACGGCCCGCATGAGAGCTACGTCGACAAGCGCCGCAGTGTGAAAAAGGGGCATTATCTGCTGACGGTGGACGATATGTTCGAATCCTACATTCATCCGCAGGAGAACGGGGCCAGAAACGATACCGAATGGGCGATCGTCTCCAACGAACTTGGGATGGGACTTCGCTTCGAAAGCACTCTTCCGTTCTCGTTCGGAGCGTCCCACTATTCGGCGGAGGAGCTGACGAGGGCCACGCACGCGCATCTGCTCAGAAAAAGCGCCGAGACGATCGTTCACCTCGATTACCGGATGAGCGGCGTCGGCTCCAATTCGTGCGGACCGCAGTTGGCCGACAAGTACCGGCTCGACGAACGGGAAATCGCCTTCGATCTGCAGATCAAGCCCGTTTTCAAGGAAGACGAATAACCGCAGAGCGGAGGGGAACGAATGACGCACGAGACGGAGCGCGAGCTCCTGCTGGCGTTCGCGGATTTCGGAGGCCGTCCGAATTCGGGCGAGGATGCCGGACCGGCGATGCGGCGCGCGTTGGCCGCGGCTGCCGTAGCCCGGCGGCCCGTCCGGCTCGCGATCGAACCGGGACGCTACGATTTCTACGCGGAATCCGCCGCGCGGGCGGTCTATTATATTACAAACACGGCAAGCGAGCAGGAAAACCCGAATCCCGTCAAGACGATCGGCCTTTTCATGAAGGGGCTGAAAGATTTTACGCTGGATGGGGGAGGCGCGTTATTTCTATTTCATGGTAAAATGACGATGTTTGTGATCGATGAGTGCGAGGGAGTCGTCGTACGGAACCTGCATACGGACTTCGCGCAGCCTACGGTGGCCGAGATGACGATCGCGCGGCTGGGAGACGGCTATATGGACGTATCCGTTCACCCGGATTCCCGCTATTCGATCGCCGGGGACCGGCTTTCCTGGACCGGTCCGGGCTGGAGCTTTCTCGAAGGGCCGATGCAGGCGTACGATCCCGGACGGAACGTCACCTGGCGCATCGACAACGTCGTCGCCCGCGCGGCGAGCGCCGAGGAGCTGACTCCCGGAACGATTCGGCTTCGCTACGACCATGGGCCGGGCGAAGCTCTGGCCGAGGGCTGGACGCTGCAGGTCCGGGACGGCATTCGCGATCAGGTCGGCGTATTCATTCATCGCAGCCGGGACGTGAAATGGCGGGACGTTGGCGTCCATTTCACGCATGGGCTCGGCATCGTCGGCCAGTTCAGCGCCGATCTGAGCTTCCGCAGGCTCGATATGTCGCCTCGGACGGAGACGGGGCGCACGGTGGCCGCGTTCGCGGATTTCGTTCATCTGTCCGGCTGCGGCGGAAAAATCGAAATCGCGGACAGCCGCTTCGTCGGCGCTCACGACGATGTGATCAACGTCCACGGCACGCATCTGCGCATCGTCGGGCAGCCTTCGGAGCGCCAGCTTGTCGTCCGTTTCATGCATCCGCAGACGTACGGCTTCGCGGCGTTCGCGGCGGGCGACGAGATCGAATTCGTCCGCGCGGACGCATTGACGACGTTCGGACGCGGGAGTGTGGCCGCCGCCGAGCTGACCGGTCCGCGCGAGATGCTGCTGACGCTGGAGGACGAGCCGCCGGAGGGCATCGGCGAAACGGACGTCATCGAGAACGTGACGTGGACGCCGGAAGCGGAAATCCGGGGCAATTATTTCGCTCGCATCCCGACAAGGGGTGTGCTGGCGACGACCAGACGGCCGGTCGTCATCGCGGACAACGTGTTTGAGCGGATGCGGATGAGCGCCGTGCTTGTCGCCGACGATGCGGCGTCCTGGTACGAATCGGGGCGGGTCGAGGACTTGACGGTTCGGGGGAACCGTTTTATCGAATGCGGCGGGCCGGATCAAGCCGTTATCGCTATCGTCCCGGAGAACGAGAAAGTCGACGAAGCGGCGCCGGTGCACCGCGGAATCCGCATCGCGGACAACGTGTTCGAGATGCAGGGGATGCGGGAGACGCGGGTGCTGGAAGCGAAGAGCGTACGCTCGCTGGAGTTCTCGGGCAATACGGTTCGTTTGCCGGAGGAAGGCGACGCGGACCCGCAGCGGGTTTTCCGGCTTGTCGCCTGCAGCGAGGCGGAGATCGGGGACAACCGGTTCGAGAGAGGGTTCCCGCAGTAGTGACGCAAAGGCGCGGGATTGGAACGCAACGACGAACGACAGGGGGGAGAGAACAACGTGAAGCTGCAATACGACAAACCGGCTTTCAGATGGACGGAAGCTTTGCCGCTGGGCAACGGCCGGATCGGAGCGATGCATTTCGGGGGAGTCGAACGGGATCGTATCGGCTTGAACGAGGATACGCTGTGGTCGGGCACGCCGTCGAAGGACGGCAACAACGCGCATGCGCTGGGAGTGCTGCCCGAGGTTCGCAAGCTTGTACGGGAGGGGCGTTACGAGGAGGCCGATCTGAGGAGCAAGGAAATGATGGGCGACTATTCCCAGTCCTACTTGCCTTTCGGAGACCTCGTGCTGACGTTCGGCCATGGGGATGTGTGCCATTCCTACCGGAGGTCTCTCGATCTGGAGGACGCGATCTCCCGGGTCGAATATGAGATCGGGGGAGTCGCCTACAAGCGCGAGCTGTTCGTCTCGCACCCGCACCGCGTGCTTGTTCTCCGGCTGGAGGCCGACGCGGCAGGAGCGCTGGAAGTTCATGCGCGGCTGGACAGTCCGCTGCGCCACTCGACCTCGGCGGAAGACGGGAGGCTTGTGCTGCGCGGGATCGCTCCGGAGCACGTCTCGCCGAGCTATTACGATTCGCCCGATCCGATCGTGTACGGGGAAGAGGCGACGTCGGAGGCGATCCGTTTCGCGGGCGTTCTGCACGTCTCGGCGGAAGGCGGGACGGTGCGCGCGGACGGAGACGGCCTGCACGTGCTGGGGGCGCGCAGTGCGACTTTCGTATTTGCCGCGGCGACGACCTTTGGCAGCACGGCGAACGGCACGTCGGATGCGGTCGCGGAGGCGGGACGGCATCTGGACGAAGCGCTGGGCAAAGCGTACGCCGCGCTTCGGGACGATCATATCGCCGACTATCGGGCATTGTTCGACAGAGTGAGGCTGAAGCTCGGCGACCGCGTCTCCCCGGAGGGGATGCCGACCGACGAACGGGTCGCCGCGTACGGGTCGTCCGATCCGGATCTTGTCGGGCTGCTGTTCCAGTACGGGCGTTATTTGACGATTGCCGGCTCCCGTCCCGGGACGCAGGCGACGAATTTGCAGGGCATATGGAACGATCTGACCCGTCCGCCGTGGAGCAGCAATTATACGATCAACATCAACACGCAGATGAACTATTGGCCGGTCGAGACGGCGAACTTGTCCGAATGTCACGAGCCGCTGATTTCCCTGGTCGGCAGGGTGGCGCAAACCGGACGGAGAACGGCGGAGCTTCATTACGGCTGCCGCGGCTGGGTCGCGCATCACAACGTCGACTTGTGGGGGCATTCGGCCCCGGCGGGAGGACGCGGGGCGGGCGACGCCTCCTGGGCGATGTGGCCGATGGGCGGCATTTGGCTGGCGCAGCATCTGTGGGAGCATTACGCTTTCGGAAGAGATGCCGATTATTTGCGCGACACCGCGTATCCGACGATGAAGGAAGCGGCGCTGTTCTGTCTCGATTTTCTCGAGGAGGACGAGAACGGCCGCTTGTCGACCTGTCCGTCGACCTCGCCGGAGCATAAATTCCGCTACGACGGCAAGCTGGCCGGAGTCGGCCGGGCGTCGACGATGGACATGTCGCTGATCTGGGACCTGTTCACGAACTGCATCGAGGCGGCAGAGGCGCTCGGAACGGACGAACGGTTCGCGGAGGAGCTTCGCGCCGCCAGAGCCAAGCTGTATCCGCTTCAGATCGGACGGGGCGGACGGCTGCAGGAATGGTTCGAGGACTTCGAGGACGAGGATCCGCATCATCGCCACGTCTCGCATCTGTTCGGCGTTTATCCGGGCCGGCAGCTGACGGAGCGGGATACGCCCGAGCTGTTCGCCGCCGCCCGCCGCTCGCTGGAGCTGCGCGGCAACGAGGGCACGGGCTGGAGCCTCGGCTGGAAGGTCGGCTTGTGGGCGCGGTTCCGCGAAGGCAATCAGAGCTACGAGCTGCTGACGAATTTGATGAGGCTCTCGGGTGAGGGGACGAATTATTCGCGGGGCGGCTTGTATCCGAATCTGTTCGACGCTCATCCGCCGTTCCAGATCGACGGCAACTTCGCCGCGACCTCCGGAATCGTCGAGATGCTTCTGCAATCGCATGAGAACGCTCTGGAGCTGCTTCCGGCGCTGCCGGGCGCCTGGCCGAACGGCAGCGCGGAAGGGCTGCGGGCCCGCGGCGGCTTCGAAGTCGCCATCCGCTGGCGGGAAGGCCGGCTGGAAGAGGCGGAAGTACGCGCCTTGCAGGACGGGGTTTGCGAGATCGCAAAGGCGGGAGAGCTGACTGTCACGTTGGATGGGGACGAGGTAGCCGTTCAGCGCCTGGAGCAGGGAAGAATCCGGTTCGCCGCCGAGACGGGCCGGACGTATCGCATTCGCCCCGTCAGAACGTAGGGCGACAAGTCTTCGGAAGGATGGAGTAGACGCGACAACATGACCACGATCGAGAGAGTACACGTCGTTTTCAAGACGCATCTGGATATCGGCTTTACCCATCTGGCGGCCCGCGTGGCCGAGCAGTACAGGGAGGAATACATTCCGAAAGCGATCGCGCTTGCGGAGCGGTTGGAGGAGGACGGCGGTCCGGCCCGCTTCGTCTGGACGACCGGCTCGTGGCTGATCCGGCATTATCTGGATTCGGCCTCGGACGAAGAGAGGCGCCGGATGGAGAACGCGATCGCCCGCGGGCATATCGCCTGGCACGGTCTTCCGTTCACGACGCATACGGAACTGATGGACGAGGAGTTGTTCCGGTTCGGCCTGTCGATCGGCCGCGATCTGGACGCCGCGTACGGCAAGGAAACGATTTCGGCCAAAATGACCGACGTGCCCGGTCATACGCTGGGCATGGTCCCGCACATGGCGAAGGCAGGCATTCGTTATTTGCACCTGGGTGTCAATCCGGCGTCGAAGCGGCCCGACGTGCCGCGGCTGTTTCGCTGGCAGGCGGAGGACGGCTCGGAGATTCTCGTCAATTACGCGGGTACGTATGGCGAGGATCTGCAGCTGGAAGGACTTCGCGACGTGCTTGTTTTCGCCCATACGGGGGACAACTGCGGCCCGCCGTCGGCCGAGGAAATCCGCGAGCAGTTCGAGGAGATCGGCAGGCGTTATCCCGGAGCGGAGGTGCTCGCCTCGACGATGGACGCATTCGCGCGCAAGCTGCTGGAAGCGGACTGCGAGCTGCCCGTCGTCCGCGAGGAGCTGGGCGATACGTGGATTCACGGAGCCGGGACGGACCCACTTAAGCTGGCTCGCTACCGGGAGCTCCTGCGCCTGCGTTCCCGTTGGCTGGAGGAAGGGAAGCTGAAACGCACGGATGAGGCGTACCGGCGCATGAGCATGGAGCTGCTGATGGTCGCCGAGCATACGTGGGGACTGGACGTGAAGAAATGGCTTCCCGACTTCCGCAGCTACGCCAAGCGGGATTTCCAGGCCGCTCGTCTGCGGGACGAAGTGGACCCCGCCGACATTCCGGCGAAGTTCGGCTATATCGGCGCGTTCGCAATGGACGAATTCGACAAGCATTCCGGCACGTTGTTCTCGGCAGAGGAGAGCCGGCGCTCGTATTCGCTGATTGAAAGCTCCTGGGCGGAGCAGCGGCAGTACGTGGACCGGGCGGTATCGCATCTGGAAGAGCCGCTGCGCGGGGAAGCGGGCGGCGCGCTTGACGGTCTTGCGCCGAAGGCTGCGGAAGCGGGCGAAACGAAGCTGATCGCGGTGGCGGGAAGCTTCGCTCCCGGCGGCGGCTGGCAAGCGGAATTCGATGCAAGCGGCGCGCTGATCGGGCTGCTCGACGCGAACGGCAAGTGCTGGGTCGACAAGGCGCATCCGTTCGGCACGTACCGGTACGAGACGTTCGGCACGGAGGACTACGCCCGCTACTTCCGCACGTACATGCAGAATCTGCCGATTACGCATCCGTGGGCGGACGCGGACTTCAGCAAGCCGGGCTTCGAATTCGTTCGTCCTCTGCCGAGCCACCGGCTGTATGCGCCAAGACTGCTTGACGCGCGGCGGCTGGACGACGGCCGATATGCGCTGCGCCTGGCCATGCCTGAGGAAGCTTACGAGGAGTACGGCGCTCCGCGGGAGCTGGAAATCGCGTACGGTTTCGGACCGGAGGAGATCGACGTTTCGCTGCAATGGTTCGGCAAGGACGCGAACCGTCTTCCCGAAGCGAGCTGGTTCGGCTGTGCACTGAACGTCGACAACCCGAACCTGTGGACGATGGACAAGCTGGGTCTGCCCGTCTCTTCGCTACGCGTCGTGAAAGGCGGCAACCGCAACCTGCACGCCGTCGGCAGCGGCGTTCATTACGAAGGGGCGGACGGCTCCGCGTCCATCGAAACGCTGGACGCGGCTCTGGTCGCGCCAGGGGGAGGCAGGCTGCTGCAGTTCGATCAATCGTTCGCTTCGCTGGACGGGGGCTGGCATTTTAATCTGCACAACAATATTTGGGGAACGAACTTCCCGATGTGGTACGGGGAAGACGCGAAGTTCCGGTTCAAGCTGCGGCTGAAGTCGAATCTGCTGTAATCGGTTGATTCGGGCCGCAATAAGGAACACTTGGAGGAGAGGTGGCGCAGCCCCCTCTCTTTCCGGCATTGGCGGTATGGGCCGGACGGGGGAGGACCGGCGAGGTCGGAGGAAGATGGGCCAGGATAAAGGAAGCGGCAGAGGCGGAAGATGGGGCGATATAGGAAGGATGCGGCATGAACGGAGAAAGGGGGAGAGAAAATGCGCAAAGTGTTGATTGTCGAGGACGAGCCGCAAATCCGCAGCGGGCTGCTCGGCTTGGCGTTATGGCAGGAGCTGGGGTTTGAGGAAGCGATCGGAGCCGAAGACGGGGAGGAAGCGCTGGAGGCGGTCCGCTTGTCGCCGGACGTTCGCGTGGTCGTCACCGACATTCGTATGGAGAGGATGAGCGGCCTCGAGCTGATCCGCAGGCTGCAGGACGAGGCCGGCTTCTCGGGGAAAGTCGTCATTTTGAGCGGGTACGACGATTTCCAATATGCGCGGCAGGCGATGAACTATGGCGTCGTCGATTTTCTGCTGAAGCCGGTGGACGTCGCGGAATTAAAGCAGGTCGTCGTGAAGGCGCTGGCGCTGCTGGAGCGGGAGGAAAGGCGAAAAATGAGCCTCTATCTGGTGGAAGGCGCCATTCCGAAGCTGCGGGAAGAGCTGCTGCAGGATTTGCTCGAGCGCGCGCCGGGCCCGGCGTCGGAGGAGCAGGTTCGCCGGCAGCTAACGCAATACGGCATCGAGTGGCTTGCGGACCGCAGGCTGGTCATGCTGGTGCTGGAGGCGGACAACCTCAAGGCGTTCGCGCAGATGGGCTACACAGAGAAGGAGCGCGAACGGGTGCGCTTCGCGATCGGCAACGTGCTTGAGCATTCGCTGCCGGAGCAGGCGGACATCGCCGGAGATTACGTTTGGCTGCGTTCGAGACCCGAAGGCAGATGGATCGTTATTTTCTCCGCGGAGAGCGCAAGGAATTCCGAGCTGCTTCGGCGGCTTCGCGAGTTTAAAACGCTGCTGATTGCCCGTCTGAAGCAGTATGTGAAGGCGAGCGCGACGGCCGTCATTTCCGATGAGGGCGACATGGCGGCGCTGCCGGAGCTGTACGAGGAAGCGTGCCGCAGGCTGACGCAGACCAAAATTTACGGGGAGACGGACGAGGACGCGGACCAGGAGGCGCCGCAGACGTTTCGCGACGTCGACGTGTTAACGGAGCCGCGGGCGCTCGCGGAGCTGTTAAAGCACGGCGACGAGCAGGATGTGCGCGAGGCGATGTCGCTGTTTCCCGTCATGGTGCGCGAGTGGGGAGTCGAGCAGCTGCGCGATCTGCACCACCGGGTGTTCGAATGGCTGCTCGACGTCTTCGAGGAAGCCAGAAGGGCCGGCTGGAAGCGGGAGGATTGGAAAAAGCGTCCGCTTCTTGTCTGGGAGAGGATCGAAGCGCTGGACACCTCGGAAGCGCTGCAGCCGCTCGCGCTGGATTATTTGCTGCAAGCGAATGCCGAGCTGCAGGGAGAATCCGCTTCCCGCAGCCAAATTTTCGAGAAGGCCAAGCAGTTCATCGACGAGCGGTTCCGCGAGCCGATCACCGTGCAGACGGTGGCCGAGCACGTCTATCTGTCGCCGGAGTGGCTGAGCACGCTGTTCAAGAAAAACGCGGGCATGACTTTCCTGGATTATTTGACCCATCTGAGAATCGAGAAAGCCAAAGAGCTGCTGCAGGACGTTTCCTTGAAAATTTATCAAATCAGCGGCGAGGTGGGCTACCGGGACACGGTGTATTTTTCCAAGCTGTTCAAACGGAAGGTCGGCTGCACGCCCAACGAATACCGCAATTTAAAGGGGCTGGGCGGAGATGATTGAACGGACGCGTCACCCGCTGTCGATGCGCTACCGGTTCATGCTCGTTTTTTTCGCGCTGATCGTTATTCCGTTCGCGCTGGTCGGCTATTTGGCCTGGTCGAAGTCGGAGAAAACGATTCGCGGCAGCCATCTCGATTCGGTTGCGCAGACCGCGAAAAACCTCGATAACTTTTTCCGGTACGTGATGAACGAGCAGGACAAGATCATGGCGTCCGACGAGCTGCAGGCTTTGTTCGACCCCGCCCAGAACGATCCGGCGGACGAGATTGCCTACTCGAACAAGATCATCTCCTACGTCGACGCGCTCAACTATTCGAACAAGCTTTTCCGCATCCGGCTGTTCCCGCTGAACCCGTCGGAGCATCCGACTTACATGAGATCGGCTTACGGCCGGCTCGATCTCGATCAGGCTCCGTGGTTCGTCGACATCGCGGCGAACGGCCGGCCGTTCTGGAAGCGGTTCGACTCCGAGGATCACCCGAACCTGTTCGTGCAGCCGACGCTGGGCAACGTCAAGCGGCTGCACAGTCTAAAAACCTATGCGCCCCTGGGCGTTGTCGTTATGGAAATCCGCCCTTCCATTCTCGAGGAATTCATCTATCCGATGCGCCAATTCCGCAATCAGGAGCTGCTGCTCGTCGACAAGAACGGTTTTCCCGCGTACAGCTCGAACGGTCGTTACGGCGCGGTGGACCCCGGCCTGCGCGACGAGCTTAAGCCGTCCCTCGCTTCCGCGACGATCGACCATGCCGGCCGCAAATCGCTGCTCAGCCTCTCCGCGGTCATGGGCGACGAGCTGAGACTGGTCAGCATCGTGCCGAACAAGGATCTGAACAACCCGATCGCCGTGCTGAACAAGGTGACGGTGGCGCTGCTCGGCTTCTATTTCCTGCTGTCTCTGTTTTTGGCCGGTTATTTGACGGTGACCTATACGAGCCCGATCTCGCAGCTCGTCCGCAGGATGAAGGCGATGGGGCGCAGCGACTTCAAGGACGATATGCTCGCGGATACGCGGTATGCGGACAGGAGCGACGAGGTAGGCCTGCTCTACCGCGGAATGTCCGCTATGGTCGGGGAAATCCACCGGCTGCTCAAGGAGACGAAGGACTCGGAGAAGCGCAAGAAGCAGCTGGAGTTCCAGGTGCTCGCCTACCAGATCAACCCGCATTTTCTGTACAATACGCTCGATACGATTCGCTGGAAGGCCGAAGCCCACAACGTCGGCGAGATCGGCGAAATCGTCAGCTCGCTCGGCTCGCTATTCCGCCTCAGTCTGAACGGAGGCCGGGAGCTGACAAGCGTGGAGCGCGAGCTGGAGCTGCTGAAGGCATACGTCGATATCGAAAAAACGCGCCGTTCCCGGCCGATTCGCGTCACGTACATGATCGAGGAGGAGATCCGCGAGCTGCCGCTCATGCGGCTCGTGCTGCAGCCGCTTGTCGAGAACGCGATCCGCCACGGCATCTCCGGCAAAGGCGAGACGGGCATGATTATCGTGCAGGGAGGCCTGGAGGAGGAGAAGCTCGTCTTCCGCGTCACGGACAACGGGCCGGGCATTCCCGAGGATATCGCGCGGGAGCTGCTTGGCTCGGGGACGGACCCTTCCCGCAAGGAGCGGGAGGGCGGTCTTGGCTTGATTAACGTGCACGAGCGCTTAAAGCATTATTTCGGCGATCCGTACGGTCTGGAAATCGAGAGCGAGGCGGGCCAGGGCGCGACGATTGTGCTGAAGCATCCCGTGCTGCCGAAGGACGCGACGGATTTGGACGGTTTGGCGGACCCTGTCGGATAAAAACGGCGTGGGCTGATCCAGATGACGCAGAGGGCAACGCATCGACGATGGGACGGGGGGATTTCCCGTTTCCGGGGCGACGCTTGCTGCTGATCGGTCATTTGGACCAGCCCTATTTTTATGGCAAACTAGCTCCCTTATCCCTCATCACGCCCCATTTCCGAGTCCGGTGTACGAAAGTTTCGATTATCGTCCTCCGTTTCGCCCCGTTCCAGAGTCCGATGTACGAAAGTTTCGATTATCGTCCCCCGTTTCGCCCCGTTCCAGAGCCCGATGTACGAAAGTTTCGATTATCGTCCCCCGTTTCGCCCCGTTCCGGAGCCCAATGTACGACAAACTCGGTTATCGTCCTCGTCCGCCTGTCCTAACGATTAAGGATTCACATTGAGAGACTCCATTTGCGGGGAAATCTTATAGGCGCGGTGGGTCGAGCGCAGTTTTCCTTGGCGGTGATGCGGCAGTCAAAGGTTTTGTACCAGTAAAGCTTAAAGCTGTCTCATAGGTTGGCGGACGGGGCGGTGGTATCCTTGGTGTACGGGAGGGGAATGACATGAAGGAAGCGATGGCAACGCCGAACAAGCAGGGCGGCGGAACCTGGAAAAAACTGAAATCCCAATGGACCTTGCAACTGATGATTCTGCCCTGCATAGCGTTCCTGATCGTGTTCGCTTACATTCCATTGGCGGGCAACATCATCGCGTTTCAAAACTTCAAGATTACGTCCGGCTTTACGGGCAGCGAATTCGTCGGGCTAAGCCATTTCGCCGAGATGCTGCGCGATCCGACCTTCCACCAAGCGATGAAAAATACCGTGCTGCTGAGCTTGCTGTATTTGCTGGTCGTATTCCCGATGCCGCTGTTGTTCGCGCTGCTGATCAACGAGATTCCGTTCCGAAGATTCCGGAAGCTTGTGCAGACGACGAGCTATTTGCCGCATTTTATCGCCTTCGCGATGGTCGCCTCGATGTGGATCATTTTGCTGGACCCGAAAGGGCTCGTCAACGAAACGATGCAACTGCTGCATCTGATCCGCCATCCGATCGAGTTTTGGACGGAGCCGGGATTGTTCCGGCCGCTGTCGACGCTGATCAGCATCTGGAAGGAGACGGGATGGGGCGCGATTATTTTCCTGGCGGCGATCGCCGGCATCCAGCCGGATCTGTACGAGGCGGCGATGATTGACGGAGCCGGGCGGATCAAGCGCATTTTGCACATTACGCTGCCGAACCTCATCCCTTTGTTCGCGATGCTGTTCATCCTGAAAGCCGGCACGCTGTTCACCGGCAACCTGGACCACTCGATTCTGCTCGGCAATTCGTTCAATAAGGATACGTCGTATGTCATCGAGTATTATTCGCTGCAGATGGGGCTGGAGCTTACCCGCTATTCCTACGCGACGGCGGTCAGCTCGTTCCAGGCGCTTATGTCGCTGCTGCTCGTGCTGTTCGCAAACTGGTTCTCGGGACGGGTGTCCGGCAATCGGCTGTTCTGAATCCATTAAGGGCAAAGGAGGGAGCGGACTTGCGTTCCTACATCAAGCTGACGCGGGAAGACCGGATCGTGAACGCGACGGTGACGATTTTCGGCATTCTGGCGTTTCTGGCCACCTTTTATCCGCTGTATTACTTGCTGATTTATTCGCTGAACGATCCGGTCGACGCGGCCGGGGGCCAGCTGTACTGGTTTCCGAGGCAGTTTACGTTCGATAATTACGCCGTTATTTTTCGCGACGAGCAGTTGCTTAATTCGTTCCTGCTGACGGTCGCGCGGACGGCGCTCGGCACGCTGACCGGCGTGCTGTTCACGGCGATGGGCGCGTACGCCTTGTCCAAGTCGCGGCTGGTGTTCCGCAAAACGTATTCGATGATCGGACTGGTGACGATGTACGTCAGCGGCGGTCTGATTCCAACCTACCTGCTGCTGCAAAAGCTCCATCTGCTCAATACGTTCTGGGTGTACATTATCCCGTCGCTGTTCAATATTTTCAACGCGCTGCTGTTTATGGCTTTTTTCCGGCAATTGCCGGAGGAGCTGGAGGAGTCCGCGAAGGTGGACGGCAGCGGGGACTTCTATATTTTCGTCAGAATCATTTTGCCGCTGTCGAAGCCGGTGCTGGCGACGGTCGCCCTGTTCGTGGCCGTCAACCATTGGAACGATTGGTTCAGCTCCGCTTACTTCGTCTCGAACCAGCAGCTGTGGACGCTGCCGACGATTATCGTGCGCATGCTGTCCGACACGGCGATTATCGAGAACATGCAGAGCCTGCCGCCGAACATGAGGATGGATCCGCTGTCCACGCTGATGGCGATCAAATATGCGACGCTGATCGTGACGGTGCTGCCGATTACGCTCGTGTATCCGTTCATCCAGAAGTATTTCGTGCAGGGCATGATGGTCGGGGCCATCAAAGCTTAACCGCGTTATCGTTAGCTCGCTTGCGGGCTTCTGATAAAATAGCTACACGACACAAGGGGAGGACTTATCGATGAAAAAAACGTTCAAAAGCCGCTCCGCGCTGCTGCTTGCCGGAGTCGTCGCCGCGTCTCTGGTTGCCGGATGCTCCGGCGCCAAGGACAACAACACCAACGCTTCTTCGCAGCCGCCCGCTTCGGGCTCGTCTCCGGCGGCGTCCGCCAGCGGCTCGCAGGAATCGCTTGAGCCGATCACGCTCGACCTCTACTCCGACCGCGCCTGGTACAGCGATTGGACGGGACCGGGGGCGAAGCGGATTTCGGAAAAAACGGGCGTGAGCCTTAATGTGAAAAAGCCGGTTCAGGACGACGGCGACGGCAAGGACATCTCGCTGATGATCGCCAGCAACAGCCTGCCGGACCTGATGGTCGTCGACCGCGGCAACAAAATGCTGGACCAGCTCGTTGAAGGCGATTACTTGTACGCGATCGACGAGTTGATCGATCAATACGCGCCCAACCTGCGGACGATTCTGGACGAGCAGTACGGTCCGGAGCTGCTGACGAATTTTACCGAGGCGGACGGGCATACGTACAAGCTCATCTCCGGCTACCAGACGGAAAAATATTTGGAGCAGGCGCAGAAAAACGCGGGCCTGGCGCCGGTATGGCTGCCGCAGCTCGTCGTGCGCAAGGACTATTACGACGAGATCGGCCGCCCGGACACGTCCAGCCCGGAGAAGTTCATGGCCGCGCTGGAGCAGATGGCCGAGAAGCATCCGGACAAAATTCCGTATCTCGGCGACAAGAGCCAGCATTCCGACGATCTGGGCTGGTTCTCGCCGCAATTCGGCGTCGCTCCGTACTATGTGGACGGAGATCAAGTGAAGAGCACGATCCACGATCCGAAGTGGAAGGAAATGATCAAGTACGGTTTTCAGCTTGCCGGCAAAGGTTTGCTGACCAAGGAATCCTTCGTGAATACGAACGAGGTGACGGGACAAAAGGTCGCGGCCGGCGATTCGATCGTCTGGGCGTACAACTCGACGGCGGTGAACTCCGCGCCTCCGAAGGACAATCCGGACACGCAGTTCGAGGTGCTGACTCCGTTCGCCGATTATATGTATCCGACGATTCCCCGGGGCTGGATGGCGCTCGTCATTCCGAAGAGCAACAAAAATCCGGAGCGCACGATCAAGCTGCTGGAGTACGCGGCATCCAAGGAAGGACAGGCGGATTTCTCGTTCGGCGTGGAAGGAACGGGCGCGGGCGACTTCAAGGATTTGGCCGGCGGCGCGCATTTCTACTATGACGCTTCCGTCCCGAACGACTATTTCCCGCAAGGCAAGCCGACGCTGACGACGGGCTTTAACGACGCGCTGAACAACGATTGGGGCGGCACGTGGAAGCAGGCCGGACTCGGCGAGCCGATCATGCTGGTGACGAACTGGGCGGTGTCCAACACCGTGTTCTGGAATCCTGCGGACGAGGCCAAGGTCGCGTACGACCAGATGATGGCGCCGAAAATGAAGTTTTTCCCCGAGTTCGACTTCAAGATCGACAGCGCCAGCGATTTCGGCATTATCGAAGCCAAGATCAAGACGCTTCGCGCCGATTATATGCCTAAGCTCGTATTCGCGCAGTCCGAGAACGAATTCGAAACGCTGTTCGCCGACATGCTGAAGAAGGCCGAAGGGCTGAGCGTCGACAAGCTGGAAGCGGAATATACGCGGCAATACGCGATGTTGAAAGCGAAATAAAGCAATTCGCAATAGGAACGGAGCGGAGGAAACGGAATGCATACGCTGGAAAACGAATGGCTGGCCGTCGCGCTGTACGGCTGGCCGGGCGTTCGGGAATATGTGTACAAGCCGACGGGAACGCGGATGGCCGGCAGCGGTCCGGACGGCAGGCTCGCCGTTAACGGGATGGAGCTGGAATGGGACGAGTGGGACATCGACGCTCGTCCGTCCCCGGACGGAACGGCGGTCAGCTATCGCATGGGACTGCGGCGTCTGGCGCTGCGGATCGCGGTCGAATATCGGCTGGAGCAGCAGACGCTCGCCGTCAAGGTGACGGTAGAGGACGATCCGCAGGCGGCGCTGAAGAAGCTCGATTGGAGGCGCCTGCCGCTGTTGTCGTGCGACGATCCTTCGTTCTCGTTCGACCGGACCGAGGTGCGGCAGAAAAGCTGGAGGCTGATCCCGGGTGGCGGCAGAGGCTTGTACGATCGGGAGCGGGTTCGGGACCGGATCGGGGACGCCGTTCCCGATCCATCCGAGGTGCCGACGATGCATGCGTGCGCGTTCGACGGAAATCTGTGCGGCTTCGTGCGGACGAATTACCCGGTGCTTCCGCTGCAAACCCGCGTGTCGGAGGATGAACGTTATCCCGGCCGCGGGGGCCGTTTCTCCATCGCGCCCAACACGTATCAATACCGGGTTCGGGAGCGGACGATGGCGCCGCTGGAGCTTGCGGTCGTGTTTCTGGAGGACATCAACGGCGACGGCATAGCGGACGATTGCGACTATCATCTGTGGCTGAACCGGCAGTTCCCGGATGCGGACCCGCTGTACAAGAAGGCGATCTGGTACCAGGTGTTCAACGCGGAAAAGGATCGCGGCGTGCTGACGACGTTTAAGGAGACGCTGGAGATCATCCGGCAAATTCATCACGTGACGGGCGGCGTTCCGCAGATTGCTTATTTGATCGGCTGGCAGTTCGACGGACACGATACGGGTTATCCTTCGCTCAACCGCGTCAATCCGAAGCTTGCCGAAAACCCGGAACGGGCGGAGGAGGAGCTGCGGGAGCTGGTGCGGCGCGCCAAGGAAGAATACGACTGCATCGTCAGCTACCATATTAATCTCGATGACGCGTACGTCGACGCGCCGGACTGGGACCCGGCCATTCTGAGCCGCGACCCGGACGGAGCGGATCGGCTGTGGCTGGATACACCCAAGCAGCGGGCTTATCATATTTGTCACACGAAGGATGTCGAGAGCGGGCAGGTGTTTCGCCGGATCGACGATTTTCTGAAGGCGGTGCCCGTCGAGCGTACCGTTCAGGTCGACGCATTCCGCAACACGAACGCCAGCTGGGAGGCGGACGGCAGCTATATCGGTCCACTGGAGGAGTTCGTCTGCGGGATGCAGCCGATCCTCGCCTATTTCCGCGACAAGGGGATCGACGTGTCGACGGAAGGGCTGAACGGCATGTCGATCGAGGACAGCGGCGTGTTCAGCGCTTATTGGCACTATTCGCCGTCGCTGCTGTACCACGGCAAAATCGTCGGCGGCGGCAGCGTCGACATGAACGCGATCGCCTGGGGCAAGGGCGCGTCGTTCGACTCGGACGTGCTGTACCGCGGCGAGCCGACGAGGCTTCTCGGGGAGCAGTTTCTGGCGAACGATTTCGAATCGAAGTGGGACCAGGTCGTCGATATTATTTACTTGGGCTCGATGCTCTACCAGTTCTACCTGGAGCGGGAAATGGCGGAATGGCGCGAGGACGGGCGGCGCATCTACATTCGCTACTCCGACGGCGTGACGGTGGACATCGACAAGGCGGAGGAACGGCTTGCCGTGCGCTGGGGCCAGGTGACGATCGCCTCGGACGGGGAGCGCTTCGTTCCGCTCGGCGATCGGATCTACGCCTACAGCCAAGGCGGATCGGACCGCGAATGGACGCTGCCCGAGGACTGGCGCGTCGGCGGGTTCGCCGCCTACCGAATGTCCGGCGAGGGCCGGGAGCGGATTGGCGAGTATCCGGCAGGCTTGTCGTCGGTTCGGCTGCGGTTGGAGCCTCGCGTTCCGGTTATTTTGGAGCGGATGGGATAGACAAGGACGATAGGTCGGGACAGGACCAGGACAGGGCATGCTTGGCATGCTGTCCTGGTCCTGTTTTTGTGTTGGACGATAGGGGGAGTTATGCTGAGGGTGGTGTTGCGAGAATATTCCCGTTTCCGGGTACCAATCGCATCTATCGCCCATTCAGAACGAAAATGGCATATCGCCTTCGGCGCGGTTTCGTGCTACGGTAGGCACTAAACAGTCTAACCGAAGAAAGGACGACGCCGATTGAACAAAACCAGCCAGCCGCATCTCCTTTTCATCACAACCGACGAACTGCGCAAGGACGCTCTGTCCTGCTACGGCGGACAGGCGGTGAGTACGCCGCATATCGATTCTATCGCGGACGGGGGCATCCGCTTCGACCGGGCTTACACGAACAGCCCTTGGTGCCTGCCGTCGCGATGCGCCATGCTGACCGGACGGTATCCGCACCGCAGCGGAGCGTACAGCAACTTCCGCAAATGCGAGCTTTCAACCGGCGTGCCCAATCTGCTGCAGGGGCTGCGCGAATCCGGCTACCGAACGAGCCTGTTCGGCAAATGCCACTTCAGTCCGGTTCCTTACGGCGAGACCCGCGCGGACCGCACGCTGCCGTACGAGGCGTTCCGCGATTATTACCTGTCTCTCGGACTCGACCATCTCGACTTGCAGGACGACAAGCAGGTGTCGGTCTGGTTCTACGACGATTACGCGAAGGAGCTGGACGCGGCCGGTTATCTCGAAGCCTATCGCCGCGATACGTGGGACGTCGAAGGCAAACGAAGGAAGGTGTTTCCGTTCCCCGGACCGGCCGAATGGCATCCGGACAGTTGGGTCGGACGCAAGGCGGAGGAATATATCGAGTCGTACGACGACGATCGGCCGCTGTTCGCCTGGGTATCGTTCAGCGGCCCGCATTATCCGTTCGACGCTCCGGCCGAATATTTCGATCGGGTCGATATGTCCAAGGATCGGCGATTTCCCGCGCTGGATGGAGAGTTCGACGATCCGCGCCGCATTCACTACCGCAGCTTCCACGGCCCCGGCAATATCGACGGAGCGAACTCGGCGCCGGAGGGGGCGACCAAGCATTACTCGGAGCCGTATTGGCACGATCTGCGCCGCAGCTACTACGCCAATATGGCGCAAATCGACGATTGGGTCGGACGCATTCTCGATACGGCCCGGCGCAAGCTCGGCGACAATGTGATGGTCGTCTTTACCGCCGACCACGGCGAGATGCTCGGCAATCACAATCTCTGGGGCAAGCACGACTGCGGCTACGAGGACGTGCTGAACGTTCCGCTGCTCGTCCGTTACCCGGCTGCGAATCCGCACTCGAATCCGAATCCGTTCGCCGGCGATTCGATCGTTTCCCGTTCGGTCGTCCAGCTCATCGATCTGGCTCCTACCTTCTTAAGCGCAGCCGGCCAAGCCGAATGGGAGAGCGACGGCCGCGATCTGCGTCTGTCGCTCGAGGATGGCGGCTATCGCTATACGTTCGCGGAAGGGGAAGGCTTCATCGCCGTCAGCGACGGGGCGTACAAGCTCGTCCAGACCCGCAAGCAGGGGAGGGAGTACGACGAGCTGTTCGATCTGGCCGCCGATCCGCGCGAGACGGATAACCGGATCAAGCTTCCCGAATATGTCGGCGAGCTCGCCCGGCTCAGGAACGAAATCGTGAATCATTTTATGGCGAAGGTGCTTGCGTAACGCGCGAAGCCCGAATAGAATTGCCGCCAGCGAGCAATGGCCGCTGGCGGCTTCTTCATCCGGCGGGAGCGGCTGGCCATTCGAGACGGAGCAAAGGGGGGGGGAGTCCGGTGCGCATGCAGATTAAGAGAAGCTTGTTTTATCGGTATTTGCTGTCTTATTTGCTCATTACGGCGGTCCCGCTGCTCATTCTGGGCACGGTGTTCTACCAGAAGTCGATTGCGAGCTTAAGGCATGAGGTGGAGAACGCCAACATCGGCAAGCTGACGCAGGTGAAAAACATCGTGGACCAGCGGATGCAGGAGCTCAGCCATCTCGCGTTCCGCATCAGCCAGGACAATCGGCTCAGCCGCTTCTATCTCGGCAAGGGCGAATACGAAGCGATCGAAGCGGTCGAGGAACTGCGCAAATACAAGGCGAACAGCATGCTGATCGACCATCTCTTCCTGACGTTCCAGGGCGACGACTCGATCTATTCCTCGGCCGGCAAATTTTCGCGCTCGTCCTTCCATTCTTATTTTTATACGAACGAGGAATGGAACCGCGAGCGTTTTTTCGAGGAGGTCAATCGGCTGACCCGCCCTACCGTCAAGGTGCTCATCGACAGTCAGTCCGACGCCTTGGAGCCGCCTCGCGTGCTTGGCTACATGTATCCTTTATCGACGAGTCCGCAGAAAACGTATGGGGCGGTCATTTTCACGATTGAGCAGAAAATGCTGTACGGCCTCATGGGAGACGTGCTTGGCGATTTTCACGGAGAAGCGTACATGCTGGACGAGGAAGGTCGAATGCTGGCGGGCATGCGGCGCGGCGACAAGACGATCTCCGTGCGGGAAGAGGCGCTGTCCGCCGATTATGGCGAACCGAGCGTGTATCGACTGAACTCGGCCGGAGAAAGCTTCTCCGTCGTTACCGTCCGCTCGGAGACGAGCGATTGGCAGTTTATGACGATCATTCCGACCCGCGAATTTCTCGGACGCGTCAGCGAAACCCGCACGCTGATTTTGATCATTATTTGCATCGTCGCTTTGCTGGGAGCGGGGACGGCGGTGTTCTTCGCCTCGAACCATTACCGGCCCTTCAAGAAGTGGATTCGGCTGCTGCAAAGCGAGAGCATCGAACCGCCCGCGCCGCCGGACAACCGCACGGGACGGGAGAACGAGCTTGAGCTGATCGGCCATACGGCCTACAGCGCGCTTGAGAGCTATCGCGCGCTGCGCGAGAAGGTGCTGTCGCAGCGGGACTGGCTGCGGGAGCAGCTGTTTGTCCGGCTGCTGTCAGGCAAAGTGCGCGACGAAACGGAGCACGAGGAGCTGACGCGAGCGGCCGAGCTGCAGTTCGTCGGCCATGCCTACCGGGTGCTGGCTGTCGCCATTGAGCCGCAGGCGGACGGATGGAGCCGACTGGGACGCATCTACTCTGCGTTGAAACCGCTTGCGGTCCCCGGATATAAGCTGTACGTTGTGGAGGCGCCGGATGAGGACGCGCTGGCCGTCATCGTGGAAGAGGAGGAGGGAGACCCTGCCGACGGCAGGGAAAAGCTGCTGCGTATCGGCGAAACCATCCGCGAGACGGCGCGGAAAGCGGCCGAGACGGAGCCTTATGTCGGCATAGGCGAGCCGTGCGCAACGATTGACCGCCTTCATCGCTCCTATGCGGAGGCGTCGGCCGCTCTGGCGTATGTCCGGCTCAAAAAGGAGCTGCGGCTGTGCCGCTTCGAAGAAATCGTAGAAGGGGAGACGAAGGAGTTCTGGTATCCGGTCGACGAGCAGATTTTGTTTACGCAAAGCCTGAAGCAGGGGAACCAGACGCTGGCGCTTGAAAATGCGGAGGCCATCGTCGGACGGATCGCTTCCCAGGCAACCTCCCTGCTGATGCTCCGCTATATTTGCTTCGATATTATCAACAGCACGGCCAAGACGGCGCAGGAAATTCATCGCACGGCGTTCGCCGAGCAGATCAACAGTCTGATGAGCTTCGCTACGATCGATCAGCTCAAGACTCGGCTTGCGGATTTGACGGTGAAGGTGTGCGGCTACGTCGACGGGCTCAAGGCGAGCCGCAACTCGGAGCTGCTGGGCAAAATGCTGAAAATCGTGCACGAGCGAAGCATGGACCCGATGTTTTCCCTAGAAGGGGTAGCCGATCAGGTGCGCGTCACTCCGTCGTACTTGAGCAAATTTTTTAAGGAGCAGATCGGGACGACATTCAGCGAATACGTGACGAACCTGCGCATGACCGAAATCAAGCGCCAGCTGGTGGAGTCGGACAAGCCGATCAAGGAAATCGTCGAGAGCTCCGGCTACGCGGATCTGTCCAGCTTCGTCCGCAAGTTCAAGGCGATCGAGGGCGTCACTCCGGGACAATACCGCAAGCTTTATGCAGAGGCGGAGCAGACGGAGCAGACGAGGCGGGCGGACATGGACGGCAAGCCGCAGTAGTACGATTAAGGGACGACAGTCGACGATGCGCCGGCTGCCGTCCCTTTTATTATGCGGCCTCAAGGGGATAGACCACCTTAACGGCACAGCGCGAAGGCAATGGCATATCGTTGTTTGTAAGCGTTATCACCTAAATCGCACACTCCGTCAAGAACCGCTTCTATACACTGCCCGGGAGCCTGGCGTATAGTCGGACTCACCGAACGAATCCCTCACCGAAAGGAGTCTGCGAATGAACGTTCCGTTAACCGGCGCGAGCAAGTCCCGGCGGATCGGGGCGCAGGGCAGCCGATGGAAGCCGTATACGCGCAACTATCAATTATATTTGCTGCTGCTGCCGCCGCTGGTTTATTACATCGCGTTTCATTACGTCCCGATGTACGGCGTGCAAATCGCCTTTAAGCAGTTTAACGCCACGCTTGGCATTTCCGGGAGTCCGTGGATCGGCTTTACCCATTTTGAGAGGTTTTTCTCGTATTACAATTTCACGACCATTTTGACCAATACGGTCGTCATCAGTCTGTACGCGCTGGCCGTCGGCTTCTTCACGCCGATTCTGCTGGCGATCATGATCAACGAAGTTCGTCACCGGTGGTTCCGCAAGCTCGTTCAGAACGCAACCTATATGCCCCATTTTCTGTCCGTCGTCGTCGTGGTCGGCATGATGGTTTCGTTCACGTCGCTCAACTCCGGCGTCGTCAACCGGCTGATCGAGCTGCTCGGCGGGACGCCGATCGCCTTCATGATGGAGTCGAGCTGGTTCAAAACGCTGTTCGTCATGAGCAACGTCTGGGAGCACATGGGCTGGAACGCGATCATTTATTTGGCGGCGCTGGCCGGTATTAGCCCGGAGCTGTACGAGGCGGCGATCGTCGACGGCGCGGGCAAATGGAAGCGCATTATTCACGTATCCATTCCCGGCATTATGTCTACGGTAATCGTGCTGCTCATTCTTCGCGTCGGCCAACTGCTGAACGTCGGCTTCGAGAAAATATTGCTGATGCAAAACGACGCCAACCTGTCCGCCTCCGACGTGATTTCGACTTATTTATACCGGAGCGGCTTGCTGGAAGGCCAATTCAGCTATGCGGCGGCGGTCGGGCTGTTCAATTCCGTCTGCAATTTTGCCATCCTCATTCTCGCCAATTATTTGGCGCGCAGAATGAGCGAAAACAGTCTGTGGTAAGGAGGGGCTGCGCTTGTCAACGGCCAATCTGCCTCGATCGAGATCCGATCTGGGCTTCGACATCATCAACTACAGCTTGCTGACCGTCATCCTCGTCATCGTCAGCTATCCGCTGCTCTTTGCCGTCAGCGCTTCGTTCAGCGATCCGATGAAGGTGCTCGCCGGGAAAATCACGCTGCTTCCCCAAGGCTTTCGCCTTGACGCCTATGCGAAGGTGCTGGAGCACGGGCAGCTCTGGCGCGGCTACCTGAACTCCATTGTGTACACGGTCATCGGCGTAACCGTCAACCTGATCATGACGACGCTGGCCGCTTATCCGCTGGCTCGCCGCGATCTGAAGGGACGCGGCCCGCTCATGCTGATCTTTGTGTTCACGATGTTCTTCAGCGGCGGGCTCGTGCCGACGTATCTCGTCGTCAAATCGCTGGCGCTCGACAACACGATGTGGGCGCTCATCCTGCCGACGGCGATCAATACGTACAACCTGATCGTGATGCGCACCTTTTTTCAATCGACGATTCCCGGCGAGCTGTACGAGGCGGCCCATGTGGACGGCTGCACCAACATCGGCATGCTCTATCGCATCGTATTGCCCTTGTCGATGCCGATTCTGGCCGTGATGTTTCTGTTTTATACGGTCGAGCACTGGAATTCGTACTTTAACGCCATGATTTACTTGTCCGACCGCGACAAGTTTACGCTGCAGCTTGTGCTGCGCGAAATTTTGATCCAATCGCAGACGGCCGGCATGATGTCCGCCGACGCCGGCGCGACGGAGCGGCTGCTGCAGTCCGAGACGATCAAATACGCGGTCATTATCGCGGCGAGTCTGCCGGTGTTCGTGCTGTACCCGTTCGTGCAGCGGTTTTTCGTCCAGGGCGTGATGATCGGCGCCGTCAAGGGCTAGGCCGAATAAGCCGAGAGGTCCGGCGGACTGCGGGCGAATGGAAGACGGGGATATCCGGAACGATTTCGTTCCTGATATGATAAATTGAAGGAGGTCATGCAAGATGAGTACATGGAAAAGGGCGCGCGACGCGTCGCTTGCGCTTGCGGTGGCAGCCGCGGCGTTAGCCGGCTGCAGCGGCGGCAAGTCGAACGAAGAAGGGGGAGCGGCGAACGCTTCGGGCAGCGCAAGCAAAGCCCCGGTTTCATCCGGGTTCCCGATTGTGGAGGAGCCGATTGCGTTAAAAGTATTTTCCCGGCTGGATCCGCAGCTTAAGCCTTACGAGGAAATGTACTTGTTCAAAGAAATGGAAGCGAAGACAAACATTCGCATACAGTGGGACTCGCCCGCCATTACGGCGGCCGGAGAGCGTCTGAACCTGCTCATGTCCTCGAACGATATGCCCGATGTCATTTTGAAGTCGAATGCCTCCAAGCAGCAAATCTCCAGCTTCGCGGCGCAGGGCCAGCTGCTGCCGCTGGACGAATATTTGGATTACGCGCCCAACGTCACAGCGATTCTGGACGCCAACCCGGAGGTGCGCCAAGCGATCACATCTCCGGATGGGCATATTTACTTCCTGCCGACGGTATACGATTACGACGCCCGCAACGTCGGCCGCTATCCGCTGATCAACGTCAAATGGCTGGACAAGCTGAAGCTGTCGGCTCCGACGACTTCGGACGAGCTGCTCGACGTGCTGCGCGCCTTCAAGAGCGGAGACCCGAACGGCAACGGCCAGCCGGACGAAATTCCGTACAATGCGCATACGATCGATATGGCGATGATCGGCATTCAGGGCATGTTCGGACTCGATCAGGACATTGTCGGCGGGGTCGGCTTCGGGGCGAACGTCGAGGACGGCAAGGTGAACCTGTGGGCCGACGACGACCGATTCCGCGACGCGCTGCACTATTTCAAGCAGCTCTACGACGAAGGTCTCGTAGATCCGGAAATTTTCACGCAGGATGACAAGCTGTACTTCGGCAAGCTGGCCGACGGCCGCATCGGCTACACCCCGCTCTACCAGCCGCGCAATGCGGGCGAATATGCGCAGGATTACGATGCGATTACGCCGATCAAAGGGCCTTCCGGCGACCAGCTGTGGCCGTTTCTGAACTTTAAGGCGTCGACCATCGCGTTCGTGATGACGAAAAACAACAAGTATCCGGAAGCGAGCATGCGGTGGGCGGACTATTTCTATACGGACGAAGGCGCAACGCTGATGTACTTGGGCAAGGAAGGGGAGACGTACGACAAGCAGGCGGACGGCACGATGGCGTACCGCAAAGAGATTCTCGAATCCTCGAACGGCTTCGAGAACGAGATGGGCAAGTGGACGATGTTCCCGGGCGGAGGCGAGCTGGGCTATTATCAGGAGAAGCATATCCGGCCGACGATGGAGGGTACGCCGATGTCGGGCTATATCGAGAAGGTGCGCGACTATCTGCCCGCGAATCGCTACAGCGAGCCGATGATGGACCCGGCCTTATCGGAACGGTACACGCAGATCATGAAGGACCTGGGCACCTATGTGAAAGAGATGCGCGCCAAGTTCGTGCTCGGCAACGAATCGTTCGACAAGTGGGACGAGTACGTGCGCCAGCTCGATCGGATCGGAATCAAGGAAGCGGAGCAGATCCTTACCGAGCAATTGGGGCTGGCGGGTCAATAAGATTGGGGAAAAAAACAAGGAACCGGCGCTGCCGCGTTCCTTGTTTTTCTATCGAGGGCTAGAGATTAGAGTCTAGAGAAGCCAAAAGAGCCCTCATACGCTCCGGAATTTCTCGGCGAAGCGCGCTCCAGGGGACGAAAATGTCGGGCGTCGTCCATTCGTGCGGCACGTAGTCGAAGCTTGGGCGGAAGGCAAAGGTGCGCAGATGGCGTTCGGACAGTTCGTCGTCGCGCTGGCCTCTCTTGAATTCTCCGCGGAACATGTCGGGCTCGAGCAGCCCTTCCTTGCCCGCCTCTTCCATGCAGCACGTTTCCACGTTCGGCAGCAGGCGGAATACTTCCTCCAACGGAGACATGGCGTGTTTGCCCGGCTGGGAGTACAGCTTGACGCGTCCGTCTTCCGTCACGTTGCTGCGGTCCCGCAGCAGGCCGACCAAATATCGGCCGTGGAAGCTGCCTTCGCAGCCGACGATCCGGTCGTCATGGCCGACGTAAATCCACACATGCTCCAGCTCGTACAGGTGCTGAATGTCGTAGTCCCAGTAAATGGCGTACTCGATGGCGAGGCGGACGCGCTGCGGATCGACCCCGACTGTGCGGTCGAACGACGGGGAAGGGGCGGTCGCTTCGAATACGGTGACGCCGACGCGAATCGGCTTGAACGGTTCCAGACGGTCCATGTACAAAATCGGCGCGACGCGCTGCACCGTGTCCCAGTGCGGGAAAAGCTCGGTTTGGCTCATTTTCCGAAACCTCCAGGCAAAATTCAGGATTGATTTGATTCGCACTTCTATGTATCATTACATTAAGCGCTTTACTTAATATTATACAGTACTAAACGAATTTATTAAAGCGTAGCCATTATAAGCGCTTAACTCGACAGATGGGGAGAGAATGCCATGAGTACGATCCGCTTGACGATGGCCCAGGCGCTCGTCAAA
The DNA here is from genome assembly GCF_042431195.1 of Cohnella cellulosilytica. Classification (NCBI taxonomy): domain Bacteria; kingdom Bacillati; phylum Bacillota; class Bacilli; order Caryophanales; family Paenibacillaceae; genus Cohnella; species Cohnella cellulosilytica. Next base: position 183,438 of record NZ_JBHMDN010000055.1, read on the forward strand.
TTTCTGGATCAGCAGTACGTCTCCGTGGACGGAGCAGAGACGAAGTTCGTTACCGGCATTATGGGCATATTCGGTCACGGCAACGTGACGGGCATCGGCGAGGCGCTGGAACGCAGCCCGGGCAGTCTGACGTACGTGCAGGGCAAGAACGAGCAGGGAATGGCGCATGCGGCCGCTGCATACGCGAGGCAGTCGCTGCGCAGGAAAATTTACGCCTGCACCTCTTCAATCGGGCCGGGCGCATTGAACATGGTGACCGCGGCGGGGACGGCGACGGTTAATCGTATTCCGCTGCTCTTGCTGCCCGGGGACAATTTCGCTTCCCGGCAGCCGGACCCTGTGCTGCAGCAATTGGAGGCGAGCCACGATTATACGGTCTCGGCGACGGACTGCTTTAAGCCGGTCAGCAAATACTGGGACCGGATCGTTCGTCCCGAGCAGTTGATGACCGCAGCGCTGAACGCCATGCGGGTGCTGACCGATCCGGCCGAGACCGGCACGGTGACGCTCGCACTGCCCCAGGACGTGCAGACGGAGGCGTACGATTACCCGCTCTCTTTCTTCGAGAAGCGCGTATACGAGCTGGAGCGGCAGCAGCCGGCCGCGAGCGCGCTGGCCAAAGCCGCCGAGCTCGTTCGTTCGAAGCGCCGGCCGCTGATCGTCGCCGGCGGGGGCGTGCAATATTCCGGCGCGACGGAGCAGCTGGCCGCGTTCGCCGAGAAATTCGGCATCCCGGTCGCGGAGACGCAGGCGGGCAAAGGCTCGCTGCCGTGGAGCCATCCGCTGTCCGTCGGCGGGATCGGCGTAACGGGCGGACTTGCCGCCAACAAGCTGGCCAAGGAAGCGGACCTGATCATCGGTATCGGAACCCGTTATTCCGATTTCACGACCGCGTCCAAGTCGGCCTTCGCCAATCCTGAGGCGAGCTTCCTGAACGTGAACGTCAATCGGATGGACGCCGTCAAGCTGGACGGCGCGGCGCTGATCGGGGACGCGAAGCTGGCGATCCGGCTGCTCGGCGAGGCGCTGGAGGAAACGGGCTACGCGGCCCAATATGCCGACGGAGAGCTGGCGCGGATCAGGGACGAGTGGAACGGCGAAATCGACCGGCTGTACGCGATCGAGCGGGAGGACGGTCTCGCCCAGACGAGGGCGCTCGGCGTCGTCAACGAGACGATCGGCGGCGAGGCCGTCATCGTCTGCGCGGCGGGCAGCTTGCCGGGAGATTTGCAGCGCCTGTGGCGCCCGGGCAGTTCGCGCGGCTACCATATGGAATACGGATTTTCGTGCATGGGGTACGAGGTGAGCGGCGCGTTCGGCGTCGCGCTGGCCGAGCCCAACCGCGACGTATACGCGCTCGTCGGCGACGGCAGCTATCTGATGCTGCATTCCGAGCTGGTGACTAGCCTGCAGGAAGGCCGCAAGCTGACGGTGCTGCTGTTCGACAACCACGGCTTCCAGTGCATTCACAATTTGCAGCGGGGCCACGGCAGCGACGGCTTCGGCAATGAATTCCGCTATCGCGAGCCGTCGACCGGCCGCTATACCGGCGCGCCGATGCCGATCGACTTCGCGGCCCACGCCCGCAGTCTGGGCGCCGCCGCTTACAAAGCCGGCTCCGCCGAGGAGCTTCGCGAGGCGCTGCGGCAGGCAAAGCAGGAGACGAGAACGACGCTGATCGAAATTTCCGTCCTGCCGGGCACGAATACGGACGGCTACGAATCCTGGTGGAACGTCGGCGTTCCGGAGGTGTCCGCAAGCCCGAAGGTCGTGCATGCGCACGAGGAAATGAACAAGCAAAAATCGCGGGCGAGAGCTTACTAGGAGGGTTTGGCGGATGGCTTCATTTCCTTTTCGCTTGGGCATTCATCCGATCAACTGGGTCGGAGAAGACGTAAAAGAGCACGGCGATGCGACGACTTACGAGCAAATTTTAGACGACATTCAGGCGCTCGGCTTGACCGGGACCGAGATGGGCCGCAAGTTCCCGACCGATATCGAATTGTTGAAAAAGGAACTGGCGCAGCGGAACATTCAGCTGGTCTCGCAGTGGAAATCGGTGCTGTTCTCCGATCCGGCTTACCGGGAGAGCGAGCTGGCGGCGTTCCGCGAGCATGCGAAGTTTCTGCAGGAGATGGGCAGCCGGGTGATCAGCACGTGCGAGGTCGGAGGCTCCTTGCATTTCGATCCGCGGCGCACGCCGAATGAGAGCGAGGTCATCCCGCTCGACGATGCCGGCTGGGCTTCGCTCGCCGAAGGGCTGAACGCCGCCGGACGCATCGCCCGGGAATACGGGCTTAAGCTGACGTATCACCATCACGGGGGCACGGCGATCGAGGGGCCGGAGGAGATCGACCGGCTGATGGCGGAGACGGACCCGGAGGCGGTGTTCCTGCTGTACGATACCGGCCATGCGCTGTACGGCGGGTCGGACCCGCTGGCGCTGCTGCGCAAGCATTACGACCGGATCGCTTACGTTCATTTGAAGGACGTGCGCGTATCAAGGCTGGAGCAGGCCAGGGCGGACAAAGTTGACTTTGTCACCTGCATCCGGCGCGGCGTGTTCACCGTTCCCGGAGACGGGAATATCGATTTTCGTCCGATTATCGGCGAACTGGTCGCCCGAGGCTATGACGGCTGGGCGCTGCTCGAGGGCGAGCAGGACCCGGCGGAGCACCCGGCGCGCGAGTATGCGGCCCGGGCAATTGCCTACTTGACCTCTTTGCTTCCGGCGAAGGAGGGCGAATGAGATGACGAGCGTTGTTTTTACCGAAGGCAGGAAGTTCGATTTGACGGCGATCGGCCGGCTGTGCATCGACTTGAACGCCAATGAGATCAACCGTCCGATGGAGCAGACGATGACGTTCACGAAATACGTGGGCGGCTCTCCCGCCAACATCGCGATCGGCGTCAGCCGCTTGGGGCGCAAGACGGCGTTTATCGGCAAAATTGCCGACGACCAGATGGGACGTTTCATTCGCGGCTACCTGGACAAGGAAGGCATCGAGACGCGAAACGTCGTGACCGATACGACGGGCGCGGTGACCGGGCTTGCTTTTACGGAGATCAAGAGCCCGACGGAATGCAGCATCCTGATGTACCGGGATAACGTCGCGGATTTGAAGCTCAGCCCTTCCGAGGTCGACGCGTCGCTGATCGCGGACAGCAAGGCGCTGCTTGTCTCGGGGACGGCGCTGGCGGCCAGCCCGTCGCGCGAGGCGGTGCTGCTCGCCGTCGATTATGCTCGCAGGCACGGCACGAAGGTTGTTTTCGATCTCGATTATCGTCCGTACACGTGGCAGTCGGAGGAAGAAACGGCGGCGTACTACAATCTGGTCGCGGAGAAGAGCGACATTATTGTAGGCACGCGCGAAGAGTTCGACTGCATGGAGAAGTTCGAGGCCAACCCGGGGCATGACGACCGGATTACCGCCTCCAAGTGGTTCGGCTATGCCGCCGGCATCGTCATTATCAAGCACGGCAAGGAAGGCTCGATCGCGTACAGCGTGGACGGGCAGGAGCATCGGGCGCGGTCGTTCCCGGCCAAGGTCATCAAGACGTTCGGCGCGGGCGACTCTTACGCCGCCGGATTCATTCACGGACTTATGTCGGGCTGGACGATCGGCAAAAGCATGGAATTCGGCAGCGCCGCGGCCAGCATTGTCATTTCGAGCCACAGCTGCTCGGACGCGATGCCGACCGCCGCGCAGGTGACGGACTATATCGAACGCTGCGGCCGCGGCGAGATTACGGCGGGCTGAGCGCGCAACTAACGGAAAAGAGGGAACACGATGACCGCAACGCTTAAAAATTGGATCGCAGGACAATGGGTGGAATCGGGTGCCACGAATTACGAAGAAGTATTCAATCCGGCAACGGAGGAGGTGCTGGCCCGCGTTCCGCTGTCCGGAGAAACGGATGTCGACGCGGCGGTGAGCGCCGCCAGGCAGGCATTCGCTACGTGGAGCCGGACGCCGGTGCCGCGCCGGGCGCGGATTTTGTTCAAGTACCAGCAGCTGCTCGTCGCGCATTGGGAGGAGCTGGCACGGCTCATTACGCAGGAGAACGGCAAAAGCTACGCCGAAGCGTACGGGGAAGTGCAGCGCGGCATCGAATGCGTCGAATTCGCCGCGGGCGCCCCGTCGCTGATGATGGGCAAGCAGCTTCCCGACATCGCGTCGAATCTGGAATCCGGCATGTACCGGTATCCGATCGGCGTCGTCGGCGGGATTACGCCGTTTAATTTTCCGATGATGGTCCCTTGCTGGATGTTCCCGCTGGCGATCGCCTGCGGCAACGCGTTCGTGCTGAAGCCGTCGGAGCGCACCCCGCTGCTGGCCAACCGGCTGGCAGAGCTGTTCCATGAAGCCGGCTTGCCGGCGGGCGTGCTGAACGTCGTTCACGGCGGACGCGACGTCGTTAATGGGCTGCTGGCGCATCCGGGCATTCAGGCGATTTCGTTCGTGGGCTCGCAGCCGGTCGCCGAATACGTCTACAAGACCGGCACGGCTCACGGCAAACGCGTCCAGGCGCTGGCCGGCGCTAAAAACCACTCGATCGTCCTGCCCGACGCCAACCTCGACCTGACGGTCAAGGAAATCATCAGCGCGGCGTTCGGCTCGGCGGGCGAGCGGTGCATGGCCTGCGCTGTCGTCATCGCCGTCGGCGGCATCGGCGACGAATTGGTGAAGCGGCTGACCGCGGCCGCCGACGCCCTTAAGATCGGCAACGGCTTGCAGGAAGGCACGTTCCTCGGTCCCGTCATACGCGCCTCCCACAAGGAGCGCACGCTCGGCTACATCGCTTCCGGCGAAGCGGAGGGCGGCGTGCTCGTGCGGGACGGACGCGGCGACGCCGCGGCGCAGGGCGACGGCTATTTTGTCGGACCGACGATTTTCGATCAGGTCGGCAGCGAGATGAAAATTTGGAAGGACGAAATTTTCGCTCCGGTACTGTCGGTGATGCGCGCGGATACGCTGGAGGAAGCGATCGGGATCGCCAACCGTTCGGAATTCGCCAACGGCGCTTGCCTGTTCACGGACAGCGGCAGCAGCGTGCGGCAGTTCCGCGAGACGATCGATGCGGGCATGCTCGGCATCAATCTGGGCGTTCCGGCGCCGATGGCGTTTTTCCCGTTCTCCGGCTGGAAGAAATCGTTTTACGGCGATCTCCACGCCAACGGCACGGACGGAGTCGAATTTTACACCCGCAAAAAAATGGTGACCGCCCGTTGGTAGGTCAGACGAGCCGCGACGCGGACAAGAAGGATGGCAGACGAACATGAAGAAGATCAGAATCGGCATCATCGGAGCGGGCAGAATCGGCAAAATCCATGCCGACAATCTCCTGAGACATCCGCAGGCGGAAATCGCGGCGATCGGCGACCTGTTCGCCGGCGACGAATTGAACGAATGGGCGAAGCAGCGAGGCATTCCCGTCGTTACGCGCAACAGCGACGACATTATCGGCGATCCGAGCATCGACGCCGTCTTCATCTGCTCCTCGACGGATACGCACGTACCGCTGATCAAGCAGGCCGCGGGTCAGGGCAAGCATATTTTCTGCGAGAAGCCGATCAGCATGGACATCCGGCAGACGGAGGAAGCGCTCGAAGCGGTCAAGCTGGCCGGAGTGAAGCTGCAGGTCGGCTTTAACCGCAGATTCGATCATAACTATCGGCGCGTTCGCGAGCATGTGAACGCGGGGGCGATCGGGGACGTGCAGCTCGTCAAAATCACCTCCCGCGATCCCGCGCCGCCGTCGGAGGAGTACATTGGCAGCTCGGGCGGCATGTTCATGGATATGATGATCCACGATTTCGACATGGCCCGCTATTTGTCCGGCCTTGAGGTGGAGGAAGTGTACGCCCAAGGCGGCGTGCTGATTGATCCGGTATTCGGCAAGCACGGCGACGTGGATACGGCGATCGTGACGCTGCGTTTTGCCGGAGGCGCCTTCGGGGTCATCGATTGCAGCCGCAAGGCGTCCTACGGGTACGACCAACGAGCCGAGGTGTTCGGCTCCAAAGGTTCCGCGGCGACGGCGAACGATCACCCGAATACGGCCGTGCTCAGCACGGAGCAGGGGGTTTGGAGCGACAAGCCGCTGTATTTCTTCCTGGAGCGCTACGAAGCGGCGTATCGCGACGAGATCGAACGGTTCGTCGATTGTCTCGTTCGGGGCGACGAGTTGCCGGTAGATGGCCGGGACGGAGCCGCTGCGGAAAAGATCGCGCTGGCCGCGAAGCTGTCCCTGCAGAGAAATCGGCCGGTGAAGCTGTCGGAGATCGAATAGGAGAAAGGTGGAGACGACGCGATGAGTCATCTGATCGTTAGCCCGGCCGTCCCGAGCGCGGGAGACCGGCCGGCGCTGTCCATTACGCCGGAATCGGCCGGCTGGGATTACGTGGGGTTCGAGACGCACCGGCTGCGGGCGGGAGAGAAGCTGGCCCGGCCTACCGGGGACAGCGAAGTCTGCCTTGTGCTGGTGGAAGGCAAAGCGCATGTGGCGACTTCCGCGCAGAGCTGGCGGGACGTCGGTCAGCGCATGAGCGTGTTCGAGCAAATCCCTCCCTATGCGGTCTATGTCCCGAACGACGACCGTTACGAGGTGGAGGCGATCACCGATCTGGAGCTGGCGGTCTGCCTGGCTCCGGGGCGGGGCAATCACGCCGCCCGCCTCATTACGCCCGAGGAGATCGGCGCAGAGGTGCGGGGCGAGGGCGCGACACAGCGGTTTATTCACAATATTTTGCCCGAGGGGCAGCCGGCCGACAGCCTGCTTGTCGTGGAAGTATTCACGCCGCAGGGGCACTGGTCCAGCTTCCCTCCGCACAAGCACGACCGCGACGCGCTGCCGGAGGAATCGCTCCTGGAGGAAACCTACTATTATCGGGTCCAGCCGGAGCAAGGCTTCGCGGTCCAGAGGGTGTACACGGACGACCGGTCGCTCGACGAGACGCTGGCGGTGAAGAACGGGGAAGCGGTGCTGGTGCCTAAAGGCTACCACCCCGTCTCCGCGCCTCCCGGCTACGACGTCTACTATCTGAACGTCATGGCCGGCCCCGTTCGCACGTGGAAGTTCTACAACGATCCGGATCACGCCTGGCTGGCTCAGCCCCGTAAGTAAGGCGTACAAGAGGATCGAGGAAAAAGAAGAAGCATCTATCTCCTGGAGACTGCAAGTAGGCCGCCAGGCTTGCAATAAGCGGGAAATCGTCGGATAATGACCGGGAAGGGGGCGTTTTCGTCAACCCTGATCGAAATTTCCATAAACGAGGTTGACTATGAAAGCGACTACGATCTATGACGTCGCCAAGGAGGCCGGCGTGTCCATCGCGACCGTCTCCAACGCGATCAACGGCAAAGGAAACGTCAGCAAGAAGAAGCGCGACGAAATTTTCAAGGTGATGGAGCGGCTGCAGTATCAGCCCAGCGTGATCGCCTCGGCCCTGATGGGCAAAAAAACGTACACGCTCGGGCTGCTGATTCCCGACGTCTCCAACCCCTTTTTCTCCGAGATCGCCCGTTCCGTCGAGGATTTGGCGCATTCGGCCGGATACAGCGTGATTGTGTGCAGCACCGACAACAAGGACGAGCGCGTGGACAAATATTTGCGCCTGCTCGAGCAGAAAAGCGTGGACGGCATTCTGATCGGAACCGGGACGGAAAACGGAGAGACGCTGACGCAGCTGGCGCAGAAGTCGATTCCGATCGTGATGATCGCCCGGGAAGCGGCGGGCGTGTCCGCCCACAGCGTCCTGACCGATGACTTCAAGGGCGGCGGGCTGGCCGCCGAGCATCTGCTGGCGCTCGGTCATTCCCGGATGGCGATTCTGGCGGAGAAGCTTGAGGTGAGCAGCAGCGTCGAACGGGTGAGGGGCTTTCGCTTCGCGTTGTTCGAGGCGGGCACAGAGCTGGGCAGCGACAGTATCGTCTCCTGCGATTCCAGCATCAAGGCCGGCAAGAAGGCGGCCGCCGCCTTGCTCGCGCGGGAGGAGCGCCCGTCGGCGATCTTCTGCTGCAACGACCTGCTCGCGATCGGGGCGTTGCAGGCGGCCAAGGAAGCGGGAGTGAAGGTGCCGGAACAGCTGTCGATCATCGGCTTCGACGACACGATTCTGTCGACGGTCACGAATCCCGCGCTGACGACGATCGCCCAGCCGATGGACCAGATGGTCAAGCTGGCGTTCGGCCTGCTCGTCGACGGGCAGGAGAACGGCGCGCCCGACGCTTCCATCCGTCAGCGGATCGTCATGCCGCCAAGCCTTATCGTCAGGGAGTCGACGGGCAAGCTCGCAAGCGGCTAACGTCGACTTTCGGCCTGCGGGCCGCCGTGCTCGCGGAGAGGTAAAGCGCTTCGCGAGCACGGCCCCCGGGCACCCGGATTTCACCTCCCGCAGCACCGTCAAGAGCTTCCGAACAACGGACGGAGGTTTATTTCTCCATGGCGGAATTCAGTCTGAAAACCCGCGAAAAATAGCGTTTTTTTTCGCCAAAAATGGTCTTGCATTCCAAGGACGCCCCATGTATGATACTAATCAAACGCTTACATTAAGCGCTTACAAAAAACTTCAAAAGACGAAGACAGCGAAGTGAAACAAAAGCGCGGCGATTTGATTGTTTTTTACACAACTATTAAACCGGTTTAACAAAGAAAGATTAGGCTATTAAGGTCGGGCACGAACCCGAGCGCGAACGCGCGAACATGAATTAAACCGGTTTAATACCCGAGGGGGTGGCCTTGGCGGCCGACGCGGCCGTTATGCAAGGAACTGAACTGCCGAATTCATTCATGGAGGGGTTACCTTGAAAAGAAGTCGTTCTTTATTGGTTCTGCTCTTAAGCACGGTCGTTCTGGCGGCGGGCTGCACGAGCAACAATTCGGCTCAGCCGAGCGAAACGAAGAAAGCGGTGGAGACGGCGGAGACGAATCCGACTCCCGTACTCGTCGAAGGCACGGACGGCTTGAAGGAGGCGCCGATGCTGGCGGATCTCGTGGCGGGCGGCAAGCTGCCTCCGGTCGAAGAGCGCATGCCGGTTACGGCCGACATCATGATCGAGCCGGTCGTCGAGGAAGTCGGGCAGTACGGCGGCGATTGGAATATGGCGTGGACCGGCCCGGGCGACAAGTGGGGCGTCGGGATGATTACGGAGGAGGCGCTCTTCCGCTTCAACAAGGAAGGGAACAAAGTCGAGCCGAACGTGGCCAAGGGCTTCGAGGTCAACGACGATTCCACCGTGTTCACGATCCATCTGCGCGAAGGGATGAGATGGTCGGATGGCGAGCCGTTCACGGCCGACGACGTGCTGTTCTACTGGGAGCACATGCTGACGAAGGAAACGTTCGGCAAGAAGATCTACGACGCGTATTACTCCGTGGATCCGGTCAGCGGCGAGAAGGCGCTGGCCGAGGTGAAGAAGGTCGACGATTATACGTTTACCGTGACGCACAAGTATCCGAGCGTGCAGTTCCTGGAACGCGTCGCGATCGACAACAAATGGTTTTTCGCTCCGGCTCACTTCCAAAAGACGATTCTGCCGGAATTCGTGGGCGACGACAAGACGCTTGAAATTACGAAGCAATGGGGCTACGAGGATCCGAAGCAATTCCTCGTCGAAACCGGCTACTACTACTGGCTCTATCCGCAAATTCCGACGCTGCGGCCGTGGGTCGCCAAGACGGACGCGAACAGCGACCAGTTCATTATGGAGCGCAACCCGTATTATTGGAAAACGGACGAAGCCGGGCAGCAGCTTCCGTACATGGACCGCATCGTCGAGAACAAAATCCAGGACCCGAGCCAGAAGCTGCTCGGCACGCTGTCGGGCGAGTACAACTTCGGCACGTTCGACGCCGGCGACTTCACGGTGCTGAAGGAGAACGAGAAGAAGGGCAGCTTCCGCGTCATTCCGTGGACGCAGCCGACGTGGTCGAGCAACGGCATTCAGCTGAACCAGACGACGAAGGACCCGAACCTGCGCAAGCTGTTCCAGGACATTCGTTTCCGCGAAGCGATCTCCATCGGGGTCAACCGCATGGAGGTGTCCGACATCGTCACGAACGGTCTGGCCGACCCGATCCAGGCTTCGGTGCCGGAAGGCGTCGTCGGCTACCAGGAAGGCTGGGCGCAGCAGTGGGCCGAATTCGATCCGGATCGCGCCAACCAGCTGCTGGACGAGATCGGCCTGACGAAGCGGGACAAAAACAACTTCCGCATGTTCGAGGACGGCTCCGACCTGACGCTGACCGTCTACGAATCCGATCCGAACAAAAACGCGTTCCTCGAGCTGCTCAAGAAATATTTTGAGGACCTCGGTCTGAAAACGAACATCAAGCTCGTGGACAATGGCGCGCTCTTCGATCTGAAATACGCGAACGAGGTTCCGATCCATACGGAGAACATTTCCGTCGCCAGCGTGGCGCTTCGTCCGGATACGCTCGTGCCTCTGCGCATCATTACGCCATGGTTCGGCCATTACGGCCTGTATTCGCAGTCGGGCGGCACGGAAGGCGTGAAGCCGGAAGGCGACGTGGCCGAGATTCTGAACATCTGGAACAAAATCAAGGCCAGCAAGAGCATCGACGAGATCAACGAGCTCGCCAACGAAATTTACAAGATTCATATGAAAAATCAATGGGTGATCGGTTACTCCGGCCCGACTCCAACGCTGCTGGTAGCCGCGAACACCATGCACAACATCCCGGGCGACCTCGTCTGGGTGGACGAATACCGGACGCTGGGACACGCTCATCCGGCCCAGTTCTTCATCAAATAACGAAGAGCTTGTCGACATCGCAAGCGGCGGCGGGGAACGCGAGTTCCCCGCTGCCGTATTCCCGCGGTTCCAAGCAGCAAGGGAGAGGATGGGGTACGGATGCTGCAATATTCCATTAAACGAATTCTGATGGCGATCCCTGTCGTCGTGTTCATCTCCTTCATCGTCTTCAATATCATCCAGCTTCCTCCCGGCGACTACGTGTCCAGCTATTCGGCGCAGATGACCGCCGCGGGCGAGGTGATGACCCAGGAGGACATGGATCAGATGAGGGCGAACCTGGGGCTGGACCGGCCGGTCTACGAGCAATACGCGATCTGGATCAAGAAAATCGTGCTGCACGGCGACTTCGGCTTCTCCTTCAACTATAACAAGCCGGTGCTGGACGTCGTGAAGCAGTATATGGGGCTTACCCTGGTCGTCTCGCTGGTCACGATGGCGTTCCAATACCTGGTGGCGATTCCGATCGGCATCTACACCGCGGTTAAGCAGTATTCCGCCGGGGATTATTTTTTTTCGGGCATCAGCTTCCTGGGGATGGCGACGCCCAACTTCCTGCTGGCGATCATTCTGATGTACTTGTCGTACACGTGGTTCGGAGATCCTCTGCTCGGCCTGTTCTCCAACGAGTACGTTAACGCGCCCTGGTCGATGGACAAACTGATGGACCTGCTCAAGCATCTCGTCATTCCGGTCATCGTCATCGGACTGGCCAGCACGGCGGACCTGATCCGCGTCATGAGAGGCCAGATGCTCGACGAGCTGAACAAGCCGAACGTCGTCACGGCAAGGTCCAAAGGACTGTCCGAGACGAAAATTCTGTTCAAGTATCCGACGCGGGCCGCGCTTAATCCGATCGTCAGCACGTTCGGCTGGTCGCTGTCCTCGATTTTCACGGGCTCGACGATTACCGCGATTGTCTTGAACCTGCCGATCCAGGGTCCGGTCATGTATAAGGCGCTGCTCGGCCAAGACATGTATCTGGCCGGCTCGTGGCTGCTGTTCATGGCGCTGCTGACCGTTCTGGGAACGCTGATCTCGGACATTCTGCTGGCCTGGCTCGATCCAAAAATCCGCACAGAGTTCAGAGGTAACTAGCCGATGAGAACAATACCGGTATTCAGGAGAACAAGAACGGAGACGGCTAAGCCGCCCGCGGCCAAGGATATTCAATACAGCTCGCAGTGGCGTCTGATCTACCTCAAGTTCAAGAGGCACAAGCTGGCGCGAATCAGCATGTACGCGCTGGGCCTCCTGTACCTCGTCGCGTTGTTCGCCCAGTTCATCGCGCCGTACGGCCTGCAGAGCTACGACAGCAAATACGTGAACGCGTCGCCGATGTCGCTGCGCTTCGTCGATTCGGAGGGCAAGTTCCACCTGCAGCCGTTCGTCTACGAACTGAAGTCGGCGCGCGATCCGGAGACGATGCGCAAAATTTTCGTCGCCGACACGGAGAAGCGGTACTCGCTGCGATTTTTCGTCAAAGGCGAGGAGTACAAGTTCCTCGGCTTGATCCCGACGACGAGGCATCTGTTCGGCGTCGAAGAGCCGGGCCGTCTGTTCCTGCTCGGTACGGACGCCATGGGCCGGGATTTGTTTTCCCGAGTCGTGCTCGGCAGCCAAATCTCGCTCAGCATCCCGCTGGTCGGGGTCGGCATCAGCTTTGTGCTGGGGCTCATTATCGGCGGCATATCCGGCTATTTCGGAGGCTGGATCGATTCGATCATTCAACGGATTATCGAGATTATCCGCTCGTTCCCGACGCTGCCGCTCTGGATGGCCTTGTCCGCCGCCATTCCGCCGCGGATTCCGATCGTTACGATGTATTTGTATATCGTCATTATTTTCGCTTTTATCGGCTGGACCGATCTGGCCCGTGTCGTGCGCGGGAAATTTATCTCGCTCAAGAACGAAGATTACGTCGTCGCCGCGAAGATCGCCGGGGTAGGCAACACGAAGATTATCGTCAAGCATCTGCTGCCGGGCTTTCTCAGCTACTTGGTCGTGGCCACGACGCTCGCGATTCCGAACATGATTCTCGGGGAGACGGCAATGAGCTTCCTCGGGCTTGGCATACGCTCGCCCGCGACGAGCTGGGGCGTGCTGCTGCAGGAGGCGCAGAAGATCGAGAACGTCGCTTTGTATCCGTGGAAGCTCATTCCGCTGGGCTTCGTCATTCTTACGGTGCTGGCGTACAACTTCCTGGGCGACGGACTGAGGGATGCCGCCGACCCGTACAAAAAATAACCGATTCCGGGGCAAGCGAGGGGATAGCATGACGACGCAAACGCAAGCGGCGCAAGCCGCGCAGACGGACAAGGACGGCCAACCGCTGCTGTCCGTGCAGGATCTGAAAATCCGCATCCAGATGGACAACGGGGTCATGCACGCGGTGGACGGCGTGGATTTCGCGATCAAGCGGGGCCAGACGCTGGGGCTCGTCGGGGAATCCGGCTGCGGCAAAAGCTTGACGAGCCGCGCGATTATCGGCATCAATCCGAAGGAATGCGAGACGACGGGGAAAGTCGTGTACGACGATGAATCCGACTCCAATCTGGACCTGCTGGCGCTCGATCCGAAGGGCAAGCGCATCCGCTCGATCCGCGGACGCAAGATCGCGATGATCTTCCAGGAGCCGATGACCGCGTTCTCGCCAATGTATACGATCGGCAATCAGATTATGGAAGCGATCCGGACGCATCGCACGAAGAACAAGAAGGAAGCGAAGAAGATCGCGCTGGAAATGCTGGGCAAGGTCGGTATCTCGGATCAGGAGAAACGCTTCGACCAGTACCCGCACGAATTTTCCGGCGGGATGCGCCAGCGGGCGATGATCTCGATGGCGCTGTCGTGCAATCCCGAGCTGCTGATCGCCGACGAGCCGACGACGGCGCTCGACGTCACGATTCAGGCGCAGGTGCTGGAGCTGATGCAGTCGCTGCAGCGCGAATTCGGCATGGCGATTCTGCTCGTGACGCACGACCTGGGCATTATCGCCGAGATGTGCGACGAGGTGGCGGTCATGTATTTGGGCAAAATCGTCGAGCAGGCGCCGGTGAAGGAGCTGTTCTACAACCCGAAGCATCCGTACACGAAAGGCTTGATGAAGTCGATGCCGCGGCTGGGCGGAGAGAAGAGCGTCCGGCTCGAATCGATCGAGGGCTCGGTTCCGATGCCGATCGATATGCCGCCGATGTGCGGCTTCTACGACCGCTGCAAGGACCGGATCGAAGGCGTGTGCAACGCCAAGGCCGTACCGAAAACCTATATCTCCGATCAGCATACGGTCAGGTGTTTCCTGTACGCGGATCGGCCGGAAGGAGAGCTGTCATGACCCCATCCATTCTCGACGTCGTCCGCCTGGGCAAAAGCTTCGAGGTGAAGTCCAGGAAGTCGCTGTGGGCCAAGCCGACCCGGGTGCAGGTGCTGCACGAGATTTCGTTCCGGCTGTACGAGGGCGAGACGCTGAGCATCGTCGGCGAGTCCGGCTGCGGCAAAACAACGCTCGGACGCTGCATCGTAAGAGGAATGCCGGCCTCCTCCGGCGAAGTGAATTATCATGCCGAGGGCGGCGAAACGATCGATTACTTGAAGCTGAAGGGCGACAGCGCGAAAAAATACCGCAAAGACATTCAGATGATTTTCCAGGACCCGTATTCCTCCCTGAGCCCGAGGATGAGCGTATACGACATTATCGCCGAGCCGCTGATCGCCAACTTCAAACTGAAAAAATCGGAAATCGAGGACAAGGTGACGGAAATCGCCGGCAAGACCGGACTTAACGTCAGCTATTTGCAGCGGTATCCGCATGCCTTCTCCGGAGGGCAGAGACAGCGCATCGCCATCGCCCGCGCGCTCATCATGCAGCCGCGGATGATCGTCTGCGACGAGGCGGTGTCCGCTCTGGACGTCTCGATCCAGGCGCAGATCATCAACCTGCTCAAGGATTTGCAGGAGCAGTACCGGATCACGTATATTTTCATCTCGCACGACCTGTCCATCGTTCAGAACATTTCCGACCGGGTAGCGGTCATGCACCTGGGGCGAATCGTCGAGCTGGCCTCGGCCGAGTCGATGTTCGCGCAGCCGAAGCATCCGTACACGGAAGCGCTGATGTCGGCCGTGCCGCAGCCCGATCCCGAGCGGAAGAAGGACCGGATCATCCTGGAAGGGGAAGTGCCGAATCCGGCGAACCCGCCGAGCGGCTGCCATTTCCATCCGAGATGCGCGTATCGAACGGACAAGTGCGCGCGGGAGGCGCCCGAGCTTCGCGAAGTCGGAGACGGGCATTACGCGGCGTGCCACTACGCCGAGGAACTGAATTTGAGAGGGGTACGACATGAGGAAGCCAGACAAGCATGACGCGGAGCAAAAAAAATTGATTGTTTTCATGGATTGCGGGGATACGATTATCGACGAAGGAACGGAGATTCGGGACGAGGAAGGGACCGTTATCAGCGGCCATGTCATTCCCGGAGCGGACGTGGCGGTCAAGACGCTGGCGGAGCGCGGATACCGGCTGGCGATCGTCGCCGACGGCACCGCGCAATCGTTCAAAAACCTGCTGACCGCAAACGGTCTCTACGACTGCTTCGAAACGCTGATTTATTCGGAGCCGATCAAAGCGGTCAAACCGAGCCCGCGCATGTTCAAGGCGGCGATCGGGGCGATGGACCTGACCGAGGAGGATCGCTCGCGAATCATTATGGTTGGCAACAATTTGAGCAGGGACGTCAAGGGCGCGAACCGGATGGGCATCACCAGCGTCTTCCTGAGCTGGACGTCGAGGTATCCGAAGGAGCCGGCCGACGAATGGGAAGTGCCGAATTATACGATCGCAAATCCGCTGGAGCTGATCGAGCTCGTGGAATCGCTGAACGAACGAATTGCCGATGCGGGTTGAGGGGATGTAAGAGGAACGATGGCCAAGATCGACGATGTCGCCCGCCGGGCGGGCGTGTCCAAAGGAACGGTCTCCAACGTGTTCAGCCAGAAGAGGCCGACCAGCAAGAAGGTGACGGAAAGAGTGCTGAAGGCGTCCCGGGAGTTGAACTACGTGCCGAATCATATCGCGCGCAGCCTGGTCACGAAACAGACGATGGCGATCGGCCTGACGCTGCCCCACGGCAATTTTTTCTTCAGCTCCTTCCACACCCAGTTTATTAACGGGGTCGTCCTGGAAGCGTCCGCCTTGGGATACCGGGTGCTGCTGGACACGATCTCGGCCAAAGAGGTCAAGACGCCGACGCTCGCCAGCTATCCGATCGACGGGGCGATCGTGCTCGGTCCGACGGAGGAGGACGAGCGGATACGGATGCTGCATCGTAGCCGGATTCCTTTCGTCACGGTCGGCAAAATCGCGAACGCGGACGTCTCCGATACGCTGACGGTCAACAACGACAACGAGCGGATTATTCGTGACATCGTGGATTATTTGACCGGATTGGGCCATCGCGAGATTTTGTTTCTGAATGCCGGCAAGCGCATGACGGTCGCCGCCGAACGCACGGAAGCGTTCGTGGATGCGCTCGCCGAGCGGGGGATCGAGACGCTGCCGCATATGATCCGTTACAAGCCGCCGATCGATTCGGACGAATATATGAAGTACGGTTATGACGAAACCGCGCACGCCCTTGGCAGCCTTGACAGGAAGGTGACGGCGATTATCGCGGACGACGACCGCACCGCGCTCAGCGCGATGAACGCGATCAAGGACGCGGGGCTGAGCGTGCCGGAGGATATTTCGATGTTCGTCATTTGCGGCGATCAGTCGATGATGCACCAGACGACGCCGGCTTTGACGGGGATGGATCTGCAGCCCTCGGAATTGGGGGTCCGGGCGGTCCGGCTGCTGATGCACCGGCTGGGCGTTCTGAAGGGCGAGTACGAACGCGACTGGATCGTCGACAGCTCGATCATCGTTCGCCATTCGTGCTCCCCGCTCTGAGCCGCGGCCGTAGAAAGGACAAGTTGAAATGGAACAAATAGGGGAATGGGTGTCCGCTTTCTTCCGGGATTACGAGCTGTATTTTCGCATTCTGATCAGCGCCGTGCTCGGACTGCTCATCGGCTTCGATAGAACGCATAAAAACAAGCCGGCAGGGGTCAAGACGTTTACGTTCGTGACGGCGGCGTGCGCTTTGATTACCATCGTGTCGATCGAAAGCGTGGAGATGTACAGCCATCTGCACGAGCGGACGATGATGGACCCGATGCGGCTTACCGCCCAGATTGTGACGGGGCTGGGCTTCCTCGGCGCGGGCCTGATCATGAAATCGGGCTTTGAGGTGAAGGGGTTGACGTCCGCGGCCATGATTTTGTTCGCCGGCGGCGTGGGCATCGGCATCGGTGCGGGCTTCTACGGGATCGTGCTGTTCACGATCGCGACGCTGTTCGTGCTCGTCCGGATCGGCGGCTGGATCGAGAAGCGGGAGCACGATAAGTCGCAGGCCAAATCCCAGGCCAAAGCGTCCGCCCGATTGCAAGGCAAATCGAAAATCGACCTGCCGGATTAGGACGAGTATGCAAACTCGCTCAGGGGCATCTTTCACCGCTTTTTCGCCCCCTGCTTCGCCCCTTTGACGTACCCCCGGTACGCCTTCCCAAAAGTTCCTTGCATGAAACGAAAATTCAGCCAAATCTGCTATCCTCGGAGGATGCAGACACGCCCTAAGGGAGCTGCCAAGCTCCTTTTATTTTTTTCCGTCTGGACGACCGGGATCATGAGGTGTATCATCGAAACGTATGTTTTAGCAGCCAAGAAGGAGCAGACTATGCTACACCAATTAAAAACGACATGGTTTTCCAACGTGAGGGCGGACGTATTGGCGGGAATCACGACGGTGCTGGCGCTTATTCCGGATTCGCTGGCGTTCGCGTTTATTGCCGGCGTCAACCCGATGATCAGCATCTATTCCACCATTTGCATTCTTGTTCTCATTTCGATTTTCGGCGGCCGTCCGGCGATGGTTTCGTCCACGGCGGGCTCCATGGCCGTGCTGATGACGGCGCTCGTGGCCCGGCACGGCGTGGAGTACCTGTTCGCGGCCACCATTTTGACGGGGGTTATTCAGCTCGCGATGGGCGCGCTGAAGATGGGACGATGGATGAGCTTCGTTCCCCATTCCGTCATTACCGGCTTTATCAATTCGCTGGCGATTCTGATTTTCATCTCCCAGCTGCGATATTTTAACGGGCAATCCTGGCCGATGTACGCGATGGTCGCGGCGACGCTGGCCGTCATCTACTTGTTCCCCAAGCTGACGAAAGCCGTGCCGTCCCCGCTCGTCGCCGTCGGCGTGATGACGATCGTCGTCTTTGCCGGACAACTGGGACTGAGCACGGTAGGCGACGTGGCGACGATCGAGCCGACGATTCCGTTCCTGCATCTCCCGAACATTCCTTTTACGTGGGAGACGTTGTGGATTTTGCTGCCGACCGCGTTTTCGCTGGCGGTTGTCGGCTACTCGGAGACGCTGCTGACGCAGACGATCATCGACGAGATGACCGAGGAGAAGACGAGCAAGGACAAGGAGCTGAAAGGCCAGGGCATCGCCAACACGGTGACGGGCTTCTTCGGAGGCATGGCCGGCTGCGCGCTGATCGCGGAATCGGCGATCAACGTCAAGGTCGGCGGGCGCGGCCGTCTGTCCACGCTTGTCGCGGCGTTGGCGCTGCTGGCGCTCGTATTCGCGCTGCGCGACGTGCTGAACGCGATTCCGATTGCCGCGCTGGTCGGCGTTATGTTTATGGTGTGCATCGAGGTTTTCGATTGGGGCTATTTGCGCGATATCAGGCGCAAGCCGTTTGCCCATACATTTATTATGGTCGTCACGGTTGCCATCGTCGTCGTTACCCACGACCTGGCGATCGGCGTCATCGTCGGCGTGCTGCTAAGCGCGCTTCTCTATGCGTACCGCTCGGCGACCAAGCTGGACATCCGCGACGAATTGGACGGCGACGAACGGATCTATCGCGTGAGGGGCCAGCTGTTTTTCGTATCCAGCGACAAGCTGATGGACCGGATCGATTTTAACGACGGGATGCCGAATGTGTGCCTGGATTTGACCGCCAGCCAGGTGTGGGATCACTCCGCGGCGAAAACGCTGGAGAAAATTGTCGTTCGGCTGGAAGGCAAGGGGAAAAAGGTGCGGGTGCTGCGGCAAGATTCCGGCACCCGTGCGGAATCGGCCTAGCCGGAGCGGAGCCGCGGGCTGCATGGAATAAATGATCG
Organism: Cohnella cellulosilytica; assembly: GCF_042431195.1. NCBI lineage: Bacteria > Bacillati > Bacillota > Bacilli > Caryophanales > Paenibacillaceae > Cohnella > Cohnella cellulosilytica. The sequence continues at coordinate 202,449 of NZ_JBHMDN010000055.1, forward strand.
GAGAGCGGGATAGCCATGAGTAGATCCGGGAGTTTGCAGCGGGTATGGATGGCAATGGCGATGCTGATCATTAGCCCGCTTCTGTTTGCGGCCGCGGCGCATGCGGGCATGTCTGAGAGCGGAACCGGGGCGGCGAGAGTGATATGGGACTCCTATTATTACGGAGACGTTCCGGATGGACGAAGCCCCGGCGAGTGGCGGCCGTTTGCGGCGATCGACTCCGATCGCGCGGGGGCGCAATCGGGCAAGGAGCTGTGGCTGAAGGCGAAGCTGCCTTACCTTGGCGGCTCTGCCAACCAACTGCTGGTTTATTCTTACGTCGTCAAACCTTATCAGATCACCTTGCTGATGGATGGCCAACCGCTTTTCTCATCGAACAGCTCCCTGCCTCCGGGATTTATTTCGTGGAAGATGGTCGCGTACGAGGCCGGAGCAAGCGATAAGGTTTTGCTGGCGCGCATTTCTCCGCACCGCAATTTGGATAAAGGCTTTGAGGTATGGGCGGGAAGTTCGTCCGAACTGTCCCTTAAGCTGCTGCGGACGGAGGCGCCGATATGGGCCGGGGCGATCGTGCTGGCACTGCTGTGCGCGATCTCGTTTATTTTCTATTTATTGAATCGCAGTCAGATGTTATTCGTTTATTTTGCCGTATTTTTCGCCAGTATTGCGATCGATTTGGCCGTTCTGTGGGGGAGCTGGCAATACGCTTTACCTCCGGCGTCGCTCATGACTTGGGGATCCCTAATCCACTTGAATTGGTATATCGGTCATGCCAGCGGAATTCTGGTTACGCATACGATCGTCGCCGCCAAAGGAAGCAAGTGGATACGGAATACGGGTTACGCGGTTATGCTTTACGGAATTGCCGCGATTGCGGGATGGCTGGCGTTCGGGGAGCGGGCGCAGCTGCTGTTTTATCAGCTTTTCTACGATTATCTATCGCCGGGGCTGCTGCTGATTCTAATCGTCGTGTTGATCCGTGCGCTTAGGCGGCGCAGGGATGCGGAGATCCGAATATTCGCGGTCGGCAACGTGCTGTTTGTGGGCGGGCTTGCGCTCGGTCGCGCGCTGAGCGGGCAGTTGGGGTTGTTCCCGTCGAAGCAAACGCTGCTGACCTCGCATCAGGCGTTCGCCCAAATCGGCTGGACCTTTATCGGCTTCGGCGGAGCGCTGTGCTGTCTCGGGATCCTTATTATGATGCGCCTGCTGCACATGACCCGGCTCCGTTCCACGAATGCGGCGCTCCAGAAGGTCAACGGAGAACTGCAGAATGCCAACGAGAAGCTGTCCCGCATCGACGATATTCGCAGCAACATGTACTCCGAGGTGAGTCATGAGTTAAATACGCCGATCACGGCGATCAAAGGGTATGTCCAGCTTATGCTGAACGGCACGATCCCGCCCGGAGAACCTCGCTATCTGCAGGTGATTCACGATAAAACGGTCGTGATGGAGAGAATGGTCGACGATATGCTGGAAATCGCCAGACTGGAAAACAAGCATATTAAATTCGACTTCGAGCTGCTTCCCTTTTCCGATTTCTTCGAACGCCTGTGCGCGAAGGTGCAGCTGGATATGCTGGAGCAGGGGTTTGTTTTCCAATGGACGTCTCTTCCGGACCGGGCGGAGCGCGCGGGCCGAATCGCGGCGATATACGCCGATCGCATGCGCGTGGAGCAGGTCGTAATCAACGTGCTGTCGAACGCCCGGAAGTTTACGCCGCCCGGCGGCGTTATCCGGATGGAGGCGACGATTGACGATGCGGAACCGATGCGGGAGAAATTAGTCATTCGGATCAGCGACAGCGGCGGCGGAATCGGCAAGGAGGAGCGGGAGCATATTTTCGAGCGATATTACCGGGGGCGGTCGGCCAAAACCGGCGAGGCCGCGGGAACCGGGCTGGGACTGACGATCTGTCGGGAGATCATGAGCGCGCACGACGGGGAGATCGGGCTTGAAAGCTCGTCCGAGCGCGGGAGTACGTTTTATATCTGGTTTCCGCTGCGATTGACGGATGGGCGGGAGCGGGAGGAGACTGAAGAGACTGGGTAAGGGCAGTCTCTTTTTTTGTACGACAAAAATATACATCGGATCGAATCTCTTAATCTACTCTTAAACTAACGAGACTACGCTATATATGATCAGGGAGAGGACGGTGCTGGGCATGTCGGACACGCACGTTATGATCGTTGAAGACGAACGCGATATTCGCGAGCTGCTCCGCTTATGCGTGGAGAGCTGCGGCTATCGCGTGACGACCGCCGGAAGCGTCGGAGAAGCGCGTGAACTGCTCGATCGGGAAATGCCGGATCTGGCTTTGCTGGACATTAATCTCCCCGATGGAGACGGGATGGAACTGTGCGGCGATATCCGGCTCCGCTCGGATATTCCCGTTATTCTGGTCACCTGCCGCAAGGAAGGCGGCGACATCGTGGCCGGGCTCGAAGGAGGCGCGAACGATTATATCGTGAAGCCCTTCGACGTCGAGGTTGTAAAGGCTCGCGTTCGGACGCAGCTGCGCAGTTACGCCTATTGGAAGCAGTCGAACGACAAGAACGGCTTGCGCAACCGGGAGCTGGCAATCGATTTGCAGGGCTGCGACGTCACGGTCGGGGGGAAGGCGGTCGGATTATCCGCCAAAGAACGTCAGCTGCTGCTTTTTCTGGCGAATCATCCTAACCAGGTATTCAGCGCAAGCTTGCTGTACGACCGCATCTGGGGGCTGGACGGGACGGGCGAGGAAAACACGGTGAGCGTTCATATTCGTTATTTGCGCAAGAAACTGGAAAGCAACCCTTCCGAGCCCAAGTATATTCAAACGGTTCGCGGCTTCGGGTACAAGTTCTGCTGGACGGAAGATTAACATCGCTGGAGGCTACGAAATGAAGAAGCTTGCCTATATTTTGTTATTCGTGTTGTTTGTCGGGCAGCTCACGGGTTATGAACGGATCGCCAGCGCGGACAGCGCGCAGCCTCCGCTTACGGTGCGCGCCATTGCCGCGGGCAACTATGTCATGCTGGCTCTGATGAGCAACGGAACGGTCATGTCTTGGGGAAGGAACGTCGAAGGGCAGTTGGGCGTAGGCACGACCGGCAATCGCGGATACGCTTCGATTGTCAAAGACGGGACCGGTCAGCCTTTATCGGACGTTATTGCCATATCCGCAGGTGCAGGCCATTGTATCGCCCTGACAAGCGACGGGACGGTTTATTCCTGGGGCACCAATTCCTCGGGACAGCTTGGACGGAGCGGCGCCACGAGCTTGGCTATGAAGATTACCGGATTCGGCAGCAAGAAAATCACCCAAATCTCGGCGGGCGAATCGCACTCTCTCGCGCTCGACGAAGATGGCCATGCGTGGGCGTGGGGAAGCAACATCTACGGTCAGATCGGCATAGGAACCGAGACCAATAAGGTGACAGCGCCGGTTCAAGTCATGTCGTCCGCATCCGTAGCGCTTGACGGCGTTCAAGCCGTTGCGGGCGGACAGCTTCATTCGCTGGCGTTAACCGAATCCGGCGAAGTGCTGGCCTGGGGAATGAACACCAACGGCCAGTTGGGAGACGGGACGCAAACGAATAGAGCATATCCGGTGTCGGTCATTGACGGAACCGGCGCCCCTCTGTCGGGAGTGAAGCTGCTGTCGGCGAAGGGATATAACTCCCGGGCGCTGAAGACGGACAACACGCTCTGGGCATGGGGAGACAACTACAGAGGGCAGCTTGGAACGGGCGATTACAATATGTCTACCCGAGCCCTTCCCGTTCTCGGACCGGACGGCCACCCCTTCGGCGACGTGAAGGATATGGCTGCGGGATTTCTGCATACCGTTGCGGTAAAGAACGACGGAACGTTATGGACGTGGGGCGCCAATAACAATTCGGGCTCGGCGACCTATCAGTTGGGCAGAAGCTGGAGTGAAATTGCGGATCCGCTGCCCGGTCAAGTGACCGCAAGCGAAAGCGGCGCTCCGGTGGCCGATGTGGCGGCGGTCGCAGCCGGCAACGCGCATACGAGCATTCTCAAGACCGACGGCTCCATCTGGAGCGTAGGCGGCAATCTGGCCGGCGTACTCGGCGGCAACCGTCCCGAGACCTCTTATATTCAGGAGCTGGCGCAAATTACGTTGAGCACAAGCTCGAAAACAAAGTGGTCTGCGGATTCGGCGGCGTCCGCAAGGGCGGGGGAAGCGGTTCCGGTTACGCTGCAGTTATTCGATAACGAGGGCAACGCTCTGCCCATCGGCACCGACAATGTGCAGATGACAGCAAGTATGGGCTTCATTGGACCGGCAACCTATACGGAATCGGGGAAGTACACCGCGATGTTCCACTCCGAAGCCGTTGGAACAAGTCAGATTACAGCTGCGGTTAACGGAATGACATTCGCCACGAAGCTTAGCGTGCAGGTAACGCCCGGGGTGCCAAGCGCGAGCCAATCCACTCTGACGGCAACGCCGAGCCAGGAAATTACCGCCGATGGGACAAGCAGCTTTAAGCTGACATTGGAGCTTAAGGATGCCTGGGGCAACGCCATGACCTCAAGCGTGCCGAATGTGTCGTTAAGCGCAACCCGGGGAACGATCGGGGCGGTGACCGAGCTTGGGTTCGGTCTCTACGAGGCGCAGTTGACTTCTACGGAAGCGGGAGCGTCCACGGTCGGCGTCGAGCTCGATGGCGTTTCTTTCGGGTTGACGACGAATGTGGTTTTTCGGTCCGGCGACCCCAGTGCGGGCAATTCCGTGCTGACAGCAGACTCCGGACGGCTTCCGGCCAATGGAGTGGATAAGGCAACAATCGAATTAACGCTCCGCGATTCGTTCGGCAACGCTTTGACGCAAAGCGGCGGCGAAGTGACATTCGTAACGGACTTAGGGGAAATCGACAGCGTAACCGAAGCGACTTATGGCCGATATTCCGGGCAAATCTCGTCGCATACTGCCGGTAAAGCGACAATCCGGGCCATGAGAGAGGCGGAACAGTTGGGCAATGCGGTGGAGGTCGAATTTGTTCCCGTCGTAACGCGAATCGCGTTTGAATCGGAAGCGTACGAGACGTTGACAGGGAATACCGTTGCGACCGCGGTAACCGCTTATTATTGGAACGGGGATACGGAGGATGTAACTGCTCAGAGCCAGTATAACGTCTCCAATCCGGCCGTCGCCTCCGTTGACGCCGGCGGTATCGTGACCGGACTGAGTCCGGGCAATCTAACGCTGACCGCGCAGTTTGGCGGCAGGGAAACGACCGTTCCCGTAGCTGTCGTGCGGAGAAGCGTTCCCAACCCCGGAAACGGAGGCGGGAACACGCCCGGAACGGATCCGAAGCCGCACGATCCCGGCGGGAGCGTCTCTAATCCGCCGCAGCCCGACACAGGAACGAAAGAGCCCGACGCAGGGGAGAAAGAGCCCAATACAGGGACGAAAGAACCGGGGACGAAGCAGCCTGTATCTTTTACCGACATATCCGGTCACTGGGCGCGTTCGGCCATTGCTCTGGCCGTGGATAAAGGGATTGCGGCCGGCTACCCGGACGGAACCTTCCGTCCTCAGGCGCTCGTAACGAGAGCCGAGCTCGCAGTCATGCTTGCAAGGGAACTTGGGTTAAGCGGCGGGAAGTCCGGGGAGCAGGTCCGAACCGGCCAAGAAGCTTGGCCGGCCTGGGCGGGCGATGCGATCGGGAAGTTGATGGAGATCGGAGTTTTGCAGGGGTATCCGGATGGCACTTTCGCTCCGAACCGCAAAATGACCCGAGCGGAAATGACCGTTGTCCTCTACCGAGCCCTGAAATTTGCGAATCCGACGCTTAAGGGGGATGGCCGCGCATCGCTTCAATCCTTCGACGATGCCGACAGCGTTCCGCCATGGGGCATGGAAGCGTACGAAGCGATGATTCACGCGCAGATCGTCGCAGGCGACAATCGCAACAGGCTGCGTCCGAACGACTTCGTTAGTCGAGCCGAAGCCGTTACGCTGCTCGTCCGGTTGCTGCAAAAGGGACAGGGGGGATAGGGCGACAGCGATTTACAAGACCGGGTCCCGATATCTGGCGATCGGGCAAGCTCAGGAATTTCTTAGCCGGTACTCCGTCGGGCTGCAGCTGTTTTCCCGGCGGAACGCTTTGGCGAAGTGGTTCGTGTCGGCGTAACCGACGCGCTCGGCCACTTCTTTGACGGACAGCGAGGTCGAGCTTAACAGCTCCCTCGCTTTTTGCATTCTTCTGCGGTTTAAATATTTCAGCGGGGATACCCCGAACTGTTTGTTGAAGTAGCGCACGAGATAGTTCGGATGCAGATGAACGTGCCTGGCGACCTGCTCCAGCGATACGGGCTCCGCCAGATGCTCCTCGATATACCGTTCGATCAGGTCGAGCCGCTGCACGTCGGACGATCGGCCCGGAAGCACGCGGATTTCCGTTCCCGCCTCCGCCAGCAGCAGCGCGACGAGCTCGAGCAGGACGGCTTTCTCCCGGATTCGCGAGAGGAAGGCGCCGTCCGCATGCAGGGAGGCCAATTCTTCGAACAGCGTCTTCCACCGTTTGTGCTGCCCAACGTTCATGCAGTGGGGCACGTCGAACCATTGAAACAAGTCCAATTCTCCGATCGTAGCCGTAAAATGACACCAGTATTTTTCATAGGTATTGCCGCTGACGACGGAATAGGACTGCTTCACGTTCGCGGGCATAAAGACGATCTGACCCGGCTTGGGATAATATTCGGCGTCCTCGATTTTGACCCAGCCTTCGCCGTCGCAAATATAATACAGCTTATTGTAATCGGGAACGTAATCCAGCTCCCGCCAGTGGGATGTACAGCGCGTATAATAAGCGTCTATCGGCTGAACCTTCAGATTGCGAAGCAGCTCGGACAAATAGGCGGAGCGCTCGTTAAGCGGCATTCGTCGGTCACCTCGAAGTAGTTAATCCTATCCCCATAAAGGCTAATTGCCAACCTTGTTGATTATATCATTTGGTTGCTAATCTGTATTAAGTTGAACCAAAGATAGATCGAAGAGCAGACCCAATGGAATGGAGAAAGGGAATGGTTTTGCCGCGAGTTTTGGCTTTGAGTTGCTGACCTATGAAGATCTTGTCAATCCAAGCAACTCAAAACAACCTGTCTGAAGTCGGCAAAGCCATCCCTTTCGGAATGAAATGGGCCTCCTATTTATGGGTTCAACCGATGCAGGGATATCCGATAACCAGGATGGAGGCGCTATTGAGATGTCAACCTACGGTGAGCAGATCAAAGAACGAACGAAATGGTTTCTGAACGACCGCTTCGGCATGTTTATCCACTGGGGCTTATATGCGATTCCGGCCCGCGGAGAATGGGTCAGAAGCGTGGAGAAAATCAGCAGCGAGGACTATCGTCCCTATTTCGAAGAGTTTAACCCCGACAAGTACGATCCGAGGGCATGGGCGAAAGCGGCCAAAGCGGCCGGCATGAAGTACGCCGTGCTGACGGCCAAGCACCATGACGGCTTCTGTCTGTTCGACAGCAAGCTGACCGATTATAAATCCACGAACACGAAGGCGGGCCGCGATCTCGTGCGCGAATTTCTGGTCGCTTTCCGCGCCGAGGGCTTGAAGGCCGGGCTCTACTACTCGTTGATCGATTGGCACCATCCCGACTATCCGGCTTACGGAGACCGCATCCATCCGATGCGCGAAAATGAGGCGTATAAGCGCGATCCGGCGACGTTCGACCGGTATTTGGACTATATGCACGGACAGGTGCGCGAGCTGCTTACCGATTACGGCAAGCTGGACGTCATGTGGTTCGATTTCTCCTATGAAGAGATGAAGGGGGAAAAATGGCGCGCGACCGAGCTGATGGAGATGATCCGTTCGCTGCAGCCGCACATCGTCGTCGACAACCGGCTGGAGGCCAGCGGCGAGGAGGGCGGCTCCATCTATACGAGCGAGCCAAGCTTCTATTCCGGAGATTTCGCTTCTCCGGAGCAGATTATTCCTCCCAGCGGCGTCGTGAACGAGAGCGGAGATTCCATCCCCTGGGAGGCGTGCATTACGCTGAACAACAACTGGGGCTACGCGGCGGCGGACAGAACCTACAAGTCGGCGAAAACGGTTATCCGCAAGCTGGTCGAATGCGTCAGCAAAAACGGCAACCTGCTGCTGAACGTCGGGCCGGACGCGAGAGGAGAAATTCCGGCGGATTCGCTGCGCATTTTGGACGAGATCGGGCAGTGGATGGAGCGCAACGCGGACAGCATCTACGGATGCGGTCAAGCGGGGCTGCCGAAGCCGGATTGGGGCCGGTATACGAGAAAAGGAAACAAGCTCTACGCGCATCTGTTCGAGGAAAGCATCGGACCGGTCAATTTGGCGGGACTTGCCGGGAAGATCAAGCGGGCGCGGCTGCTGTCCGACGGTTCGGAGCTGTTCGTCTCCCGTCCGTGGAACGCCGTCATGTACCCGGACGATGCGTTCTTCAACTTCGCTCAGCCCGAGCATTTCACTTATCCTTTGCCGGACGATCGCGATACCGTCGTGGAAATCCTTCTGGAAGACGACAACGGCTAATCTGAACCGTTTGTCGGCGCGGCCGTTTGGATAGGCACCAATAGGCGCCCCCGTTAATAGGCTATCGAAAAGAGGCTTAGACGGGGGCGTTGCCAATGGGCGAATTCAACGATCGTACGGCGATTTTTCTGGCGGCGGTATGCAGCCAGACCTATGCGCAGTGGAACGACCCGGACGGAGCGTTCGCGATTCCCCGTTCGTATGAGCCGGTCGGCGAGATTCGCGCCAGGTCTCTCCTCGGCGATACGGAGAAGTTCGGCTTCGTGCTGCAATCGGATACGCATGCGATCGTCGCTTTCCGCGGCACGAGCTCGACGTCGGACTGGCTGTCCGACGCGCTTGCGGTCCAGGTCGAATTCGCCCCCGGCTCGGGGTTGACCCACCGCGGATTCACGGGCATTTACAGCTCGGCCAGGAAGGGAATCCACGCCTGCCTCGAACGGATTTCACCCGACAAGACGCTGTACGTGACGGGTCATAGTCTTGGAGGGGCGCTGGCGACCTTGTGCGCGTTCGACGCCGCATCCGGGACGGAGTTTCGCCATCCCGTCGTTTACACGTTCGCGGCTCCGCGGGTCGGAGATCCGGATTTCGTCGCAGCCTACGGCGGCCAAGTCGCGCGCAGCTTCAGAGTGTACAACGAGTTCGACGTCGTCTCCCATCTGCCGCCTCCGACGCTGACGCTGCCCAAGAGCGGCAGAACGTTTGATTACAAACACGTTGGCCAAGGGGAGCAGCTCGTTTTCCATAGCGGCTCGGTGCCGGGCAATCACGCTATCGGCAGCTATTACCGGGATCTGGCGGCGAGGGACCCTCTGTTCGCCCGGCGGCTGAGCGCGTTAAATCCCGGCTTCTGCCCGGATTTAACCTGAGCAATCGTCCGGGAAGCGGCAAAGGGAACGGGAGAAGATACGGAAGAGGGAGCGAAAAAGGAAGGGCGTCACGGCGCAGAAGAGACTCGCAGCTTAACCGCTTGCGGGTTTTTTGGCGTTGCCGGACGGCGATACGTTGAAGTGCAGGTCTTTACAATCCGATAATTCCGATTTATTATATTGGATATAAATGCGGATCACCATTATTCGCCGTATGACGGTTGGAAGAGGAAAGAGTACGGTTCGGAGGGATGACGATGAATATCGAAAATGTCGAGGCGTTCGTCTACGTCATCCATTGCGGGAGTTTCAATAAAGCGGCGGAAGCGTTATACTTATCCCAACCGTCGGTTACGGCCCGCATTCAATCGCTTGAACGCGATCTCGATTGCAGACTGTTCGACCGCCAAGGCAAAACCGTGCAAATCACGGAGGAAGGCAAGCGATTTCTCCCCTATGCCCAGCAGCTCCTGATGACCTATCGGAAGGGCAAGCTGCACGTTAACCGGAAGAAGTCGCTTCCCGAAGAGATCAAGATCGGCTGCACGGTAACCGTATCGAATTATGTCGTCCCCGAGCTGATCCCGCGGCTGACGCTGCTTTTTCCGAATACCCACTTCAAGTTCGTGACGGGCGTTACGGATGAGATTGTGGGAAAGGTGCTGAACAAGGAGATTGACATCGGGTTCGTTCGCGGCGTGAGCCACCCCAACCTGCATTCCGTGAAGTTTTACGTGGACCCGATTTCCTTATATGTTTACAAGGAGCATCCGTTTGTCGGTCTGGAACGAATATCCGCGGCGGAGGTCGCGGAGCAGCCGATCGTTTTCTTCGAGTGCGGGGCGCTGGATTGGCTGAGGGTGCACCGCATCTTCGAGAATCTCGATCGTTCGCCGAACATCCGGATTCAGACGGACAATTCGGAAATGGCGAAGAAGCTTGTCCTGGGCAGGGCCGGCATTTGTTTCCTGCCGGGTCTAAGCGTAAGGCAGGAAGTCGCGGCGGGCAGTCTGGTTCCGATCCGGGTGCCCGGGACGGACGGCATCGCCTTGCAGACGAACGTCATCTCCAGTCCGGGGGAGCACGGGCAATTTCTAAGCGAGATCATCGCGATCGGCAAGCAATTAAACGTCCATTAGGAGGAACAGCGCATGAGTCAAATCGTCATTATTTCCGGCAGTCCGACGCCGGGTTCCCGTTTGAACGGTCTTATTGAGCGAGTGGAGGGGAACTGGAAGGAAAGAGGCATCGAAGTCGGCCATATCCGCGTTGCGGATCTTCCCGCAGAAGCGCTGCTTCACGCCAACTTCAAGGACGAAGCCATTCTGGCCGCGCTCGGGCAAGTGGAAGCCGCCAGCGCCGTCGTCATCGCCAGCCCCGTCTACAAAGCTTCGTACACCGGTATTCTCAAAGCATTCCTCGACCTGCTTCCGCAAACGGGACTGAAGGGGAAAATCACGCTGCCGCTGTTTATCGGGGGCACGATCGCGCACCTGCTCAGCCTCGATTACGCGCTGAAGCCGGTGCTGTCGGTGCTCGGCAGCCGCAATATTCTAGGGGGCGTGTTCGCGATCGATCAATGGGTGCAGCGTCTGGAGAGCGGCGGCTTCGAGCTGACCGGGGAGCTAAGCGAACGCCTCGATCGCGCTTCGGAGGAGCTGGCCGAAGAGCTTGCATGGCTGTCCGCCCGCTCCAACGCATAATTTGCTTCCGAGGCTGATCTATAAGCAAAAGAGTCGTACCGAACAATTATTGATGGAATGGTTGGAAGACATCTATCTCCTTCCGCTGCAACGAGGCAGTCTCCCGGAGGTAGATGCTCTTCTTTTTTTATCGATAATCTTGTACGACCCTGCTTACTAGATCAGCCTCTTTCGCGTTTCCAAGGCCGAGCGCCAAAGCGCCTTCACAGCCGTTTTCTCCGCAGCCTCGTCCCCCGTGCAAACCTCCCGCTATCTTCGAAATAAACGCCGCAAACGGTCGTATCGGATTTTTGAATCGATCGATAGAAGAACTCTATTACCGAATCCATTGACGATGAAACCGGCAAGATGCTATTGTTATTCCCAACACCAAATCTTACTTAACAGGTAGGAATTATAAGGTTAAGTTCAAAGAGAAAAGCGGAGGGATTCATCGTCATGAAAAAAACCAGCCTTGCCATCGTCATTCTTTCACTCTCGCTCACGTTAGCCGCCTGCGGCGCAAAAAACAACGAGACCGCCAATTCGTCTTCCCCGGACGCTCCGGCCTCAAGCCCCGCGGCCGTGGAAAGCGAATCGGCCGGCGCCGAAGCCGATCCCGCGCAAGTCACGAAGATTATCGTCGGCACCGGCACGCAGTTCCCGCAGGTGTGCTTCATCGACGAGAACGGCAACCTGACCGGCTTTGACGTCGAGCTTGTGCGCGAGATCGACAATCGTCTGCCGCAGTACGAGTTCGAATTCCAGACGCAGGAATTCAAGAGCCTGCTGCTCAGTCTCGAGACGAAAAAAATCGACTTCGTCGCTCACGAGATGGAGAAGAATCCCGAGCGCGAAGAGAAATACCTGTTCAACAAGGAGCCGTACGCGCACTGGAGAAACAAAATCGTCGTCGCCAAGGACAACGATTCCGTGCAATCGCTCGACGACCTGAAAGGCAAGAAGGTGCTGGTCGGCGCGACGAGCGCCCAAGCGCAAATCATCGAAAACTACAACAAAGAAAACGATAACGCGATTAAAGTCGTGTACAGCGGCGGCGGAGCGAACGACACCGTCGAGCAGATCGTGACCGGCCGGGTTGACGCCACGCTGGCCGCCGACTTTACGCTGTCGCTCATCGATCCGGAGACGAAGCTCAAAACGACCGGTTCGGCGCTCTCCGAAGCCGACGTCCTGTTCATGTTCCGCAAGAACGACGAGGATGCGCAGAAGCTGTCCGACGCCATCGACGGCGCGATCAAGGAGCTGAAGGCGGACGGCACCCTGGGCAAGCTGAGCACGGAATGGCTGGGCGGAGACTTTACCTCGGAAGAGTAAGCCCGCAAGCAGAAAATCAAAGGCGAGAGGTGAAACCGCGGCATGGGCGCCAAATTCGACCTGTCGTACCTGTTCGAGTATTTCGTGAAGCTGCTGCCTTACGTTCAAATATCGCTGTTCATCGTAGCCTCGTCGATCGCGCTGGGCCTGCTGTTCGGCCTGCTCGCCGCGCTTCCCCGGCTGTACCGCGTTCCGGTGCTGCAGAGGCTGTCCCAGGTTTACGCGTCCTTTTTCCGCGGCACGCCGATTTTGATCCAGCTGTTCCTGTTCTATTACGGGCTTCCGGAAGTGCTGAAGCTGGTCCATGTCGACGTTACGAGGCTTCCGGTGCTGGCATTCGTCGTTCTCGTCTACGGTTTGCATAGCGGCGCTTACGTGTCCGAAGGCATTCGGGCGGCGGTGAGCGCGGTGGACCGGGGCCAGGTCGAAGCCGCGTACGCGGTCGGAATGGGCGGCTTCAAGGCGTTCACCCGGATCGTGTTCCCGCAGGCGTTCGCGGTTGCGGTGCCGATTCTGGCCAATCTCGTCATCGCCACGCTGAAGGACACGTCGCTGGCGTTCACGCTCGGCGTCATGGAGCTGACGGGGAAGGCGCAGACGCTGCCGACGATGTCCCGGCATTTTATCGAATCGTATGTCGCTTTGGCCGCGATCTATTTTATCATCAGCATCGTTCTGGAAAGGCTGTTCGTGCTGGCGGAGCGCCGCATGCTGAGGCATGAGCGCGAAACCGGGCCTGCGGAGAAAGTTCCGCTCGGGAAAAAATGGCTGAAAAAACGCACCAACGCCGCAATCGCGCTGAGCAAAGGGGGCACCCGGGCATGAAGCTGGATTTCTCGTTCATCTGGACGGCGTTCGTCGGCTTGCTGCCCGCCCTGCCGACGACGCTCAAAATTACCGCCGTCTCGGTGCTGTGCGGCTTTGCGATCGGTACTTTCGTCGCGCTGTGCCGCATATACCGGGTGCCGGTACTGCACCAGATCACCTCGGCCTACGTGACGATCATCCGCGGCACGCCGATGCTGACGCATCTGCTGATTTTGTACTTCGCGATCCCGCTTATCGTGGACGGATTGGCGGACCGTTTCGACTGGTCGTTCCGGTCGGGACAGATTCCGATGATCGGCTTCGCGTACTTTTCCTTCTCGATTACCGCCGGAGCTTATTTGTCGGAAGTCGTCCGCTCCGGCCTGCTGGCGGTCAGCAAAGGGCAGATGGAGGCCGCCCACGCGGTCGGCATGACAACCGTTCAGGCGCTGCGCCGGATCGTGTTCCCGCAGGCGTTCGCCGCCGCGCTGCCGAACCTCACGAACAGCGCGATCGGCATGCTGCACGGCTCCACCCTCGCCTTCACCGTATCGGTCGTCGACATCAACGCCCAGGCCGAAATTCTGGCGACGACGAACTGGAAGTTTTTCGAAGCGTATTTGGCGGCCGCGCTCTTATTCTGGGGGATGACGATTCTGATCGAGAGGCTGTCGGCGCTGCTTGAGCGCAAGGTTACCCGTTACAATCGCGGAGGTGTCGCATGATCAAGCTGAGAGGAATCCGCAAAGCGTTCGGCAAAAACGAAGTGCTCAAAGGCATCGATCTGACCGTGGACAAAGGCGAGGTCGTGGCGATCCTCGGTCCGAGCGGCTCGGGCAAGACGACGCTGCTTCGCTGCATCAACTATTTGGAAAGGCCGGGCGACGGGGAAATTTCGATCGACGATTTCTCCGTCAACTGCCGCAAGCCCGCGAAGAAGGACATTCACGCGCTGCGGCGCAAAACCGCGATGGTGTTCCAGCAGTACAATCTGTTCCGGCACAAAACCGCGCTGGAGAACGTGATGGAAGGGCTTATCGTCGTCAAAAGGCTGCCGAAGGCGGAGGCGCGCCTCAGAAGCGTCGAGCTGCTCGAGAAGGTCGGGCTCGGCGACAAGCTGGACGCTTATCCGAGCCAGCTGTCCGGAGGCCAGCAGCAGCGCGTCGGTATTGCCCGTGCGCTTGCGCTGAACCCCGAGGTTATTTTGTTCGACGAGCCGACCTCGGCGCTGGATCCCGAGCTGGTCGGCGAGGTGCTGGCCGTCATTCGCCGAATCGCCAAGGAAGGCATTACGATGATTATCGTCACCCACGAGATGAGCTTCGCCCAGGAGGTGGCGAACCATATCGTGTTCATGGAAGGGGGAGCCGTCGTCGAGGAAGGGCCCCCGAAGACGATCTTCCAGTCGCCGAAGGAGGAGCGAACCCGGCAATTTCTGACGAGGTTCACTTCGGAAAGCTCGTACTCGATCTAATGGAATGGAGAGAAACAGATGACGCTTAAACTCGGTATTTTGGATCAGAGTATCGTTTTCCCCGGGCAGACGCCCTCCGAAGCGCTGCGCAATACGATCCGCTTGGCGCAGATCGCGGAAGAGCTTGGCTTCGAACGCTTCTGGGTGTCCGAGCACCACGACTCCTCGCAGATGGCGGGAGCTTCCCCGGAAGTGCTCATCTCCCATCTGCTGGCCCGCACGGACAAAATCCGCATCGGCTCCGGCGGCGTGATGCTGCAGCATTACAGCCCCTACAAGGTGGCGGAAAACTTCAACGTGCTTGCCTCGCTCGCGCCGGGAAGGGTCGATCTCGGCATCGGACGCGCACCCGGAGGGCTGCCGCGTTCGACGAAGGCGCTGCAGAAGGGCGTCGCCGAACCGGAGTCGCTGGAGGAGAAGCTGTCCCAGCTTGAACAATATTTGCACGGCTCTGTCGCCGAAGGCGAGCCGCTGGCCGGACTGCAGGCAAATCCGCTGCCCGCGCAACCCGCCGACGTGTATCTGCTCGGCACGAGCGTATCCAGCGCCAGGCTGGCCGCTGAGCGAGGCTATCCCTACGCGTTCGCCCTGTTCATTAACAACGATCCGGAAGCGGCGCGCGAAGCGTTCGATGCGTATCGCGAGAGCTTTAACCGGGAGAAGGGCGGCCAGCCCCGCACGCTGCTCGGCTTGTCCGTTATCGCGGCGGACACGGAAGAGGAAGCGGCCGAGCTCGCCGGCCATTTCAAGAGCGTCCGCGTGACGCTGGAGAGCGGCAAAACCGTTAACGTAGGCTCGCTGGAGCAGGCCGAAGAATTCGCGCGGCAGGCGGGCGAGACCTACACGGCGGAAGTCCGGGACGCCGATATTACGAAAGGCACGAAGGAAACGGTGCGCCGGAGACTGCTCGAGCTGCAGCAAACCTACGGCGTGGACGAACTGATTTTTACGACGATCATTCCCGATTTCGAGAAGCGGGTGCGTTCGTTCCGACTGTTGAAGGAAGCGTTCGAGGAGCAGCCGGTTTAAGGGTCGCGGCCCGACCGCGTGCCGGCAAGGGCGTGTATGCATACTCCGAGGAAAGCAGATGTTGCCGAATTTTCGTTCCATGCAAGGAACTTTTGTGAAGGCGTACCGGGGGTACGTCAAGCAAAAGTGACGCAGCAGGGGGCGAAAAGGCGGTGATAGATGCCTCTGAGCGGGTTTGCATACACGCCCATGGAAGAAAGGAGGCGCTATTCATGAACATACTCGCACTCGCGGCCGAACCGATATTCGAACGATTGGTCGCCATAAGGCGTCAATTGCACGCCAATCCGGAACTGTCCCATGAGGAATTCGAGACCACCGAGGCGATCCGGGGCTGGCTGCGCGAAGCGGACATTCGCCTCGCGGACTATCCGCTGAAAACCGGAGTAATCGCCGAAGTCGGCGGAAAAAGCAGAGGACCGATCGTCGCCATTCGGGCCGATATCGACGCGCTCCCGGTGCAGGAGGAGACCGGGCTGCCGTTCGCTTCCCGGGTTCCGGGCAAAATGCACGCCTGCGGACACGACTTCCATACGGCCGCCGTCCTGGGCGCCGCTCTGCTGCTGAAGGAGCGGGAGTCCGAGCTGCAGGGGACGGTCCGCTTCCTGTTCCAGCCGGCCGAGGAGAAGGCGAAGGGCGCTTCGCAGGTCATCGCGAGCGGAGCGCTGGAAGGGGTGGGCGCGATTTTCGGGCTGCATAACAAGCCCGATCTGCCGGTCGGCGCGATCGGCATCAAGGCCGGGCCGCTGATGGCCGCCGCCGACGGTTTTATCGTCGAGGTGAGCGGGCGCGGGACGCACGCCGCCGTGCCGGAGGCGGGCATCGATCCGATCGTCGCCTCCGCGCACATCATTACCGCGCTGCAGTCGATCGTCAGCCGCAACGTCGGCGCGCTGGACGGCGCGGTCGTCAGCGTGACGCGGCTGAACAGCGGCACCGCCTGGAACATCATCGCCGATCAGGCCGTATTCGACGGCACCTTGCGCACGTTCGACGAGAAGGTGCGGACGAAGGTGCGCGAGCGCTTCGAGCAGATCGTCACCGGCGTCGGCGCGGCGCTGGGCGCGGAGGCGACGGTTCGCTGGCTGGACGGCCCGCCGGCCGTCGTCAACGATCCGGTGTGGGCCGAACAGGCGGCGCGGACGGCCAAGGCGCTCGGCTTGCAGGTGGTGGAGCCGACGCCTTCGCCCGCTGGAGAGGATTTCTCCTTCTATTTGCGTCAAGTGCCGGGCAGCTTCTTTTTTCTCGGTACCTCGGGTCCGCAGGAATGGCACCATCCGGCCTTCGATGTCGACGAGCGCGCGCTGCCGATCGGGGCGTCCTTTTTCGCCGCTCTGGCCGTCGACGCCCTTGTCCGGCTGTCCGACTCGCCGTCGGAATAAAGGAGGGAGCCGCCATTCGCAAACTTTACGACGTCATTATCGCGGGCGCCGGGGCGATGGGCATGAGCGCGGGCTACGAGCTGTCGCGCCGGGGACTCAAGACGCTGCTCATCGACGCTTTCGACCCGCCGCACGCGCACGGCAGCCATCACGGCGACACCCGGCTGATTCGCCACGTGTACAGCGGAGGCGCGGATTACGTGAAGCTTGCCCTGCGGGCCGACGAGCTGTGGCGAGAGCTGGAGGATGCTTCCGGGGAGAAGCTGCTGGAGAGAACGGGCGTGCTGAACCTGTTCGATTCTTCCGCTTATTCCTACGAGGACAGATTCCAATATTCGGCCGAGCTGGGCGTTCCGTTCGAGGAGCTGAGCGCGGCACAGGTTCAAGAGCGTTGGCCGGCCGTGCGGCTGCCCGATTCCTATCGGGCGATGTACGAGCCGGAAGCGGGGCTGCTGTACAGCGACAAATGCGTGGCCGCTTTCCGGAAGCTTGCGCTGCAGGCCGGAGCCAAGCTGCTGACGGATACGTTCGTGACGCGGATCGAACCGGCCTCGTCGATCGTGGCGGTGCATACGGACAAAGGCGAATATGTCGCCGGCAGTGTGATCGTCAGCGCGGGGGCGTGGTTTCGGACGCTGGAGCCGTTCGTGCGGCTGCCGATCCGGGCCGTACGCAAAGTCGTCGGCTGGTTCGAGCCGGAGACAAACGCGTACGATGCCGACCGTTTTCCCGGATTTACGTTCGGCGACGGGACAGGAGGCTATTACGGCTTTCCGAGCGTCGGAGGAGCCGGAGTCAAAATCGGACGCCATGACGGCGGACGCGACTGGAAGCCCGGCGAGGAGCTTGCGCCGTTCGGAGCGTATCCGGAGGACGAGGCGGATTTGCGACAGGCGCTGAACGCGTTTTTGCCGGGAGCGGCGGGCAAGCTGCTGCGCGGCTCCGTCTGCAAATACGAGCATACCCCGGACGAACATTTCATTATCGACAAACATCCCGGACACCCGAACGTTTTGCTGGCGGGCGGCTTTTCCGGTCACGGGTTCAAATTTTCCAGCGTCGTCGGCGAGCTTCTGGCCAACCAAATCGAGCTGGGCAGATGGGGGCAGGACATCGGACGCTTTTCCGCAGCGCGGTTTTCTTAGTCCGTCCGTACCTGATCCTTTATTCCTAAGGAGGCGTAACGATTCATGAGTCAAACTCCAATATCCATCGATCAATATATTCGGACTTACGATCAGCTGCAGGAGGCTATAGCGGGCCTGTCCGAAGAGCAGCTCGTCTGGAAGGCGTCGGAGAAGTCGTGGAGCGTGACGGAGGTGCTGACCCATCTGACGGACCACAATCTCGTCGTTTCCTTCCGCATTCGCGAAGTGCTGGCCGGCTCGGAAGTCCGATTGCCGGCGTTCGCCCAGGACGAATGGGTGGCCGGACAGCGGGCGAACGGGGCGCAAGCCGCCGACGTGCTGGAAGCTTTCCGGGCACTGCTTCTATACAACAGCTTGCTATTCCGGAGATTGTCCCCGGAGGACTGGAACAAATCGGGCGTGAACTTCAAGGGCCAGACGGTGACGGTGGAGGCTATCGCGCAATCGTTCATTAATCACGTTCATCATCATCTCGGCCAGATCGAACGCGTTAAGCAAGCGGAGAAAAGCTCCCGGGAGTCGAGCGGCGCGGTCTAAGCCAAGAAGCCGGGAGACAGGAAGACGCGGAAATGAGGCGACAAGTCAATCTCACGAAGACGAAAGCGGGTGGAGAGTTATGCCGAGCGGCCAAGCGATCGTTCGACATGCGGAGGAGCGGGACCGCGACGCGGTTTTGAATGTGCTTCTCGGGGCGTACAGTCAGTATGAAACCACGCTGGAGCCCGACAGGTGGACGCAATACAAGGAAAGCATCGTGGAAGCCGTCGACGCGGCCACGACGAAAGCAAGGCTCGTGGCCGAGCTGGACGGGAGGCTTGTCGGCAGCGTATTTATTTACGATTCGTCGGAAGCGGCCTACGGCGCGCCGCAGTTGGAAATCCACAACCCGATCATTCGACTGCTGGGCGTTCTGCCGAGCGCTCGCGGCAGCGGAATTGCCACGGCGTTGATTCGCGAGAGCGTCCGGGTCATTAAGGAATGGGGAGCGGACACGCTGCATCTGCATACGTCGGACATGATGGATTCCGCGGTCCGGCTGTACGAACGGCTCGGTTTCGAGCGGGCGTACGACAAGGAATTCCACAACGGCGCCGTGCTGGTCAAAAGCTATCGCCTGAAGCTGTCGGACACGGCGCTTCTCAACGTATAAGAAGTCAAATCGAGGGAGGAATCGGATATGGCGCAACGCCAAAAAATCAAATTCGGAGCGATCATTCACGGAGTCGGGGGCAACATCGCCGGGTGGAGGCATCCCGAAGTGCCCGCGGACGCCAGCGTCAGCTTTTCGTTCTACAAGCAGCAAGCGCAGGTTGCCGAGGCCGGCAAATTCGATCTTGTCTTTATCGCGGACGGTCTCTACATTACGGAGAAATCGATCCCGCATTTCCTGAACCGTTTCGAGCCGCTGACGCTGCTCTCCTCGCTGGCTTCGGTCACGAGCCGGATCGGTCTTGTCGGCACCTTGTCGACCTCGTACAGTGAGCCGTTCACCGTGGCCCGCCAGTTCGCCTCCCTCGATCATCTGAGCGGCGGCCGCGCGGGCTGGAATTTGGTCACTTCGCCGCTCGAGGGCTCGGCCCGCAACTTCGGGAAGCCGGAGCATCCGACGCACGACGAACGGTACAAAATCGCGAAGGAGCATCTGGAGGTCACGAGGGGATTGTGGGATTCCTGGGAAGACGACGCCTTCGTCCGCGACAAGGAAACGGGCGTTTTCTTCGACCCTTCGAAGCTGCACCGGCTGAATCACAAGGGGCCGCATTTCAGCGTGGAAGGGCCGCTTAACATCGCGCGCTCCAGGCAGGGACAGCCGGTCGTGTTCCAGGCGGGCTCCTCGGAGAGCGGCAAAAACCTCGCGGCCAAAGGAGCCGACGCCGTCTTCACCGGACACGAGACGTTGGAGGAGGCGAAGATCTTCTACAAGGACGTGAAAACGCGGGCGGTCGCTTATGGCCGCGAAGCGGGCGATATCGTCATCCTGCCGGGCATCTCGCCGATTATCGGCCGGACGCAGGAGGAGGCCGACCGCAAATACGAGGAAATCGCGAGCCTCGTCAGCATCGAGAAGGCGCTCGACTATCTTGGCCGTTTCTTCGAGCATCACGATTTCTCGCAATACCCGCTTGACGAGCCGTTCCCGGACATCGGCGATCTGGGCAGCAACAGCTTTCGCAGCGGCACGGACAAAATCAAGAAGCAGGCCCGCGAGCAGGGGCTGACGCTGCGCCAGGTGGCGCTTCGCTCGGCGACGCCGCGCGGACAGTTCGTCGGCACGCCGGAGCATATCGCTAATCTGATCCAACAGTGGCACGAGGAGGAAGGCGCGGACGGCTTTATCATCCATTCCCAGCTTCCGAGCGGCCTGCGCGACTTCGTCGAGCTCGTCATCCCGCTCCTTCAGGAGCGCGGCGTCTACCGCACCGAATACGAGGCGGATACGCTTCGCGGCAACCTGGGGCTGAAAATCCCCGCCAACCGCTATGCGGCCGCCAAAGTGAACAGCTGAGCGCTTTTCGGCGCGGTTCCTCGCCTTCTCCCGGCAAGGACCGCGCCGTTCTGCGTGCTGAACTGTGAACCGGAATCGAAGGACATCTCTCGAGAAACGTCCGGAGGGCCGAGAGACTTTTAAAAATTGTGCTTTACCTGAGGCAACATGTCTGCTAAAATAAGCTGCACATAAAGGAATTCGGTGAGGTGAAGCACACCCCGACGAGCGCATTGAGCGTTCCGGGGTGTGCTTTTTTGTCATGAAACCGGGAAGGAAGTGTAGTATAATGAAGCTGCCGAATCGCAGCGCCAAGGAGAAGCTTAAGCTCGACCAAATGATGCGCGTTCTGTTCCGCTTGTCGAAGCGGTTGACGATTCAACTCATCAACGGGTTGTTTGACGAGCATTTTTCGAACGAAGAAGTCGTATCGATTTATTACGGCAACTCGGAGTTTGTTATGGACAAGTACGACCGCATCGTCGGCGATCTGTTTTTGAAGCTGGTTACCGCTCGCGGCACCTTCCAGTACCATTTCGAGATTCAGACGCTAAACGATCAGTCGATGGCTATCCGCATGTTCCGTTACGGGTTTGAAAAAGCGGTGGAGCTGGCATTGGGGACAGAGGACGGTAAACGAAGCAAAGGAACGCCGCTGCTCGCTTTTCCCCGTCAGATCGTCATTTTTCTGGAAGAGAACGAAGAGATCGGTGACGAATTGACTTTTCGCCTGCTTTTGCCGGACGGCCTGGAGACGGTTTATACGGTTCCGGTACTCCGCTATTGGACGCTCTCTCCCCGCGATTTGCAGGAACGGCGGTTGTTCGCCCTGCTCCCCTTGCAGGTATTTCGTTCGCGGAAAAGCATGCGCAGTATCGCGAAAAGCCGCCGGGCGGACGACGAGAAAAGACGCTTGTTCGCCCAAGAATTCGAACGGCTCAAGATTACGATCGAGCAGACGCTGGACGTCATCCGGGATTTACACCATCAACGGCTGCTGCGGCTGGGGGACATCGACCGGCTGCTGCAGGTACTCGATAACATATTGAAATACTTATATAAAAACTACGGAGATCATCAACAAACGGAGGAGGTAAGCCAAATGATCAAGACGTTCATCGACCCCGAGGTGTTGAAGAGAGGAAGAGAGCAGGGACAAAAGGAAGGCATGCAGAAGGGGATGCAGCAAGGGATGCAAAAAGGGATGAAACAGGGAATGCAACAAGGGATGCAGCAAGAAAAAAACGCAGTAGCCCGCAAGCTGTTGAAGCTGGGAGTCGATATCGGAACAATCGTGGAGGCTACGGGGCTGAGCGAGGAAGAAGTGCTGAAGCTCGGCAAGAAAAAATGAACAGGCTCTGCTCCGCGTCGCGGCCTGCAACGAACAGGAGCTGTCCGGAGCAGGCCGCGCGGTTCCCATTATTTCCGCCAAAAAGTCGAACAGTCCGCTTTGTCCTCTATGTTGAATTCGATCATTTTCTCGAGCAAGGAGAAATCGACGGGACGATCCCATTTGAAGCGTACTAGCTCCTTGGTATGATCGTGGCCGGCCTGTGCGATTTCATCGGCAAAATGGATCATCCCCGCTCTTTCGGGAGCGGCGGCCCAATGCTGCTTGGAGACGCTAAAGCCGATAATAAACGTATCGTGATCGGTAAACATAGGTTGATTCCATGCGATTTTAGGGGCCAAATTCGGAAAACTCTCCGCCACCCACGTCAAAACCTCCTCCATTTGGGACCGATGCTGCGGATGATCGATCCGCGCTAAATAATCCGCGAAAACTTCCATTCCGTTCCCTCCTTACGTTCAATACAGCAAGAATAGCAGATGCAGACCAGGGATATCAATGGACGCGCAATGATGGGCGTATAGTATAATGAAGCTATCGACGGCCGATGGGGAAGACCGGAAGCCGGACAAGCAGTCGGCGACGACATCACGGGGAGACCAAAAAAGAATGAAGCTGGCAACGGAGAAAATATTTACGCACCCGCTCGGCATATTGGCCGCGGCGACGGGTGCCGCTTTTTTGTGGGGAAGCGCGTTTCCGGTCATCAAGCTGAGCTACGCCGAGCTGGAGATCGGAAGAGATCAAGTTTTTGCGCAAATTTTGTTTGCGGGGCTCCGGTTTACGCTGGCGGCGCTGCTGATTTTGGCGTTCATGAAGCTGGTGGGGAGGAGCGTCGGGTACCAACGCGGCTCGTGGCGAGGCGTGGCTAAGATCGGTCTGACGCAGACGCTGCTGCAGTATGTGCTGTTCTACTACGGCTTGAGCGGCTCGACCGGCGTGCAGGGCTCGATTCTGGCCGGAACGACGTCCTTCTTTCAAATCCTGATCGCCCACAGAATGTATGCGGACGATCGCATTACGCCGCGCAAGCTGGCCGGACTGGTCGTCGGCTTTGCGGGAGTCGTTGTCGTAGGGGTATCCGGGGGCACGACCGGCGTTCATTTCGGTCTGGCCGAAATCTGCCTGCTGGCGGCGATGTTCTTCGGAGGCTTGGGCAACGTATGGTCGAAAAAAGAGTCGGAGCGTCTCGATATTCTGTATATGACCTCCTACCAGATGCTGCTGGGGGGCATTGTGCTTAGCGCGATCGGCGCGGCCGGAGCGGGGGTCATGCCTTTCGAGTGGACCTGGAACGCCGCCGGCATGCTATTGTATTTGGCGGGATTATCGGCGGTCGGATTCGTATTGTGGAATACGGTCATGAAATACAATCAGGTTGGCAGCATCTCCATGTATTTGTTCCTCATTCCCGTATTCGGCGTATTCCTGTCCGCGCTGCTGCTGTCCGAGCCGCTGCACGCGGCCGTCTGGCTGGCTCTTGGGCTGGTGGCGGGCGGGATCGTGATCGTCAACCGCAAACCTGCCGTTCCGGCCGCGGCTGCGGACAACGGGCGCCCAGCCTAGAACCTTCGCAATCCCCATCCGAGCGGATGCATTTTCAACTTTTTTTTGTGAGGCGGGCGTGCAGTAGACCGCCGAACGCAGATCAGGGTACCGCTCCCCTTCCCGAGGATCGGTACCCTGTCCCTTAAACCTAATCTACCTGCGCAACCCAGCCGCGATTATTTCCACAGCGCGACTCGTTCCGCATAATTTTTCGAATAGATTTCCTCGATTTTCTCCGCTTTGTTGGCTTGGAGGTTGGCGATCGTTTTGTTGTACGCGTTCTCCGCTTCCGCAGCCGATTCGGCGTAAACCATCGACGTAAAGCCCTTGTCCGTAATATCCTTCACCTTCTGTTCGACAAGAGCGTCGGGCGTTCCGCCGAGCGGGCCCAGATTGTCGTAGATCGAAGCGTCCCATGTCGAATCCTTCATGGAAATCACGGCGTGGGCGCTGATCGGATCTCTGTCGTACTTGGCCGCGAGATCGTAAGGCGTTCCGTCCGTGCCGTTGCCGTTCTTGATGAACCAGGTCCATTTCCGGATGCCGGTCGCCTTCGAATATTCGTTCCAGTTGTCCTTAAAGCCTTGAAGCACTTCGGGCCGAGGCGTGTGCTTGCCGTCCTTCATATCCCAATGCGTGCCTTCGATTCCCCATTGCAGCAAATATTGTCCTTCTTCGCTCACCAGGAAATCCATCATCTTGATCGTTTCGACGGGATGCTTGTTGGAGACGGTTATGCCGATCGCGTCCCAACCGAGCGAGCTTCTCGGACCGAACGTGGTCTGCGAAGGGTCCACGCCGTCGGCGACGACCTTGAACGCATAGAACTGCTTGTCCGTATCCTCGCCGAATTGCTCCCGCAGCAGACGGTTCGCCTCCGTCGGGAGTCCGCCTCCCGTTGCGAATACTCTGCCGCTCGTCGTCTTCTGATCGTAGATTTGCGTTTTGTTAACCGCCCATTCCTTGTCCAGAAGTCCCTCGGTTTGCAGCCCGTTGATGAATTTGATCATTTCCAGATAACGGGGGTGGCGTACGTCCAGCTCCAGCTTGCCGTCGACCTCGTAATAGCTTTTCATGCCGTACATCCCTTTGAACGTACCGATAATGGTCGGCATATGATCCGCGTTAAGCGTGAAAGGGATCGAATCTTTGCCGTTTACCGCCGGATATTTCTCTTTGAATTTGCGCAGCAGGTCGACGAATTCCTCCTGGGTGAAGCTCTCGCCCTTCTCCGCCTTCTCGCCGTAGCCAAATTCTTTCAACACGTCCATCCGCATGTTGATGCTCCAGTTCGGATCGGGATCCATGCCGTACCAGTTGTTCAGGTAATAGTTTTTGCCGTCCATGTAGCGGCTCTTGTTCAGCACGTCCCCATACATCGCGGTGATGTTGGAGCCGTACTCCTGGATCAGATCGTCGAGCGGAATCAGCGCTCCGGCGGCAATATATTTGTTGACGATGTCGCTGCGGCGGTCCATCAGCACGATGTCCGGCAGGTCGTTGCTCGTCAGCATCAGGTTCAGCTTCTCCTCGGGATTGCCCGTCGGCTGCTGAATCTGAAAAGTTATCCCGGTCCGCTTCGTAATCTCCTGAGCGACGGGATTATTGAACTGGTCGCCCGTGTTTTTGTCGAAGAACGTCAGCGTGATCGGCTCCTTCGGCTTCTCCGCTCCCGAGTCGGAAGGCTGAACGGAACCCGAATCCGAACCCGACGCGGCCGGCTCGTTCTTGCCCCCGCCCGAGCAGGCCGTCATCACAAGCAGCAGCGCGGCCAGCGCAACCAGCGATACTTTTTTGTACTTTCGATTCATGGAATTGCCCCCTCATAATATAGGATGAAAATGGTGGCTTGCCCTTACTTCAGCCAGGGAAGAAAATCCCGGTTCGCCTCCAGCATCTCGTCGCACATCGCCACGATATCGTCCAGCGACAGCTCGGCGGAGGTGTGCGGGTCCAGCATCGCGGCATGGTAGACGTGCTCGCGCTTGCCGGTCAGCGCGGCTTCGATTGTCAGCAGCTGCATGTTGATGTTCGTGCGGTTAAGCGCGGCGCATTGCGGCGGCAGCTCGCCGAAGTAGGTCGGCAGAATCCCGTTCGCGTTCACCAGACACGGCACCTCGACGCACGCCTTCTCCGGCAGGTTGGAGATCAGCCCACCCGTATTGCGCACGTTGCCGGCAATTTCGAACGGCTTGTTCGTCTCCATCGCCTCCATAATATAAGAGGCGTACTCGTGAGAGCGCTCATGCGTCAAGCCGTCGTTTTCGATCAGCTCGTTCACTTCCTGCCAGTAGGCCGCTTTGCCTTTGCCCCAATTTTTGTACATCTGCGTGGAAATGCCGAATTGCTCCGCCAAACCCGGATAACGCTGCTTGTGATAGTAGGGCACGTATTCGGAAGCGTGGGTGCTCGACTCGGTGACGTAGTAGCCGAACAGTCTCATGAAATCGTAACGTACACCATCTTCGTGCGGATACGGCCGCTCAGCCGCGCGTTTGCGAATTTCCGGGTACAGGTCGACGCCGTTGCGCGTCACTTCGAGCAGCCAGGCCTGATGGTTGATGCCGCCGATCCGCCAGCGCACGTCGGTTGCGTCCATGCCCAGACCCTCCAGCAGCTCCTTCGCGCACGTCTGCACGCTGTGGCAGAGGCCGACCGTCTTGACGCCGGTCGCCTGCTGGACGGCGCCGGTGATGATCGCCATCGGATTCGTATAATTGAGCAGCCAGGCGTCGGGACATACCTCTTCAATGTCTCTGGCCATATCCAGCATGACCGGAATCGTGCGCAATCCCCGGAACATGCCGCCCATCCCTAGCGTATCCGCAAACGTCTGGTACAAGCCGTATTTTTCCGGAATCTCGAAGTCCGACATGATCGACGGGACCAGCTCGCCGACCGTAATCGCATTGATGATGTAGTCCGCGCCCCTCAGCGCCTCCTTCCGGTCGGAATAGGCCGTAAGGGTCGCCTTGCTGCCGAGATTGGCGTTGAGCGTCGTCAGCATGCGCAGAGACTGGTTCATCCGCGCCTCGTCGATGTCGTACAGCGCGAGATGGGAGTCGGCCAGCGACGGCGTTCTCATGCAGTCTCCCAAAATATTTTTGGCGAATATCGAGCTTCCCGCTCCGATGAATGTAATTTTCGGCATATCGAATGTCTCCTTGAGGGTTAGTTTTTGACGGCTCCCAGCAGCATGCCTTTAAGGAAAAACCGCTGCACGAAAGGATAAACAAGAATAATGGGCAAGGTGGCGACCATCGTTACCGTCATCCGAATGCTCTCGCCCGTAACCGGAATTTTCTTGGCTTCGTTGGCGAGCTGCTGCGCATCGTTAAGCATATCCCCGGTTTGGTATTGGTTAAGAATTTTCACCAGCACAGCTTGCAGCGTCTTGAGGTCCGGATTGTACGTATAGATGTACGAATCGTACCAGGCATTCCAGTGATAGATGGCCGAAAACAATGCTACGGTGGCCAGCACGGGAACGCATACCGGCAAAATGACTTTCACGAAGATCCGCACGTCGTTGGCGCCGTCGATCTGGGCCGATTCCTCCAGCTCCCTCGGCAGCTCCTCCATGAAGGTGCGGATCAGAATCATCCAGAAAATATTGATCAGTCCCGGAAAAAGAAAGACCAGGAAGTTATCGATCAGGCCCAGCGATTTCACGATCATATAAGTGGGGATCAGCCCGCCGCTGAAATACATCGTGAAGACGAAAAATAAATTGACGAAACGGCTCCCGACCAGATCCTTCTTGCTTAACACGTAGGCGAGCAGGGCGATGCAGAAAACCGATAGCGGCACCCCAAGCACCGTACGGAGCAACGTCACTTTAACCGACGTTATGATCTCCGGATTCGAGAATACGGCGGCATAGCTTTCCAGGCTAATGTCGCGCGGCCAGAGCAGGAATCCGCCCCTTAAGGAATCGGTTCCGTCGTTGATCGACAGGACGAAGATTTGCCAAAAGGGGAAAAAGGTCACGATGAACAGCATACTCAGAAATCCGTACAACAAAATGCGGCCCGACCAGCTCATCAGCGTATCCCGGCTTATCATGTTTCCCTCCTCCTTAGAACAGCGAATTATTGTTCATGCGTCGGGCCAGAGAGTTAACGCCGAGCACCATGATGAAAGCGACGACCGACTTGAACAAGCCGACGGCCGAGGCGTAGGAGAACATCCCGTTCTGGATGCCGTAGCGGAAGGAATACGTATCGATGACGTCGGAATAATCGCGATTAAGCGAATTGCCCAGCAGGAAATATTGGTCGAAGCCCGTATTGACGATATTCCCTACGGCAAGAATAAGCAAAATGACGATCGTCGGCTTCAGCAGCGGAAGCGTGATATGGACGATTTGCTTCACTCTCGTTGCCCCGTCCACTTTGGCGGCCTCATACAGCTCGGGGTTGATCGAGGCGATGGCGGCCAAATAGATGATCGAGCTATAGCCCATTTCCTTCCACGTGTTGGCTCCGGCGACGATTCCCCAAAAATATTTCCCTTCCTGCAGGAACAGCACGCTTTCCTTGGTCAGTCCAAACAGCTTCAGCAATTCGTTCACGACGCCGTCCGCGGACAGCAGGGTGACGAAAATATTCGCCGCGATGACCCATGAAATAAAGTACGGCATATAGGACGCCGTCTGGACGATGCGCTTGAAGGCTGCGCTTCCGACTTCGTTCAGCGCGACGGCGATCAGGATCGGAACCAGAAAGCCGATGCCGATCGTCAGCAGGCTCGAGACCAGGGTGTTCCTCATGATCAGGAAAAAGTCGTCTCCCGCGAAAAAAAGCGTAAACCACTGAAAACCGACGAACTCGCTGCTCAGGAAAGACGACCAGAAATTTCCGAGGGTCGGCTTGTAGTCCACGAAGGCCATGTACAAGCCCAGCATCGGCCCGTAGGAGAACAGAATCGCCCAGATGAATCCGGGCACGAGCATGAGGTAGAGGTAGCGCTGCTTGAACATTTTTTTGCGCCATTTGGATGGTGTCGTCTGGTGGATCGCATTGATAGGAATCACCTCGTTTCGTAAGCGCCGGCCGCTTGTCTCTATTATTGAGCCGCCGGATCGCGATATCCATAACGAGTTCCACTGATTTATACCGCAAACGAACGAACCTGCTTCGGAGCGAATTGACAGGCGTTTTGCGCGAGTGGGATACTTAGAATCATTCAAATCGCGGCGACAAGGGGCGAAATCGGGATGTATACGATTCTTCTGGTGGATGACGAGCGTCTGGAGCTGGACACCTTGCAGAATTTCGTTCCGTGGTCGGAAATGGGCTTCGAGATCGCGGGAACGGCCAAGAACGGGAAGGAAGCTTTGGCCAAAATCGGCGATTTGCTTCCGGACGTCGTCATTACCGACGTCAAAATGCCCATCATGGACGGGATCGAATTCGCGGCGATCGCCCGCGGGCTGCTTCCCCACCTTAAAATCGTTTTTCTAAGCGGCCACGATGACTTCCTCTTCGTGAAATCCGCGCTTCATGTGGAAGCGATGGGATATTTGCTTAAGCCGCTCGACAGGGGAGAGCTCCGGGATTTGATGGAGAAGGTCAAGCTGAAATGCGCGGAAGAGCAGCGGGTCAAGCTTTCCTCCCGCGCTCTGGCGATCCAATATATTAAAGACCTGCTGAGCGAGAAGGACGAGCGGATCCAGAAATCGAAGACCGAAGAAATTTTAAGCTTGAATCTCGAGCCGCTCGCTTCGAAAACCGGAAAATTCATTTTTTCTCTAATTACAATCGACGAATACGCGGCTTTGTCGAGATATGTGCCCGACGGGCCTTCCCTTATTACGCGCATTGAGAGTGAGATCGAACGTCTGGCGAGCGGCCATGGCGCGCTGATCGTTTCCTTAAGCGAGCGCCAGCATCTCGCGATCAGCGCCAACGAGCCGACGGAGGACGTACTCCCTTGGTATCGGGAGCTGGGCGCCTTGTCCCAATGGGTCACGCTGTGCTCCAGGCCGCGGCCGGAGAAGCTGGAACGGCTTTCCGATCTGTTCCGGAGCTTGACGGAGCTGCGCGATCGTCATGTTTTCCTGTATGGGGCCGGTCATTTGATCGTCGCGGACGAGGAGTCGGCGGAACGGATTGCCTTACCGTCCTCTCCCGCCGCCGGGCAGGAGACGATCCTCTCCGTCGATGCCTTGCACGCGAATATCCGGCAGGGGAAGCCGCAGGAGGCCGCGGCCTGGATTCGGGATTATTTCTCGTCCCTGGCGGTCGAAGATGCAGGCGCGTCTATCGAATCGGTCGAGCAGGCCAGCTTAAGGCTGCTGGACCGCATCTACGGGGCGCATGTCACGGCCCATCTCGGCATACAAGAAAAAATGGAGGACAAGGCGGCGCTGATCGGCAAGCTTTCCATCATCGAAAGCGTGCCCTATATGGAGCAGACGATCCGCAAAACCGTGCTGAAGCTGATCGAGTGCATCGCGGAGCAGGAAACGGACAAGCATGCGGTCACGGTCGGTCAGCTTAAGAAGCTGATCGCGGAACAATACGCTCAACCTCTTACGATCGAATATTTGGCGGAGCGGGTGTTCATGTCTCCGAATTATTTGCGCACCATTTTCAAAGAGCATACGGGCAGCACCGTTCTCGAATATTTGACGCAGGTCAGAATGGAGCGGGCTTCGGAGATGCTGCGGAGCAGCGCGCTTAAAATCCATGAGATTTCGGCCAAAGTCGGTTACGAGAACACGTCCCATTTCTGCGCGATTTTCCTGAAGAGAACGGGAGTTACGCCCAACCAATACCGCAAACAAACGTTAAGGCTGTGAGATTATGCTGCGGAAAATCAAAACCTTTTTCATGAATTTGCCGCTCCGGGGGAAGCTGCTCGTCCTCTTCCTGTTCGCGTCGGTCATTCCCCTGCTCTCCGTCTCCTTCTATTCCTATTCCGTCACCGAACGCCAGTTGGTCAGACAGACGCACGAAAACATGCACTCGATGAACTCCCAAATCAACAACAACATCGAGAACCGCCTGGAAACGTACAAGCAAATTTCGAGTCTGCTCTATATGGATACGACATTAAAGGAATATCTCTCCCAGACGTACGACAAGAGCATCGAGTTCGTGGAAGCTTATGATTACATCAACGACCTGTTATACGGAGTGATGGCCGCCAATGCCGATATTCACGCCATTACCCTGTATCCGTACAACGAGACGATTCCGAGCGACGGGTTATTCGTCAAGCACGTCGACGAGCGGCTGAGGTCCCAGAGCTGGTACGAAAAGCTGTCGAAATCGTACGGAGACGCGATCTACAGCATCGTGAACAGCGACGAAGCGATCTTCACCTTGGCCAGATTGCTGAACAATCACAGACTGCAATACCCTTACGGAATTCTCACGATCGACATTAAAGAAAACGTGCTCTATTCGCTTTATGAGAAGGAAACGTTAAACAAGGATATTTATATCGTAAACGCCGACGGAATCGTTCTCTCGGCCAAAAACAAGGAGCAAATCTCCAAACCGCTATCCTCCATCATCGGACCGGGCTCATGGGAGAACGGGAACGTCGGCACCTTCGAGACGAACATCGACGGAGAGCAATCCCTGATCGTCTTCAACAGCATGAAGTTCGGGTGGAAGACGGTGTCCGTCGTACCGCTCGGCCTCGTCTTGTCCGACGTCCGGAAGGAAACCAATCGGATGCTGCTCATCTCCGGCTTAAGCGTCGTGCTGGCGGTCGTGCTCATTTTCCTGATCTCGCGCTACTTCTCGAATCGTTTCCAGACGCTTTACCGTTACATTCGCAAAGTGGAGAACGAGGATTTTATTTTCGATATCCAAGGCTGGGGAAGGGACGAGGTCGGACAGCTGGCCGAAGCTTTTCATGCCATGAGGCGCCGGTTAAACGAGTTGATCAACGAAGTGTACAAAAAGGAAATTTTGAAGAAGGAAGCCGAGCTGTACGCACTGCAAAGCCAGATCAACCCGCATTTTCTGTACAATACGCTGTCGATCATCTCGTCTCTCGCTATCCGCAATCACGATCCCGAGGTCGGGAGCGTCGTGTCCCATCTCTCCAATTTCTACAAGACGTCTCTCAATAAGGGGAAAAAGAACATTCTCGTGCAGAAGGAACTGGATATTACCCGCCATTATATCGCGATTCAGCAGACGAGGTTCGAGAACTTATTTCGCGTGCATTGGCAGATCGACGAATCGTTATATCCTTATTCGACCTTAAAGCTGATGCTCCAGCCTTTCGTGGAGAATGCCATTCTTCACGCCGTATGGGACGACAATCACCCTTTGAACATCGTGATCCGCCTGTTTCGCGAAGCCGACGGGATGATCTTCGAAGTCGTCGACGATGGCGCCGGAATGACCGCGGAGCAAGCGAACAACGCCCTGCAATCCCATATGGACGCAGGCTACGGCATACGCAACGTCCACGAGCGGATTCAGCTGGCTTACGGGCCCGGCTACGGCGTCGAACTGTTCAGCAGAAGGGGCATCGGGACTCAGGTTAGAATAAAGCTCCCCTTGCATGGGGGCGCGGGATAAAAACAAAGTTTTCTCTTCGGACAAAAACACGATTGCGTCAAGAGGACGCCGATCGTGTTTTTGCTTATTTGGTCGTTTTACGGAACTCGCTGGGCGTAAGCCCCGTCATCCTCTTAAAGGCCATGCTGAAGTAGTTCGCGTTCTCGTATCCGATCCGGCCGGCGATTTCCTGTACGGTCAGAGACGTGGTCAGCAGCAGTGTCTTGGCCTCGCCGATTCTTCGCTGGATCAAGTAATTGATCGGGGAGTTGCCGGTCTCTTCTTTGAAAACGTGGGCTAAATAATGGGGGCTGAGATAGAGCCGGCTCGCGATTTCGGATAAGGGCAGATCGCGCGTATAGTTCAGGTCGATGAAGGCTTTGGCCTTCGCCCCGATCGTATGCGAGGAGCTGCCGACGCTCGCGGAGCCATGGCCGTCCGCGATTCTCAGAATCAGGATCAGAATGCAGTTAAGCATATGCTGGCAGATCATTTCGTGTCCCCACGTCTGGGAGCGCAGCTCGTTCAGGAGCGCGGAGAAGCAATGCTCGATTTGAGGCCCGCAGCTTTCGGTCCGGATAACGGGGTCCGCTTGCTCGGAGAGCAGCCATCCCGGCTTCGCGCCGGCGAGATTTAGCCCGCTTACGGCGCAGAAATAAGTGCGCAGCGGACAGGCGGGATCGGACCTCTCCTCGTGCAGCACGCCCGGATGATAGATCAGCAGATCTCCCTTGCGCGCGCGGTACGGCCGGTCGTTGATCCGAAAATCCCCTTCGCCGTCGCAGATGTAGATGATTTCGGCGAAGTGGTCGTGCTTGTGGCTTTCGAACGCCCAGTCCGGTTCGTCGCCGATTTGTCCGGCGTACACAAGAAGCGGCCGCGCGTCGTCGGCAAAGAGAGGGTATTCCTGGTGCTCGAACGGAATCTGAAACATCTCGGAACCTCCTGGCTCGCATCGCTTGTTTTGTTCACAGTATACCTTCCGTTAAGCCAAATCGACAAGAAAGCTGAGACGAATCGCAAGATATGGAATTCCTCCAAGCGGCATGCCGGTGTAGATTGGACGAAGAGGGATTCGTCCGTCTACACGACTCAAGGAGGGAACGACAACGTGACCGACCGCTCGATCATTCAAGAAGCTTACGACCGCGGGCAAGGGATTCTGCGTATGAAGCCGGTGTTCGTGCCGCGGCGTTTCTCGCAAGCCGGCCGGAGATTGCGGCTTCACCCCGACGACTATTACGCGCTCGGAACCGAACGGGGCTCCATTAAGGAAAGATGGTTCTCTTCGGTCATCCCGGCCATGAACGGACCGCTGGCGCCTCCCGACGAAGGGATGAGCTACGTTGCCGCCGACGAGGACGGCTCCGTCGTCTTTTTGTTCAAGGATGCGGTAGTACAATTGGGAAGCCGTCTGATCGGCGAGACGCTCTACGAACGTTACGGCACTTGGCCGATGTACGCCAAGTTTTTCGATTACGAGACGCCGCTGTTCCACCATCTCCATCTGGACGACGCGGCCGCGAGTCTGGTGGGGCGGATCGGCAAGCCGGAGGCCTATTATTTTCCGCCGCAGCTGAACAATCATCTGGGAGTATTCCCCGTCACCTATTTCGGCTATGATCCGGATACGACCCTGGACGAGGTCAGGGAGAGATTGCTGCGGTACGAAGAAGCGGATAACCGCATCACCGAGCTGTCGCGGGCTTATCGCATCCAGTTGGGGACGGGCTGGTATACGCCTCCGGGCGTGGTGCATGCCCCGGGATCGGCGCTTACCTACGAGCCTCAGTGGAACAGCGACGTGAACTCCGTGCACGAGAATGTCGTAAGCGGCGAAACGTATCCGTACGAGTTTTTGGCGGAAAATTGCCCGGAGGACCGGAAGCGCGATATCGCCTATATTTTGAGCCTGATGGACTGGGAGAAAAATACGGACCCGCACTACAAGCGGCATTATTATCGTCCGCCCCTTCTTTGCGGGCATTCCGACGAACGGCATGCGGAGAAGTGGATTACTTACGGCAATCCGTACATCGGCGCCAAGGAGCTGACCGTAAATCCCGGACAGAGCGTAATCGTCCGCGATTCCGCGGCGTACGGCACGGTGCTCGTTCAGGGGCACGGCCGGTTCGGTCCCCATCAAGCCGAGGCCGCAAGCATGCTGCGGTTCGGTCAAATGAGCGGAGACGAGTTTTTCGTCGGCGAGACGGCCGCCCGGGAGGGCGTGCACGTCGTCAACGACAGCAAGTGGGAGCCCATGGTGTTCCTCAAGCATTTCGGACCTAATCATCCGGAGATGCCTTAACGAGGCTGCCTCAAAAAGGAATCGGAGAAAAAAGGAGACTGAGCGAAATGACCAAGCAGCGGTACGAAGAGAAGAACGAGCGGATCAGGAGCGCCTTCCTTGCGCTCAAAAAGGAACGGCCGGAAAGGCTGCGCGACAGGCTGAACTTATCGTGGAGCAACTGGGGCTTCGGAATGGAAAACCTGGAGACGTCCGCGGAGAGACTGCAGCGCGCGGGTATCGCCTACATCGAGCTTCACGGCAACCATTACGGGCCCGATCTGGGCTACCGCGCGAAGGAAACGATCGCTATACTTGAAGCGCATGGCATCAAGACATCGGGAGTATGCGGCATGTTCTCGGCCGACAACGATTTGTCGAGCAGCCGGGCGCCGCACCGGCAAGCGGCTATCGATTATCTGAAGCGGGAAATCGAATTTACCGCCGAGACGGGAGGCTCTTACCTGCTGGTCGTGCCCGGAGCGGTAGGCAGACCGAAGGCTTACGACGATATGGAGTTTCAGCGCAGCGCGGATACTCTGGGCATCGTTGCGGACCGATTCGTGGCGTACGGAGTGAAGGCCGCCATCGAGCCGATCCGCGCGGCGGAAGTCAGCCTGGTCCGCACGGTTGCCGATGCCAAGGCCTACATCGCGGCGGTCGGTCATCCGGGAGTTCAACATATCAACGCGGACGTATACCACATGCAATCGGAGGAGACTCACATCGGCGAAGCGCTGCTGGAGGCGGGAGAACGGCTCGTCAACCTGCACATGGCCGACAGCAACCGGGGGGCGCTCGGAGACGGCTTCATGGATTTGGATACGATCATTATGGCTCTTTATCTGCTCGGATTTAACCGGGAAGGCCGGTTTGTGACCCCGGAGCCGCTGGGCCCGGGAGGCGACCCTTATCCCGCGATGTACGGCAAGCCGGATGCGGCCAAGCTGGACGGCTTGGTTGCGAGAACTGCGGCTTACTTCCGGGAAAGAGAAGCCTTTTTGATCGGGTGACGGTTTCCCCGGATCGAAGAATGATTAAAGGAGCGAGGCAGATGTGGAAAAAGAACGACGACGGCGCGATTCATGCGCTGGGCAACGGGCGGTTTCTTGTCTATGGGCGGGGGAACGACATCGCCGAGGTTTACGGGCCTCCTTATAGCTCGCCCTCCATGGTGCAGGGAAAATGGACGCTTGCCGAGGGCACGGAGCCCCGCTACGAATCGCGCCGGGACAAGGGCACGAATCGTTGGCGGCATAAGTACCTGAACGAAGCGGGCCGTGAAGTCGCCTTGGCCGAAGCTTTCGTCGCAAGCGAGCTGCCGGCCTACCTATGCCGACTGCATGCCGACGAACCTTTGCGTCTCGAGCTGACGCTCGGGGAAGATTACGAATGCTATCCGGGCCGCGAGGACTTGGCCTCCGCGGAGGCGGCCGTCAAGTCGATCCTCGTGAAGGCGCCTGACACGGCCCGCATCTACCGTTATCCGATGGGCGAGGAGACGTTCCTGGCCGCAGTCTTCTGGGGACAGGAAGCGCGGATCGAGTTCGCATCGGACACGGGGAAAGTCGGCATTGCGGTGCCCGCGGGAGAATCGTATTTCGCGCTGGTCGGAGGCCCCTTCTATCCGGACGCCGAGGGGCATGCCCGCGCGATGCTGGAGATGGGCTACGAGCGGCTTAGGGCGCAAGCCGAGGAAGCGGATCTCCGATTTTCTTCGCGTATCGCTCCGCTGGAATACGGCGAGCGGATTGGAGAAGGAATGAGAAAGCGCATCGATGAACTGTCCGAGAGCGTCGCTTTCCTGATTGCCGCGCAGCAGTCGCGGGACGGCGGCATCATGGCCGGCCACAACTACGCGTTGGCCTACGTGCGGGATCAGTACGGCGCGGCGAGGGGGTTGCTCTCGCTTGGCCTGTACGAGGAAGCGAGAAGGAATCTGGCTTTCCGCTTCGGGAAATGGACAAGGCTCGGCGGGATACGCAACGCGGAAAGCATGGGGCACGACCGCGCCCGCCATGTGCACGAGAACGACGACGTAGAGATTACCGCTTATATGATCGTGCAGGCTTTCGATTACGGGCAGGCGACGGGAGACTGGGATTACGTCGCCTCTTTGTTTCCGATGCTAGACGACTGCTGGCAGGTCCAATTGCCGCATTTGCACGACGGCATGCTGCCATTTAACGGAGACGAGACCTACGTTGCGGGAGGCTTCCTGCCTCGCACGTCCCTGAACGACGGCTCCATGGAGGCGACGCTGCTGTTTCTGGAAGCGGGCAGAAGGCTGCTTGCGTTCGCGGTCGATCGCGGCCTATGGAGCGAAGAGCGCGCCGCAGCTTGCGAAAACTTGCTGGAGCGAACGGAGGCGGTGTTCCGAACGCGCTTCCGGAAGGACGGACGCTTCTATGCCAATGCGCCCGAAAGGGCGGCGACGGCGGAGCTGCCGGCTTACCGCCACGGCGTCTGCGAGAGCTGTCACCCGCGCGGCGTTCATGCGCTGAAGTGGACGCGAAGAACGGCCGCGGGCCGCTACGTTTGCCCGGCCTGCCTGGTGAACGAGCCGCCGCTCGAGGCTGTCGCGTCCCAAGCGGTAGCGGTTCAATCCGCGGGGCTGCTCCCTTCCTTCGTGCATGCCGAGCTGCTGACGGACGAGGAGCAGGCGGCGGAGCTTCGCAGAGCTTACGATATATTCGAACGGCACGGCTATCTGCCTACGGTTCCGGGGTCCTCTTATTTCGTCGGTTACGACGAAAGCTTGCTGCTGTACGGGCTGACCCGTTTGCGTCATCCCGGAGCCGAAGCCGTTCTGGCGCATGTCGTGAGCATCGCCGATTCGACGGACGCATGGGTGGAATATTACGACGCGGGGCGGCCCTTCAATACAAGGTGCAGACCGTGGGAAAGCGGCATGAACATCGCGGCCGTACGCCACTATGCCGAATATCGTTCTTAGAAGTCTGCGGCAAGATTCGTCGAAACCGTTCGCGTTTCAAGCACAGGCTGATCTGTAAGCTAACCTAGTTGCCTTGGGCGATCATTTGCTTCCGAGCAGGCGTAAATTCATAGCCCGTCTGGGGGAGATAAGCCCTCCGTACGTGCTTATTGGCCGGGTCGGAGCCCGTCTGAGGGAGATAAGCCCTCGGTACGTGCTTATTGGCCTGGTCGGAGCTCGACTGGGGGAAATAAGCCCTCCGTACGTGCTTATTGGTCTGGTCGGAGCTCGACTGGGGGAAATAAGCCCTCCGTACGTGCTTATTGGTCTGGTCGGAGTCCGTCTGGGGGAGATAAGCCCATGGTGCGTGCTTATTGGCCGGGTCGGAGCTCGACTGGGGGAGATAAGCCCTCCGTACGTGCTTATTGGCCGGGTCGGAGTCCGTCTGGGGGAGATAAGCCCTCTGTACGTGCTTATTGGCTTGGTCAGAGCCCGTCTGAGGGAGATAAGCCCTCGGTACGTGCTTATTGGCCTGGTCGGAGCTCGACTGGGGGAGATAAGCCCTCTGTATGTGCTTATTGGCTTGGTCGGAGCCCGACTGGGGGAGATAAGCCCTCCGTACGTGCTTATTGGCCGGGTCGGAGTCCGTCTGGGGGAGATAAGCCCTCTGTGCGTGCTTATTGGCCGGGTCGGAGCCCGTCTGGAGGAGATAAGCCCTCTGTGCGTGCTTATTGGCCGGGTCGGAACCCGTCTGGGGAGATAAGCCCATGGTGCGTGCTTATTGGCCGGGTCGGAGCCCGTCTGGGGGAGATAAGCCCTCTGTGCGGGCTTATTGGCCTGGATGGATACAGATCTAGGAGAGATACCCCTTCCAAAGCAAACAAACTCCCTAAAAGCACGCTGCTGAACAACTGGTTAACCCGTTAATCGGTGATTTCAGGAATGGAAGTCTTTCAGAAGCAACTAGGTTCGACTATGGGATAGTCCCGCCCTCCGTCTATCGGTACTAAATCGACTCAGTGGACTCCCTCCTGGTCCCTCCGCTTTCCCGCTCCAGCGGCCCAGTCGGCCTGCTGCACCACGCGCCCCCGTTCCCCCGCTCCAGCGGCCCAGTCGGATTGCAGCACCACGCCCCTCCGTTCCCCGCTCCAGCAGCCCAATCGGGTTTCAGCACCACGCCCCTCCGTTCCCCGCTCCAGCGGCCCAGTCGGGTTGCAGCACCACGCGCCCCCGTTCCCCCACTCGAGCACGAGCCAGTCGGCCGCTGCGCACAGGAAGTAGAAATCGGAACAGAAAGTAGAAGTTTTAGCCTATCTCGCGCATATAGGCCAAGCTACAATGAAGGGAGGAAACCGGAAAACGCGCCAAGCGAGATGTAAGCGCATTCCGGATGAGGGCGGGCAACAGGATCGGTTCGCTCGGACAATCAGGGAGGAATGCCGAATGGTGGGAAGAAAATGGACCGCGCTCGCTTTGGCGTTGGCGCTCATACTCGGAACGTGGACGGTTGCAGGAGGCGCGCTATCAGCCTCTGCCGCATCGGCGCCGGTCAGGCATTACGACGGCATCCATTACGCGTCGGTGACGATCGGGTCAGGGGACGAGGCCGGCCAGAAGTTCGCGGCGAGCGGCCCGTTCTATAGCGTCGCCGTACGGGCTCCGAGCTACGGAGACAGCGACGGAAGCTTAACGATGAAGCTGTATGCCTGGAATACGGATTACGCGACGACGGTTGCGGCCGGTCCGGTTGCGAGCCGGACGTTCGTCGATTTCGGCGACAACGAATGGCTGCGCCTGAACTTTCCCGAGCAGTCGGCCGGCCAATACGTCTGGACGTTGTCCGGAGCGGTTGGCTGGGTCGGCGTCTGGAAGCTGACGGACAGCGCGGCTCCGGCGGAGGCGTTCTGGAACGGGGCTCCGACGTCCGGCGATTATGAGGGTCGGATTTACTACGCGGATGCGGACCCTTATTTGTACGACGGGAACGCTTATCAGGACGTGACGATCGGCGCGTCCGATACGGCGGGCTCGCGCTTTACGGCTCACGACCGATTTTACAGTCTGGCGGTTCGAACGCCGAGCTACTCGGACAACGACGGCAGCCTGACGCTGAAGCTGTACGCCTGGAATACCGACTACGCGACCTCGGTCGGAGGAACGCCGCTCGTCAGCAAAACGTTTTCGGATTTCGCCGACAACGCCTGGCTTCGCATTCAATTTCCAGAGAAGGCTGCCGGTCAATACGTATGGACGCTATCCGGCGCTTTGGGATGGGTCGGCGTCTGGAAGCTGACGGATAGCGGGTATCCGGCGAACGCATACTTCAACGGGAGCGAAACGTCCGGAGACTACCAGGCTCGCCTGTACTACGGAGAATACGGCACGGAGCCGCAGGAAATGTACAGCCACGTCGATACGACGGTCCGCGACGTGCCGATTTCGGGAGCGGGCTCCGCCGGAGAGAGATTCCAGGCCGTGTGGCCGTTTACGAGAATCGAGACGAATACGCCGAGCTACGGCGACGACCAAGGCAGTCTGAAGCTTTCCCTGTACGCTTGGAACACCGACTACGCGACGACGGTTGCGAGCGCTCCGATCGCCGAGAAGACGTTCGTCGATTTTGCGGACAATGCGTGGCTCGCCTTGGACGTTCCCGAACAGCCGGCAGGCGATTATTTGTGGGTGCTGAGCGCCGGAACGAACGGGGTCGGCGTCTGGCAGACGTCGGGCAACAACTTTTTCCCCGGCACACCGTACATCGACGGAGCGGTCGCTTCCGCCTACGGAGACTTCAAGTCGCGGATCACGTATACGCCGAGCAAGGTGCTTCCCGAACTTCCGGTCTTCTCTTCGTCCGATGCGGCGACCGCGGAGACGGTCAACCGGATGTTCAAAACGCTGTACACGCTGAAATTCGGCCCGAGTCCCGTCGACGGCAATCCGCAGACGAACTGGATGCAGTGGGACGCCATGACGACGGCCTGGATGAATACCGGGCTCAACAAGGGAAAATACGGCGCGGACTATAACGAGGTGCTTCGGGAGCATCTGCTCAACGACGTGCGAATGACGGACGATGGCTACGTCTACGTCCTGAACTCGACCAACTGGTGGGGAGAAGGGACAAGTCTCGTCGGATGGCCGTTTCCTTCGACGTCGAGTCCGGACGATCCCGCGGTGCGCAAGTATGCGTTCGGGACAAGCGTCTCGGGATGGACGACAAGCGTGGCCTCCCATGCGATTTCCGGCGGCAGATGGGTGCTGGAGACGACGGGCGCCGATCCGTTCGTCGTGTCGCCTGTGCAGAACACCCCGGCTTCCCGTATGCCGTATCTTTACGTGCAGATGAGCAGTACGAACGCCGACTCGTCAGGCAAAATTTATTTTACGACGGATGCCGACCCAACCTGGAACGAAGCGAAAAGCGTCGCCTTTTCCGTCGATACGACGGGAGCGAGCAAGGGCTACCAAATTCCGATGTACAAAAATCCGCACTGGACCGGCACGATCAAGCAGTATCGGATCGATCCGGCGGACAGCGGGCAGCCAGGCGGCCAGGTCGCGCTCGAGAGAGTGGCGGGAGAATACGATACCCGGCACGTTCAGACGAACACCGCTTTCGTGCTCGGAAGCGCCGAGCTGTTCCTGTGGAATCCGAGCGATGTCGCGTTCCTGCAAGGCAACATCGGCCGCATGCGCGCCGCCCTGCGCTTTCTGCAGACGGAGTTCGATTCCGGCTCGAATCATTATTTGACGATTCCGTGGGTCGGACACGAAGGAACGAGCGGCGTGGACATGACGAAGCCGAACGTTGCCGACCGCTACGTTCACGGGAAGGGCGTCGGTTCGAATTACTGGGACATTTTGCCGATCGGATACAAGGATTTCTATGATACCATTTACTACTATGAAGCGCTGAAAACGATGGCGCAGATCGAGAAGCTGATCGAGGATAATGCCGGCTGGTCGATCGCGGCAAATCCGTACGGCGACGATTCGGCGTCTCTGAGCGCGAAGGCGGCGAACGTGGCGGCGGCGATGACCGGAAGCTCCTCCCCGTTCTGGAATGCGGCGACCGGCAGATACGTGCCGAGCGTCGATACGAACGGAGCGATGCACGATTACGGGTATACGTTCGTCAATCTCGAGGCGCTGGCCCAGGGATTGGCCGACCCGACCCGGGCGGCGAGCATTTTCTCGTGGCTGGACGGCACGCGTACGGTCGCCGGGGATACGTCGACGGGCGCGGACATCTATGCGCCCAAATTCGCGGCAAGAGCTTCGACGAAGCGCAACACCGAATGGTACAACATCATCTGGACGCAGTCCGACAGCCATCCTTTCAGCACGCAGGTTCAGGACGGCGGAGCCATTATGTACGTCAGCTATTACGACGTGATGGCCAGGCTGAAATACAAGTCCGCGGACGACGCGTGGAATCGCTTCGCGGCGATCTTGGAGCATTACGAGGAAGCGCAGGAGGAAGGCGGCTATCGGTCCTACTATGGCATCAGAGGCATCGGAATGCAGGGAGACGGTTCGGCGGGAGGCATCGGCATCGATGCCGAGTTTACCGAATCGGCGCTGGTTCCGCTCGCGTTCCTCTACGGGTTCCTCGGCATCGATACGGAGAAGGACGGACTTTCCGTCGCGCCGCGCCGGCCTTCCGCGCTTGGCTGGATGAAGGTCGAGAAGCTGGTGTACGACGGGGCGGAAGCGTCCGTATATGCGTCCGCGACCGAGACGGCCATAACGATCGATTCGTCGTCCGGAGCGAAGAAGCTCAAAATCGGAAACCTGACACCAGGGACGGCGTATCAGGTAAAGCGGGACGGCGCGGCATGGGACACGTTCACCGCCGACGCCGACGGATTTATCCGCTTCTCGGCTGCGGGAGCGGGAGCTCACGTCTACCGGGTGGAGCTGTAACAAAGGAGGAAACGCAACTTGATCAACCTGCTCATCGTCGACGACGAGGCGATTATACTGGACGGTCTGACGGAGCTGTTCCATACGGCCGGCATTCCGGACTTGGAAGTTCACCGCGCCAACTCGGGCATCCAAGCGCTTAAAATCATGGAACGAAGCCGCATCGACATCGTTCTGACCGATATCCGCATGCCCGAGATGACGGGGCTGGAGCTGTTCGACCGGGTTCGCGAGCGCTGGAAGCGCTGCAAGGTCGTGTTCCTGACCGGCTACAGCGACTTCGGGTACGTTCAGGAGGTGCTGCGCAAGGGCGGTGCGGACTATGTGCTGAAAATGGAGGGAGA
Organism: Cohnella cellulosilytica; assembly: GCF_042431195.1. Lineage (NCBI taxonomy): Bacteria > Bacillati > Bacillota > Bacilli > Caryophanales > Paenibacillaceae > Cohnella > Cohnella cellulosilytica. The sequence continues at coordinate 245,132 of NZ_JBHMDN010000055.1, forward strand.
CGAGGACATCGTAGCGGCCGTCCGCAAGGCGATCGCCGACCTTCATGAGGAGTTGGACGTCGAGCGATTCGTCGCGGAGGCCAAGTTGAAAATGAAGCAGCTGCAGCCGCTGGCGCAGCGGGAGTACATCGGAAGTCTGCTGCTGGGAGAACCGTTCGCCTCGGCGGGCCTGAAGGCCCGCTTCGAGGAGCTGGACATTCCTTTCTCGGAAGCGGCGCCGATATACATGCTGCTCGGCAAGGCGGATTCGTGGGAAGGCATCGACCGCCCTTCCGACCGTACCTTGCTGCTCTATGCGCTCCAAAATATCGCGGGGGAGCTTCTTCCCCCCTCTTGCGCCACTCTGTCGCTTTCCCTGGACGGAGCGGCGCTTCTCTGGCTCATTCAGCCTAGGGGCGAAGACGAAGTCGACGCCGAACTGCAGCTTAGCCTCGACCGGATTCAGCAGGCCGCTGTCCGATTTCTGAGCTTGCGCTTCTCCTTTGCCTGCAGCGGCCTGTTCGAATGGACGGACATCGGCCGGGTGTACGACCGGCTTCGCGATCTGCTGCATCAGGGAGCGGGCATCGGCGAGGAAATCTCCTATCTGGGCAGCGGAGGCGGGACCGGCATGGACGAGCGCCGGACGGACGAGCTGCGTGCCGAACTGAAGCGGTTCGTGTTTCTGGAGGCGCATCTGGAGAACGGCAAGGCGGAAGAGTTCGATCGCGACCTCGTTCGGCTTCTGAACGCCGCTGACCGCAATCGTGTGCCGTTGGCGCTGTCGCTAGAAGCCTTTAACCGAATTTCGAGTCTTCTTCTGTCCCAGCTTAACCGCAGCGGCCTACAGGAAATTTCGGAAGACCCGGATCGGCTGCACAGACTGACGAGATACGATGCGTTTCCGTCGTGGGTGGATACGATCGCTTTTTTCCGGGAGACGGCAGCCGCCTTGTTCGCCCATCGGAGAAAAATGCAGGCCGACCGAGGCCTGGAAATCGTCGGCAAGGTCGAGGACTTCGTCGCCCGGCACTTGAGCGAGGATTTGTCGCTGAACCGGCTCGGGCAGGCCGTTTATTTGAATCCCGCCTATCTGTCCCGGCTGTACAAGCAGCTTACGGGAGTCGGACTGTCGGATTACGTAACGGACCTGAGAATCCGAAAGGCCAAGGAGCTGCTGCGCTCCACAGACATGAAGATTCAGGAGATTACCGTCGCCGTCGGGCTGGAATCTCCCTCGTATTTCGCCCGCCTGTTCAAAAGACTGACAGGCAAGTCCCCTCAAGAATACAGAGAAAGCTGAAGGACATCACCAGAAAGGGGAAATTCGCTTGCCTCTCGGCTCCCTCTTCCAATCCATCTACACGAAAATGGTCGTCACCCTGCTCGTGGCGGTCCTTCCGTTTTATTTGATCGTGCTGCAGATCAACCGCTCCGACGCGACGGGCGTGCGGGACGGCGTCGCCGAATCCGTGCGCTCGCAGGCGCATTATTATTTGAGCAGCCTCGAGACCGAGCTGTCGCAGGTCATCAAGTTCCAGCAGCAGCTGTCGGCTTCGCCGGAGCTGGACACGCTCTCCAACGCCTCGGAAATCATGACCAACGAAGAGAAGCGGCAAGCCGTGCTGGCGATTCAACGCCAGCTCATTCAGCTCAAATCGATGAGCCAATATATTGCCGATACGACCGCTTACCTGCCCGACCTGGGCACGATGATTACGGCCAACCAGACGTACGGCGATATCTCGGACTCCGAGCGGGAATCGCTGCAGCGGTTCGTCCGGCCGTCCGCAGCGGCGCTGATCGAGGAGAAGGGCCGCCTTTATATTTGTTATTCCAATTCGTATCTGTTCGGCGTGGCGATTCCGTCCTTCGTGCTGACGATCGAGCTCGACCGGGAGCGTCTGGCGGCGGCCATGGACCGATTCAAGTACAACGGCGTCGGCATCGCCGCGCTGTTTGGCTCCGAGGACGGCTGGCGAATTGCTTCGGACGGAAGCGGGGAGGAGCGCGAGAGCCTGCTGCGGGCGGCGGATGCCGCGGGGGGCGTCGGGCAGACCACAGTCGAGACGCTGCACACCGAACAGGGAGACTATCTTCATTACAGCGAACGCTCGGCGTTTCTGGGCGCGACGTTCGCCGTGTTCGTCCCGGAGAAGGAAGTGCTGGGCAAGCTCAAGGCGAACCGGGACCGCATCCGCTACGTTTCCCTCGTCTCCCTGCTGATTATCGCCGTCGTATCCTATGTCGTTTACCGGCTTATCCATCATCCCCTGCGCAAAATGATCGTCGCGTTCCGCCAGGTCGGCAACGGCAACTTCGATGTATCGATCGAACGGAGCAGCAAGGACGAATTTGCTTATTTGTACCGCCATTTCAATCAGACGATCCGCAAGCTGCAGGAGCTTGTATACGAAGTGTACGAGCAGAAATACCGGACCCAGACCGCGGAGCTGAAGCAGCTGCAGTCGCAGATCAACCCGCACTTTCTTTACAACAGCTTTTTTACGATCTACCGGATGGCGAAATTCGGGGAGAACGACAACGTCGCTCAATTCTCGAAGTATTTGGGCGAATATTATCGCTTCATTACGCGCGACGGCGCGGAGGAGGTGACCGTGCAGGATGAGGTCGTTCATGCGCGGACGTATACGGACATCCAATTATTCCGGTTCCACGACCGGATTTCCGTGCGTTTCGGAGACGTGCCGGAGTCCCTCGCGCGAATGTCCGTTCCGCGGCTGACCCTTCAGCCGGTCATCGAGAATGCGTTCGTGCATGCCTTGGAAAAACGGGCCGAAGGCGGGCTGCTGGAAGTGTCGTTCTTCCTGACGGAGAAGGAGGCGGTCGTCGCAGTCGAGGACAACGGAACGGGACTGGACGATGCCGCTCTGGAGGCGCTGCGGCGCAAGCTGCAGACGGCCGGTCAAAGCGGGGAGACGACGGGTCTCGGCAACGTGCATCGCCGCTTGCGGCTTCGCTTCGGCGAGAAAGCCGGGCTTCGGCTCTCGCGCGGCGCTCTGGGAGGCCTGCGAGCGGAGATCGTATTCCCGCCGCCCCCCGAACAGGTAGAGATCGGAACAGAAAGTAGAAAGATTACGATTTAACGGCGTCCGCCGCGATTCTACAATAGAAACAGATGATCATCTAGACCATAACACAATCGAGGGGGACGCACTATGAAACGCAAAATGGGATACGGCCTGATCGCCGTCATGCTGCTGCTGAGCGCCTGCAGCTCTAACGGCGGCGGAGGGGAGGCGACGGGAAGCGCAGCGCCGTCCGGTTCTCAAGCTTCGGCTCCGAGCGAGTCCGGCTCGCCGGCAGCGACGGGAGAAGCCCAAGACCCGCTGGGCAAGTACGAAACGCCGATCGAAGTGACGACGGCCCGTAGTCTGGGGAGTACCGTAACGTTCGCCGAAGGCGAGTCGCTGGACAACAACGTATGGTATCGGGGCTATCAGGAAGATCTCGGCATCGTGCTGAAAAACGAGTGGACCGTGCCGGAAGGCCAGTACGGGCAGAAAATGAACGTCTCCATCGCATCGGGCAACATTCCCGACATCGTGACGGTCGATCTGACCCAACTGCAGAAGCTGATCGAGTCGGACATGATCATGGATTTGACCGACGTCTTCGAGCAGTACGCATCCGAGCTGACGAAGACGACGCTGTCGATGGACGGCGGCGTCGGCTGGACGGCCGCCACGTTCGGCGGCAAGAAGATGGCGCTGCCCTCCACCGCTTCCGTCATCGACGGCACCCAGATGATCTGGATTCGCGAGGATTGGCTGAAGAAGGTCGGCATGGACGCGCCGAAAACGATCGACGACGTATGGAACATTGCCGACGCGTTCGTCAAGCAAAAGCCGGGCGGCCAGGCGAAAACGTACGGTCTCGGACTGGGCAAGGACATTTATTCCGGGTATGGCGGCATCGGCGGATTGGCGTACGGCTTCAAGGCGTATCCGAAGGCATGGGTGGCCGGAGCGGACGGCAAGCTGGCGTACGGCTCCGTCCAGCCGGAGATGAAGGCGGCGCTGGCCAAGCTGCAGGAGATGTTCAAGGCCGGGCTGATCGATCCCGAGTTCGGCGTCTACGACGCCAACAAGGTGAACGAGTTGATTACTTCCGGACAGATCGGCCTGTTCTACGGACAGCACTGGAACGCGTTCTGGCCGCTGCCGGACGGCTTCAAGAACGACCCGGAAGCGAACTGGATGCCTTATCCGATCGCCTCGGCCGACGGCTCGCCGGCCAGCTCGCTCGCGGGCAACGGCGCCGTCTTCTTCTACGCGGTGAAGAAAGGGGCCAAAAACCCCGAAGCGCTTGTCAAACTGCTGAACTACAGCCTGGAGAAGCAGTACGGCCCGAACGGACGCGACAAGCGGTTCTTCAATAACGAGGACACGAATATGAACTTGTACGCTTACGCTGCGGTTACGGCCCAGGACCCGCTGCAGAACATCAACATCTACCGCGGGGTCAAGCAGGCGCTGGAAAGCAAGAGCGATGCCGGTCTTTCGTTCGACGCCAAAGACAACTACGAGAGCATCAACAAGTACTTGGCCGGGGACGAAGCGTTCTGGGGCAGCTACAAATGGTCGGGCCCGGAAGGGGCGCTCAGCGTGGAGGACGCATACGACAACAACGGGCAGGTGACGTTGAACGGCTTCCTCGGAGCGCCTACGGAGACGATGCTGAAGAAGGGCTCCACGCTCGATACGCTCGAGCTGGAGACATTCACCAAAATCATTTTGAACGCCGCATCGATCGATACGTTCGATACGTTCGTCGCCAACTGGAACAAGCTCGGCGGGGAAGAGATCACCAACGAAGTGAACGAGTGGGCGGCATCCAAATAAGCCGAAGGGAGGGGGCGATCCCCTCCTTTTCTTTCCCGCGCAACGATAGGAGGTACGGAATTTGAAGATCCGCGAAAAGCAAGGCGGCGAAGCTTCGCTGCACCTGATGCTGCTGCCCGGCGTCCTGTTCGTGCTCGCGTTCTGCTATTACCCGATGACGGGCATTGCGATTGCCTTCGAGCATTTTATTCCGACCAAGGGCTTCTTCCGTTCGGAATGGGTCGGTCTGGAGCATTTCCGCTATTTGTTTCAACTGCCGAACTTCGGGTCGGTGCTGCGCAACACCGTCTGGATCGCGACGATGAAAATCGTCCTGGGGCTGGTCGTGCCGATTCTGTTCGCGCTGCTGCTGAACGAAGTGCGCCGGACGGCGTTTAAGCGTTCGGTCCAAACGATGGTCTATTTGCCCCATTTCCTATCGTGGGTCATTCTGGGCGGCGTGCTGATCGATATTTTGTCGCCGTCCTCGGGCATCGTCAATTCCTTTCTCGGGTATTTCGGCCTTGGGCCCGTTTTTTTCCTGGGGGATGAGAAATGGTTCCCTTACGTGCTGGTCGTCTCCGACATTTGGAAGGAGTTCGGCTTCTCGACGATCGTGTTTCTCGCCGCCATCACCTCGATCAATCCGACCTTGTACGAAGCCGCGGTCATGGACGGAGCGGGCCGGATCAAGCAGACGATCCACGTCACGCTGCCGGGAATGATGCCGATCATCGTGCTGATGCTGACGCTTAGCCTCGGCAACGTTCTGAACGCGGGCTTCGACCAGGTGTTCAATTTGTACAGTCCTCAAGTGTACAGCACGGGGGATATTATCGATACGCTCGTCTATCGAATCGGGCTCGTCGACGCGCAGTACAGCCTGGCAACCGCAGTCGGTCTGTTCAAATCGGTCATTTCGTTAATCCTGATTACGATTTCCTACACGCTTGCCTACCGGCTGGCGAACTACCGAATTTTCTAAACGAAGAAGGGATACGGATGATCTACAAAAACGCATTCGGAAGACGAGCCTTCGATTGGACGAACTACGTCTTCCTTGGCGGAGCCGCGCTGCTGTGCTTGCTGCCGCTCATCCACGTGCTCGCGGTCTCGTTCAGCGCCAGCTCCGCCGCCACGGCCGGCTTCGTGAAGCTGTGGCCCGTCGATTTTACGTTGGCCTCGTACAAGTACGCCCTGAACAAGCCGCAATTCATCGACAGCTTCCTCGTGTCGCTGGAGAGGGTCGCGCTGGGGGCCTTCATTAACATGACGCTGACGGTGCTTATCGCTTACCCGCTGTCCAAGGAAAGGCGTCAGTTCCGATGGCGTTCGGTATACGCCTGGTTTTTCGTCGTGACGATTCTGTTCTCCGGCGGTCTGATCCCCGTGTTCATGGTCGTCAAGCAGCTCGGCTTGCTCGATTCGATCTGGGCGCTTGTTCTGCCGGGAGCCGTTCCCGTCTTTAACGTCATTTTGCTGCTTAACTTTATGCGCTCGCAGCCAAAGGAACTGTACGAGGCGGCCTTCGTGGACGGAGCCGGACATTGGTCGGTGCTATGGCGGATCGCCGTTCCGCTGGCGAAGCCCGCGCTCGCCACGCTGCTGCTGTTTATCTGCGTCGGCCATTGGAATTCCTGGTTCGACGGGTTGATCTATATGAACAAGCCGGAGCATTTTCCGCTGCAGACGTATTTGCAGTCGGTTGTCATTAACCGCGATCCAAGCCTGATGACGACGACCGAGGAACTGAAGACGCTGTCGCAAATTTCCGACCAGACGACGAAGGCGGCGCAGATTTTCCTGGCCGCGCTGCCGATTCTGCTGCTGTATCCGTTTCTTCAGAAGCATTTTATTCAGGGGATCACGCTGGGCAGCGTGAAGGAGTAAGGCTGGACGGCAATAGGGACGGCGAGAAATAGCTGGATTAGAAAGGGGAATCCCGAGTGAAAACGAAAACGGAAGTGGCCGTATATTATTTTCCGAACTATCATCCCGATGCGCGCAACGACAAGTGGCATGGCCGGGGGTGGACCGAATGGGAGCTGGTGAAGCGGGCGGAGCCCCGATTCGAGGGCCATGCGCAGCCTAAGGTGCCGCTCTGGGGGTATGAGGACGAATCCGATCCGCAGGCGATGGCGCGAAAAATCGACGCTGCGGCGGACCACGGCATCGATTGCTTTATTTTCGACTGGTATTGGTACGAAGACGGTCCGTACCTGCAGCGGGGGCTGGAGGAAGGATTTCTGCAGGCGGGCAACATGGACCGGCTGAAATTTTCGCTTATGTGGGCGAATCACGACTGGATCGACATTCACCCGCTGACCCGGGCGCTGCAGCCGGCGACGCTCGCCTCCGGCAAGGTGTCTGAGCAGGCGTTCGTCGCGGCGACCGAGCATATGATCGAGCGTTATTTTCGCCATCCGTCCTACTGGAGAGTCGGGGGCGGGTTGTACTTCTCGATCTACGAGCTAATGAACCTTGTCGAAGGTTTGGGCGGCTTGGACGAGACGAAGCGGATTCTCGGCGAATTCCGCGAACGCGTGCGCCAAGCGGACTTGGGCGAGCTGCATCTGAACGCGGTCGTCTGGGGCGTGCAGATTTTGCCGGGGGAGAAGCGCATCGACAATCCGAACGAGCTGCTCGACCTGCTCGGCTTCGATTCGGTCACCTCGTACGTATGGCTTCATCACGTCGGCCTTCCGGAGTTTCCGCAATCGGACTATGGAGCATGGCGGGACGAAGCCGTCGCCAAAATGTCCGATCTGGCGGACGAGTTTCAGCTGCCTTATTTTCCGAACGTCACGATGGGCTGGGACACGAGTCCGCGCACGGTGCAGTCGGACAAGTACGAGCCGATCGGCTACCAGTACATGGCCACGGTCGGGGGCAATACGCCCGCGGAATTTGAAACGGCGCTCCGACAGACCAAGGCGCTGGCGGAACAGAAAAGCGGCGGCTTGAACATCGTCACGATCAATGCCTGGAACGAATGGACGGAGGGCAGCTATCTGGAGCCGGACACGGTTAATGGCTTTGGTTATTTGGAGGCGATCAGGTCGGTTTTTGGGCGGAAGTAGGTTCGGGTTGCGCGGGCTTGAAGTCGTCGCCGGTCTGAGGGGCCAAGGGCGGCAATGCCCTCCTCTTCGAATTCGATTGACTGATCAAGAGCCGTCGGGGGAGCCCCCGGCGGCTCTTGGGCGATTAAGGAGCGGCCGGCTTGATCGCGCGTTCGGCCGACATGCGTACGCCGACAAGCAGGCTGCGGGAGATGAGGCCGGCCATGTTCATGACCAGATTCAGGCGGGTGCTCTGCAGAGCCTGATAGCCGAGCAGCCCTCCGATGTTGACGATGCCGGACACGTGAATATCGCCGACCGGAGGCAGCTGCTTATTGACGCCCGCGCCCGGACGAAGCGGGCCGTCTCCGACCAGGACGGCTCCGATGCTGGCGGCCTGTCCGAGACAAGCGTCGACGCCGATGACGAACGGGTCTTCGAACCGCCCGTAGAGCTGGTCCATCGTAGACGCCAGATTCATCGCGTGAACGGGATTTTCCAGCGTGCCGAAAATCTCGAACTCGGGAGAGCGGTACTTGCCGAGCAGCGTGCCCGTCAGAGGACCGAGCGAATCGCCCGTGCAGCGGTCGGTTCCGATGCAGACGACAACGATCCGCCTGCACGGCGGAAGGAGATTGAAATACGAGCCGAAGCGGCTGGCAAGCCGCATGGAGGCGGCCGGATCGGTGTGGGTGACGTAGTGGCGGGTCATGGGCAGAATGGACATTCCTTCACCTCGTTAAGCGGGCATGATGATTATCGTAACGGTCAATGATCTAAATGATACATTATGTATCATAAAAAGGTTGTCGCTTTATCGCCCGGTTACGACGCAAGTTGCGCGATCGTTCGACAAGGCCCGTCCGCCGAAGAAAAACGGCGTTCCCGGAACGTCCGCTTCCTTGGGCGAATACCCTGCTATCAGTTCGAATGATGGAGGGTGGCTTAATGATTCCCGGATATGCCTATTTCGGGCAGGAGACGAAGTGCAAGCAGGTGCCGATTACGTTCCCGCCCCAGCACCAGGAACGTCAGCCCGGCCTCGAGTACAAAATGGTGCCCGCGCCGATCTCCGACAATCCCGCTTATCGGGGAAGCGGCAAATTGGCCGGCAAGGTCGCAATCATTACCGGCGGAGACAGCGGTATCGGGAGAGCCGTGGCGATCGCGTTCGCCAAGGAAGGCGCGGATGTGGCGATCGCCTACCTGTACGAGCGGGAGGATGCGGCGGCCACGCAGCGCATGGTCGCCCAATACGGCGGAAGATGCCTGCTGCTGGAGGGGGACCTGCGCCGGCCGGAGTTTTGCCGCGAAGTCGTGCGTCGAACGGTCGAATGCTACGGCAGGCTCGATATTTTGATCAACAATCAGGGCGTGCAGTTTCCGCAGACCAGCATTGCGGACATTTCCGATGCCCAGCTTGAGGATACGTTCCGGACGAACATTTTCCCGATGTTTTACCTGACGAAAGCCGCGCTTCCTCATCTATGCCCGGGAAGCGCCATCGTGAACACCGCTTCCGTCACCGCTTACGCGGGAGCGCCGCTGCTGGTGGACTATTCGGCGACGAAAGGGGCGATCGTATCCTTTACCCGCTCGCTTTCCCTGCAGCTGGTCAAATCGGGCATTCGCGTCAACGCGGTTGCCCCCGGACCGATCTGGACGCCGCTGATCGTCTCAAGCTATTCGGCCGAATACGTGAAGACGTTCGGACTCGAGACGCCGATGAAACGCGCCGGGCAGCCGTTCGAGCTGGCTCCGACCTACGTCTACCTGGCTTCTCACGACTCTTCCTACGTCACCGGCCAAGTGCTTCATGTCAACGGCGGAGTGATGACGGAGACGTAACAGCGCACCGCCCGCCGAGCCCTGCAATTCCCGAATCGTTCTATTGTGCCGTATTCATGAGCAAGCCGCGCCTGCTTCGCGGCTTTTCGGCGTGTCGCGGAGCAGGCGGTCGGCGGGCCGGCGATGAAGCGAACGGATTCACAGGCCATGGTTAATGCTGTAAACTAGGGGTGAAATGAAGCTGTGCGGGAGGGTGCCGATGAAATGGACGCTGAGGCTGGCGGCCGCTCTGTGGCTGGTTTTGCTCGTTGGCGAAGGAGTCGCGGGAGCGGCGGCCGAAAAGCCGGAAGCGGTGAACGGAGTGCTCGATCTGGAGGGCTACTCGTTCGAACGGGACGGCGCGCTCGCCTTAAATGGCGAATGGGAGCTTTACTGGCAGCGCTTGCTGGAGCCCGGAGCGTTCGCCGATGCGGCGCCGACGGGGTATGTCCGGGTGCCGGGCAGCTGGAAGGATCAGAAGCTGGACGGAGTTTCCCTGACCAATCAAAGCTTCGCGACCTACAGGCTTGTCGTGAGGCTGGATCCGGAAGAGGCGGCGGCTCCCGCAGACCGCCCGATCCTGTCGATGCGCATTCCCGGGGCCGCCTCGGCGTACAAGCTGTGGATTAACGGCAGGCAGGTCGCTTCGGTCGGCAAGGTCGGCGTCGATGCCGCGGAGATGAAGCCCGGCAACAATCCGACGATCGTCGCCTTTCCTCTCGAAGGACGCGAATTGGAGCTCGTATTGCAGGCGTCCAACTTCGTTCAGAGGAAGGGAGGGCTGTGGATTGCGCCGGTTCTGGGCGAGTATGAGCCGCTGCTGCAGGACGGCCGGGTTCGGATCGGCTACGAGCTTGCGATCTGCGGCGCCCTGCTCGTCATGGCCGTCTATCACGTCGGGTTTTATCTGTCCAGACGTAAGGAGCCGTCCGCGCTCTATTTTGCAGGAGTATGCCTAATGATCCTGCTTCGTACCCTGTCGGTAGGAGAAAGCTTGATCTACCGTCTGCTGCCGTGGCAGCTCGGCGTGAAGACGGAGTATGCTTCCGTCATTCTCGCCGCCCTGTTCTTCCTGCTGTTCGTGCGCCGGCTGTACCCGCGGGAGACGAGGGCCGGAATCGTTCGCCCGGCCGTGTGGACAAGCGTGGCGCTGACGGGACTGATCGCCGCTGCGCCGGCCTTGGTGTTCACGAAGGCGATGCTGTCGATCCAGCTGTTCGTCTTGGCGCTTCTGCTATACTGCGCATGGCTGCTCGTTCTGGCCGCCATGCGCGGCAGGGCCGGAACGGCGGCGAACTTGGCCGGGCTGCTCGTGCTCATCCTCTGCGTCGTTAACGACGTCGTCTATTACAATCGGCTCTTCGAGTCCCGCGACCTGTCCCCGCTGGGCATCGTGATGTTTTTGTTCGTGCAGGCTTTGAACCTGTCCCGCAGCTTCTCGGAAGCTTTCGCGAGCGCGGAACGCCTGTCCGAGGAATTGACCGGCGTCAACGCGCGGCTTGAGCGGCAGGTCGAGGAGCGTACCTCCGAGCTGCGCGAGGCCAACGGCAATCTCGTCGCCTCGAACCGGGAGCTGCTGCAGCTTCAGGAGTCGCGCAGACAGCTGCTGACGGACATCTCGCACGAGCTGGGGCATCCGCTCACGACGATCCAAGGCTACGTTCGGGCGATGATCGACGGCATCGAGCCCCGGAGAAGGGACGAGCATCTGCGCATCGTACAGGACAATACGCAGCTGTTGAACCGAATGTTCAAGGATTTGCTGGAGCTCGCCAAGATGGAGACGCACCAGATCGAATTCCGCTTTGCCGTAGTTCCCCTTGACGAGTATGTGGACCGGCTTTATCGGAAGTACGAGAGGGAGGTCGCGGAAGCGGGAATAAGGTTCGAGCGACGCCGGTTGCCCGTCGGCCCGGGAAGCGAAGCGTCCGAGCCGGCCGTCCGATTGGATATGTACAGGATGGAGCAGGCCTTCGTCAATCTGCTGTCCAACGCGAAGAAGCATACGCCCCCGGGAGGGACGATCCGGGTAACGACGGGCCGGGCCGAACCGTCCGGCGATTCCTGTCGGGCAGTCGTCCGGGTCGAGGATACCGGTTCGGGAATCGAGCCGGAGCATCATCGCCATTTGTTCGAACGGTTCTATAAGGCGAGGCGTGCCCATGGGGAGGCGGACAATTCCGGGACCGGCTTGGGGCTGGCCATCGTCAAGGGAATCGTGGAGGCGCACGGGGGGACAATCGAGGCGAGCAGCGTGCCGGGAGAAGGCAGCGCGTTCACGATCACGCTGCCGACGGCGGCTTATTCGGAGGACGGGGAGTGAAGGGCATGACCAAGGTCGTTCAGCGGGTGCTTGTCGTGGAGGATGCGCCGGAGGTTCGCCGCTTGCTGCGTTTGTATTTGGAAAACGACGGGTTCGAAGTGGCCGAAGCGGAGGACGGTGAGCAGGCGATCCGGCAGATGCGGGAGCAGGGCGCGGATTTGATTTTGCTGGACATTTTGCTGCCGGGAACGAGCGGAATCGACGTATGCCGGAGCATTCGCAGACTGTCGGCGGTGCCGATTATTTTCGTCAGCAGCATGAACGAGTCTCGCCACGTTATCGAAGGGCTGGAGAGCGGTGCGGACGATTATATTACGAAACCGTTCGATCCCCCTGTCGTGATCGCGAGAGTAAAGGCCGGACTCCGGCGGGCCGGGCCGTCCGCCGGAGCCGACGGCGGACGAACGCCCGGGGGCTTGTGGGAGCACGGCCGGATTCGGTTGGATCTGGACAGCTACGAACTTCGCGTAGACGGGCGGGTGGTCGAGCTGTACACGAAAGAACTGCAGCTGCTGCTGTTTTTTATCCACAACCCCAACCGCGTATTCCATGTCGAAGAGCTGTACAACAAAATCTGGGGCTGGGACAGCACCGGGGAATTGACGACCGTTATGGTCTATATCAGCAATTTGCGGAAAAAGATCGAGGAAAATCCGGCGAAGCCGCAATATATTCGGACGCTCCGCGGCTTCGGCTATAAATTTTGCGTGTAATCGGCATATTGGACGGATCCTGGGCTCCCGGGGAGGGGGCCTTTTCGTCATGCGGGCGGGCGCGTTTCCCGTTTTAAGTCGTTTTAAAGTTCGCGTGTTAGGATGGAGCGGGACGGCGAGAAAGCTGTCGAACTATGCGAACGGAGGAATGGACGGTGCATCGAAAACGGATTGCGCGCAGAGGGATCGCTGTGCTGATCGCGCTCTGTCTGTTGATCGCCCATGCGGAGACGACGGCCGCGGCATCGGCTGCGGGGCTTACCCAGGTTGCGGGCGGGCATTGGGCGGAACGTCAATTGGACGATTGGCTGCAGAAAGGACTGCTGCAAGGATACGGGGACGAATCGCTTAAACCGGACCAGCCGGTTACCCGCGCGGAGTTTATCGCGCTGACGAACCGGGCTTTCGGATTTGTCGAGGCATCGGACGCGCCATTTGCGGATCTTGCGGCGTCTCATTGGGCGTACGAGGAAATTCGCCGGGCCGTTAAAGCGGGATACATACGGGGAAATCCGGACAATACGGTCGGCGCCGATCGCGCCGTTACCCGCGCGGAAGCGGCCGTAGTCGCGTCGAGGCTGCTCGCATGGCCCGAACGAGACGGGGACGCGGCCGGCGAATACGCGGACCGCGAGGTTTGGCCTTCTTGGGCAAGGGGCGCGATCAACGCGGCGGTAGCCGAGGGGGTTATGCGGGGATATGCGGACAAGCGGTTTCGGCCTTATTGGCCGATTACCCGGGCGGAGGCGGTTGTTGTCTTAAGCCGGGCGTTGAATCTGAAGGAAAGCGTCCAGGAGGAAACGGGCGTTGTCGATCCCGGTGCCGAGCTTTCCGGAGGAGCGGGGGCGGGAGATTCGGACAGCGGCGGCGCCGGTCATGCCGGAGAAGGCGGAGGAGGAACCGGGAATACCGGCGAAGGGTCCGGCGGTGCCGGTCCGTCCAAAAGCCCGGAGCAGCTTGCGGATGAAGCCTTGTCCGCTTTGTCCATTGCGTATTCCCCCGGCGACAGCGCTTCTTCCGTGACCGGACCGCTGGGGCTGCCGACGGCGGGCGCCGCGGGCACGACGGTCTCCTGGACGTCCAGCCATCCGGCTGTCGTCGCAGCGGACGGCTCCGTCATTCGCCCGTCTCCGTCGTCGGGCAATCAGGCCGTAGAGCTGATCGCGTCCGTGACCTCGGGCTCCGTCACGAAGACGAGGACGTTTGCGGTGACGGTCCTGGCGCTTCCGGATACGACCGCGCCGCAGTGGGCCGTAACGCCGTATCTGGCCGAGACCGGAGCCGATACGATCGGAATCGGCTTCGAGACGGACGAAGACGCCGTCGTCCATTATTTGGCTCTGGACGCTTCCGAGGCGGAGCCGGATGCGGAACGGATTACCGGCGACGGCGCGGCGGCCTCGCTCCCCGCCCTTGCGGGACAAGCTCAGCTCGCGCGGATATCCGATCTGCTAACGAACAAAGAGTATCGCGTTTCATTGATCGCCGTCGATCAGGCCGGCAACCGCTCCGAGGTCCGCCATGTTGTCGGCCGTACGCGCGCGCTGCCGGAAAAGACGGCCGTGGACGATACGTCGATCACGATCCGTTGGATTCCCGAGCCCGGCGCGGATACGAAGATTTACATTCAAGAAAGTGCATCGGCAAGCGAGCGAATCGCCGATTACACGGAAACGGCCGTCGGAGGGTATGTAGAAGCGGTCGTTACGGGAGAAGCGGGCGTTCCGCTGCAGTTTGGCGTCAAATATGCGCTCAGAATCGAGACGGAGAAGGACGGCGTCGTCGTTCAATCGACGACGCTTACGGCAGCGCCGGGTTTCTGGGACGGAAGCGGGACGGCGGACGATCCTTATTTGCTGACGACGGCCGCTCATCTGAACAATGTGCGCAGCAAGCTTGACAGTAGCTTTAAGCTTGCCGGCGACATCGATCTTGACGTATTCCCGTACAATGCCGGCGAAGGCTGGATGCCGATTGGGGCGTTCGATCTATTCGGGGATACGGCGGCGACGAGCTTTACCGGCACGTTCGACGGAGCCGGATTCGCCGTCTCAAATCTGTATATGAACCGCACGAAATCCATTTCCGCGCTGTTCGCGCAAATACAAGGCTCCGCCGAGCTGAAGAACGTACGGCTGGAAAACGTCGATATTACGGGCGATACGTATGTCGGGGCGTTGGTGGCGATCCAGAGGCAGGGAACGATTCGCGGCGTTCACGCGACGGGCGCCGTCCGGGCGGCAAGAGCCGACGATACGAATTCCGCCGGCGGGCTGGTCGGATCGCAGTGGGCCGGGCTTATCGCGGACAGCTCGTTCGCCGGCGAGGTCGTCGGCAGCGGCTATTATGTCGGCGGACTGGTCGGATATCGCGACGGGGGCACGATTTCCGGCAGCTACTCGACCGCGGAGACGAGCGGAGCGGCGGCTGTCGGCGGACTCGTCGGCTACGGCGAAGGCGGGACGCTCATCGACAGCTATGCGACCGGGAGCGTCCATGGCGCGATGTATTCCGGCGGACTGGTCGGGTACAACGACGGGCAGACCGTCTCGACCAGCTATGCCGTCGGCGAAGCGGACGCGCTGCCCGACAACGGCGGGCTGATCGGTTATTATGTGGCCGGAACGATTGTTTCCAGCTATTACAACAACGGCAATGCGCAGCCGCAACCGGCGGGAGCGTTCGGCCATGCGCCAGCGGAGCTGCGGCTTTCGGATACGTTTGCCGGGTGGCTCTTCGGCCCGGGCGGGGCCTGGTCCATCGATCCGGCGAATCCGTCCCATCCGTATCCTTACTTGAATAACAATCCTCCGCGAGAGTAACGTATCGAACCAGAGGGGCGCCGGCGACGAAGTCGCCAAGGCGCCCGTTTTATTTTGCGCCGGCCTCGAAATTTTTTTCCCCCGACAGCAAACTTTCCGCTTTTTCGCCGGGTAATACTTGTAGTGAGCGTTCAAAAAATTCGGTTTTCAGCACCGAGG
This sequence comes from Cohnella cellulosilytica, assembly GCF_042431195.1. Lineage (NCBI taxonomy): Bacteria > Bacillati > Bacillota > Bacilli > Caryophanales > Paenibacillaceae > Cohnella > Cohnella cellulosilytica. The sequence continues at coordinate 260,858 of NZ_JBHMDN010000055.1, forward strand.
CTGGTCGTTCGCCTTACGGCGAACTGCTCGCCCATGCATCCTGGAAGGTTGGATGAAGACCGTTGATGAGGAACGTAGTAAAGCGTAGTGGAAGCTACGTGAGCACCGGAAGAGACGGCTGAATTCAAGATTCGATGTCGAGTATGCATCCTGGGATGCTTCGTGATCAAAATCGGATTTTTTGAACAACCGCTTATAGAACAGCAGGAAAGAGGGGATTCGAGTGGACATTCGGTTGATCGAACGCATTCTCCAGGGAGACCGCAACGCGTTTCGGTCGCTGTACGACGAATATTTCGATTATGCGATGCGCACCGCCAAGCTCGTGACGAAAAACGGGGAGTGGGCGAAGGACGCGGTGCAGGAAACGTTCCTCCGGGTATACCGGAACGTCTGGCAGTACGACTGGAGCAAACCGTTTAAGCCATGGTTCTATTGTATTTTGCTCCGCGAATGCTACCGGGTGATGGAACGGGAGAAGAAGGTCGTGCCGTTCGGCGAGCAGCTTGAGAAAGTCGCCGTGGAGCAGAAGCTGCCCGAAGCCGCGGTGGACGTATACGAGGTGCTGCAGACGCTGGACGACCTGTACCGCATTCCGCTCATTTTGAAATATTTGCACGACTACAGCGAGAAGGAAATCGCCGATATGCTGGACGTGAACGTGAATACGCTGAAATCGCGCTTGCTCAAGGGACGGGAAAAGATGAAGAAAGGGCTGGGAGGCGAACGCTATGGAACGGAATCTTAAAGACAAGCTGCTGGAAAAAAGCCGTTACGCCGAGGGGACGAAAGAGGAGCTGTGGAGCCGGATCGAAACGATGCTGGACGAAGAGCCGGCGGCGCCGACGAGAATGGGGTCGCGGACGGCGAGAAAACGGACGAAGAGGAGCGATCGAACGATGAGAGCGCTGAAAATAACGATGGCAGTCGCCGTCGCTGTTATGGCATTCGGGGTATTTTTGGCGATGCCGGCGGGCACGGCTTTTATGAAGGATGTCAGAGAATGGTTTGCGCCGGAAAAGAAAGTCGAGGTCGAAGTGGAGGGCCAGAAGGAAGAGACGGACCAGAAGCTGCATCAGAACAAAGAGAGCAAATACGTCATCTATTATGACCAGGAGCGCTACAAGCTCGTTCAGGAGGACGGCAAGGACGTCATTACGACGAAGGAGCCGCTGCCCGAGCGTTATCCCGAAGTGTCGATGACGATCGAGCAAGTGAAAGACGAGAAGCCGGAGGAGCTGATCAAGCGGTTGAACGGGGAGCTGGCCGGCAAGTACGAGGACGTGCGCGAAGTCGAACAGGTGTCGGAGCCGGTGCAAGGCTACATGGTCCGGGCGCTGGCCGGGAAGGAATGGGACAGCGAGGTCGTCGTCATCTATGCCGTCGACAACGGGAAGCAGGGCAGCTTTGCGATTACGGAAAAATACTTTTTCGAAGCGTCCGAAGGGCACGGCGCCCGGTTCCACCAGATGCTGAAGGAGTTTAAGGTGCTGGACGAATAAACGGAGGAGGCGTAAAAGACTTCAGACAGTCGGGTTGAAAATAAAGAAACGGCGGTACGGGTCATCCGACCCGATACTGCCGTTTCTTTAGTTGGATATGCGATTTTGAAAAATGGGCCTTAGCTCGATTTGCGGCGGACGCTGCGGTTAAAGCCGAACCACAGCCCCATCGCGACAAGAGCGGCTCCCGACGCGTAATACGGAAGCGGGCTCGATTCGCCGGTCTTGGGCAGAACCCCGGGACCTCCGGGATGGGACGATCCCGGCTCCGGCTCGGGGTCCGCGCCGCCGAGCGGGATTTCTTCGCCCGGAATTTCCACCAGCTCTTCGCCCGGCTCCTCGGGCTCCGTCGACTGCCCAGGTTCTACGGGCTCCCCGGGTTCGGCCGGATGTCCGGGGATTTCCTCCGTCGGTTCGCCGGGATCGACCGGGGTTTCAGGATCTGCAGGGGCGGTCGGATCGACAGGCTCGCCTGGATTGCCTGGATTCCCGGGATTGCCCGGGATCGACGTTTTATTGTTCGCGATCGTCAGGACGAACGTTTTCGTCCCGTCAACGGTCGAGCTGTCGATGGTCACATCGTACAGCGCCCGATCGATCGTATACCCTTCCGGCGCTTTCGTCTCTTCCAACACATAGTCGCCGAACAGCAGATTGCCGAAGCGCAGCTCGCCCTTCTCGTCGGTCGTTCCGGCGCGCGGAGCGCGATTGCCCGATTTGTCGATCAGCGTAAACTCCGCTCCCGCCAGCGCTTTGGCCGGGTCGGCCGAGTCGACCTTGACGACCTGCAGCGCCCCGGTCTCGCCGCTTCCCGAGCCCGAGCCGGAGGAGGTGCGCACGACGATTTCCTCCATTTTTTCCCGCAGCTCCGTCGTCAGTCCGTCGCCTTCCAGATAGACGGTATTGCCGACTTTATCTTTATCGTTCGCTTGAATCAAAGAGCTGTACTTCAAAATGTACGGCTTGCTGATCGCTGCCTGGAACGCCAGCTCGAACGATTGCGCGCCGTCCGCGTCCGTCCGGATCTGCAGCGTGAAATCCTCGTCCTTCGTCAGCTCCCCGGCTTCGGCGATCGAGCCGTCGGACTTGACGGAGGTCGCGTACAGACGGAAGGAATCCGCCACCAGCTCCTGGTTCGGCGTCGGCTTGTCGACGATCTTCACGTTGGTCAAGTAGGACTGGCCCTCGTTGATCCGAATCGTCCAGTCGATCGATTTGCCGTTCTGGACGCCGAATTTGCCGACGTATTGCCCGCCGTTCGGCACGGTTATTTTGGCGTCCCACGTCGTCTTCTTGACGCCGCCGATCAGCAGGTCCGCATAGTTGTAAATTTCGCGTTCGATCAGCGAGCCTTCCAGCGTCGTCTTGAACGTCAGCCAGTATGCGGAGGATATTTCTCCGTTAAACAGAACGGTCAGGACGTTGTCGTTGTCCGCGGTCGGCAGCTCGACCGCATATTCGTCCGCGGGCACTTCGTCCGTCCCTTGCTGCACGCCTCCGTCGGGCTTCACCGTCACCGGGTACAGCTTCACGGTGCCGGGCGCCAGCTTCTGCCCCTGCAGCAGCTTGTCGGAGACGCTCGCCCCGGCAAGCTTGTCGCGATTGTAGTTGATCAGTACGGTCCATGTGATTTCCTTGGTCTGCGCGTTATAGGTGCCGGATTTGCCGCCGTTGTTTTTCGTGTTGCGGTTCAGGTCGAAATCGACTTCCGCGGTCGCTTCCTGCTCGCTGCCGTTCTCGTCCGTCCAGGTGACGACGGCTTTGTTGTTGATTCGTTTGCTCGCATCTTTTAACCACTGTACATCGAACTTCGTCTCGTAGCCGATCGTATACGCGTCCGCGACGTCGTGAGCGAATACGATAACGAAGCCTGCTTTCAGATCCGTATATACAAGCGTGTAATCCGTCCCGGCCGCCAGCTCTTGGCCCAGCGAATCTGTAATCTTCAGGCTGTCCGGGATCAGCTCGAGACCGCCGTTCGTGAACGAGTCCGCGATCTCGACGTTTTTCATCACGTAATGGCTGCCGTCCGGCTTCGTATCGGTATTGATTTTGATTTCCCATTTCGCCGTTTTTTCTTTGTAATTCGCCGACTTGTGAGATTTGACGATCGCGCCCTGCTTATGCCGCTGGCTGGCTTCGGCTTTGCCGCCGAGTCCGTCCGTCACGACGTTTTTGATCGTGTCTCCGACGGTAGGACGCGAAGAGGGCTGCGTCTGGTACTCAATCCTATACGACGAAGTCACGTCGCTCAGGAACTGCAGTTCGAAGCCGTCGGCGGTTTCCGCGAGCACGTACAAGCCCGGATCGGCCGCATCTCCGGTATCGCCCTGGAACACTTTGAACGAACCGGGCACCAGCTTCTGCGCGCTGCCGAACACGTCCTTCAGCCAGGCCAGGACTTGAGGGATCGAATCGCCGCTGAAGTTGTAGCGGATTGTCCAATCGATGATGCCCGAAGACGAATCGTAGCGTCCGACCGCTTTGTCCAGCCGTTTGCCGCGTTCAATCGTGACTGTGGCCGTCGCTTGCGCGTTCTCGATATCCGTTCCCGACAGCGTGGCCGTGTTGACGAACTTGCTCTGGCCGCCTGCGACGTCCGTGGAATATTCGATCCGGTACGCCCGATCGATCGGATGGGCGAACTTCAGCTCGAAGCGGTCATCGAACGCTTCCAGCGCGTAATCTTCCGGGCCCACTGGCGCGCCCTTAACCGTCGAGCCGTCCGCATTCACCTGCAGCCGGTACACGTTGACCGAATCGGCGATCAGCTTCAGCCCTTCCGGCATCGGGTCGGATACGGTCGCCTGTTCGATTTCCTCCAGCTTCTTGTTGATATCGATCGTCCAATCGATCCGGCTGTTGTCGGCCGCCGCGCGGCCCGTCTTGTCGATCGTCGCATCGACGTTCGGCTTTAAGACGACTACGACGGTCTGCAGGCCGTCCCGCACCGGTATGGGGATGACGACTTCCTCGCTGCCTTTGACGATTTCCACGCTGAACTCGGTCACGATCTTTAATCCGCCTTTAACGTTGGAGTGGTTCTCCACGTAATCGTTAAAGGTCATGACGACCCGCCCGCCGCGGTCGACCGTGAAGGAGCCGACCGTCTCGTCGCCGTTGGCCAGCGGCCCGTCAATCTCCGTATAGATGGCGAATTCCGAAGGCAGGTCGAACGCGAACGTATCTCCCGCCTTGTACCCGTGGCCGTTCGGCAGCTCCCATTCGAATTCCAGATGAACCGCGGAGCCGATCTCGAACCGGTAATCCGGATTGTACACCGCATCGATGACCGAGCCGTGCGCATCCTTCAGGGTCACCTTGGTCAGTATGTTGTCCTCGATGGCCGTCGCGGGCGCGGCGACGGTCTCTTCTCCCTCCGCGGCGTATAAAGCCGAGCCGCCGGCAAACACGTTAAAGATCAACAGAAATAAAATTCCCAATGCGTATATTCGCTTTTTCATTTCGGTACCGTGCTCCTTTTCTCTCTCTTTCTCTTCCAGCGGTTCTTGCACGGGCGTCGTCGCCATGGCGGCGACCGCTGCCGGTACATACGGAATGCGCCCGCCCTCCCTTCTTCGCACTCGAACGATTGTAATCCCGGTCACTGGTGTGCTGGTCGTTGTGCCCCAAGCTCCGCTGCTTGAGCCATTATAATGAATCGATCTGAATAAAAAATGAACAGCATCCAAATTTTGAGCATATTAGGCTCAAGTGGATGCCGTTCCTGTTGTAGGGTAAAGCCGAAATCATCTGCTCACGGAGCTAAAACAGCCTGCGCGCCGAGACGAATCTTTTTTTCCAGTTTTCGTCGAACTCGTCGAAGTGGACGCCTTTGTCTTTGGAAAAGGTGTGCAAAATCCGGTTGTCACCCGCGTAGATGCCGACGTGGCCGATGTCCAGCCCCCGCGCTCCGAAAAACAGCAGATCGCCGACGCGCAGCTCGTTCAGGCCGACCTCGCGGCCTTCCTTCGCCTGGTTGTACGAGACGCGGGGCAGATCGATGGACAGCACCTCCTCGAAGACGCGATGCACGAAGGAGGAGCAGTCGAACGTGTCGGTCTGTCCCAGCGCCGCGCCGAATTCGTAAGGCGTGCCCAGATACTGCCGGCCGAAGGCAATCAGCTCCTCGCCCTGAAGCTTGGCGAGCGTCGGGCTCTCGTAGTCGGTATACAGCGGTTTGGCCGAGACGAAGCCGATCCGATCGTCCTGCGTGCGCACTTCCAGCCATTTCGCGTCGATCTCGCGAAGTACCTGGATTTTCTCCCCCTTGGCCAACATGCCGCGGATCGGAGTGTCGGGGCCGCTGTCCGGCGCGGCCCGCAAATTGACGCCGTAGGCGACGGTATTGCCGTACTCCCGGACGGTGGAGATCGCGATGTCGTTGGCGTAGGCATGCCACTGCACGACGCTGCCGAGCGCCTCGCCGACGAAGCGGAGCGGCAGCATCGCCGTCCCGTTCACGACGATTCCGGGCCGGGGCAGCGGAAGCGTCTCTCCGTTCACCTCCGCCGTGGTATCCCCGATCCGGTAACGGAAGCGAAAGCCGTCCTTCTCGGCACTCACCGTCTGCGCGGCGTTCGACCAGCTCACCTTGGCGCGCTGCGCCTCGAAGATCGCGCGCATCGGCACGAGCGTCGAACCTCCGACAACGATCGGGTCGGCGGCCAGCGCCAGTTTTTTTCCGTCTATGTATATATCCGGCGCGCCTCCCGGGGCCGCATGCGCGGGCAGCGCTTGTCCGAGCAGCAGGCCCAGCAGGGCGGCTGCCGCCGCGATTCTGGTTCTCATATTGCCGTCCTTCTCCTTTCGTCGCAACCTCTAACAGTTGGACGCGGGAGAAGGCGGCTGGTTGTGTGGAAAATGATGGAGACGGTCGTCTTGAACGCCCTTGCCTAGCGTCGGCTCCGTTTAGGACAGCGGGATCGGGAAGGCGCATCCCGCCGCTCGTCGCCGCTGCGCATCATACGGCGCTCGTCAGAGAAAAGGCGCTGCAGGGCAGGCGGCGCTCCAGAGATTGCGCGAGCACCTGCGCGAATACCGGCTCGCCGGTTGTGGGGATGACCCAGACCGTCATTTCGGATACGCTGGAACCGGGAAGACGATATTCGCCGGACAGCGGCAGCGGCGCGCGGATTAGAGTCTCCTGCTCATGGGCGATCTCCAGGCGGATTTGCCCGTGTACCTGGAACAGATGGCTGAATTCGGTCGATTCGGCGGCGGTCCAGCGGATCGACTCGATCCGTTCCACCGAGAACCGGCGCTCCTCGCCTTGCGCGTCGGCCAACCGGATGCGGTCCAGGCACAAGTTTCTTTCGCCCAGCTGGCACATGGCGAGCTCGAAGGCTTTTGTTTTGCTGGCGGCTCTGATCCGCAGGGCGAACGCGACGGTTAAGACGGCATGATTCGGGTGGGTGTTTCTCATCATGTTTACGGCTTCTTGCTCCTTCTGCAAGTGAATTTTCATACGGTTTTCATCATACCGGGTACGGGGAAAAAACGGTGTTGGATCTTCGGGGGCGAATCGGATTATTTTGCTCGAACGGAGTCGGTTGAGATCGATTGAAGGAAAAAGTGGATTTGAATTTAAATAATCATATATAATTAAATATATTGAAATTTTATTTCTAGATAAATTGAATCCGAATGGCAACAAAGAGAGACCCCGTGAACGGGAAAAAGAGCAGGGCTTTGCCGCGAGTTTAGGCTTGGGGCAGCACACCGAATGAGCGCAGGGGGCTGGCGATGAGGATGAACGAAAAGGGGAACGTATACGGCAGGCGCTGCCAAGAGGACGGAGCGCGCGAAGGCGCGGAGGATGTCCGTTACGCGGTAGGATTAATGTCGGGCACGTCGGTGGACGGCATCGATGCGGCGGCGATCGAAATTCGGGAAGGGGAGGCCGGGGAACGGCCGCGGATTCGGCTGCTGAGCTTCGGGAACACCCCGTATCCGGCGGACGTGAGGGAAGAAATTTTCGCGCTGTTCGAGCCGTCTGCCGCGACGGTCGACCGGGTCGGGCGCTTAAACGTGCTGCTGGGCGAGCTCTACGCGGAGGCGGCGTTGTCGGCAATCCGGCAGGCCGGCTTGGCGCCGGAGGAGGTTGAGGTCGTCGGCTCGCACGGCCAGACGATTTACCATGCGCCTCAACCGTTCACGAGCCATGGCTGCGATTTGCGCTATACGGTGCAGATCGGAGAGGGAGCGGTCATCGCCGCCCGAACGGGAATTCCTTGCGTATCGGACTTCCGCGTCGCGGATATGGCCTGGGGCGGACAGGGCGCGCCGCTGGTTCCTTTTACGGAATATTTGCTGTATCGGGAGCCGCGGCGGACGCTGCTGCTGCAAAATATCGGCGGCATCGGGAACGTAACAGTGCTGCCGGCGGCTTGTACGCCCGAAGAGGTGTACGCCTTCGACACCGGGCCGGGCAATATGCTGATCGACGGCGTCGTCGCGCGGCTGTTTCCGGGCATGTCGATGGACGTCGGCGGCGCGATCGCCCGGGAAGGACGCGTCGACGCGGAGCTGCTCGAGCGGCTGCGAGGGGAGCCGTATTACGGGCTGCCGCTGCCGAAATCGACCGGACGCGAGCTGTTCGGCGCGGCGTACGTCGACAAGCTGCTTGCCTGGCGGGAGGAACGCGGCATATCGGCGGGCGATCTTGCCGCCACGGTGACGCGGCTGACGGCCTGGTCGATCGGGGATGCTTATCGGCGTTTCATCCGGCCGAAGCATACGGCGGACGCGATGATCGTCGGCGGGGGCGGAAGCTACAATCGGACGCTGATCGGCATGCTGAAGGAAGAGCTGGAGCCGATGGGCGTCGAGGTGCTGACCCAGGAGGACATCGGCCTGAGCAGCGACGCCAAGGAGGCGGTCGCCTTCGCCCTGCTCGCGGACTACGCCTTGGCCGGCAGGCCGAACAGCTTGCCGGGAGTGACGGGAGCGAAGAGAGCCGCGGTGCTTGGCAAAATCTCTTACTAGAGGTGGACGAAAATGATACGCAATGGAATCGATTGCATCGACGATTACGCTCATTTGCTGGCGGGCAAGAGGCTGGGGCTGATTACGTCGCCGACCGGCCTGACCGCCGGGCTGGAATCCACGATCCGCGTGCTGCACGAGAAGTTCGAGCTGGCCGCGCTGTTCTCGCCCGAGCACGGCGTGCGCGGCGACCGCCACGCGGGCGCGTTGGTAGACGATTATGAAGACCCGCTTACCGGCGTTCCGGTCTACAGCTTGTACCGCGGCGATTCCAAGCGGCTGACTCCGGAGATGCTGGATAAGGTGGACGCGGTCGTGTACGATATTCAGGACGTCGGCGTGCGCTATTATACGTTTATCTATACGATGCTCTACGCGATGGAGGACTGCGCCAAAGCGAACAAACCGTTTGTCGTGCTGGACCGGATCAATCCGCTGGACGGCGTGACGGTGGAGGGCAACGCGCTGCGGCCCGAATATCGCTCGTTCGTCGGCAACTATTCGCTGTGCGTGCGCTACGGTTTGACGGCCGGAGAGGTGGCGGCGATGGTTAGCGCCGAGACGGGCTTGAACGCGCGGCTGAGCGTCGTGCGCTGCGAGGGCTGGGAGAGGGAGATGCTGTTCCCGGACACCGGCCGCGTCTGGGTTCCGCCTTCGCTTGGCGTGCCTCGTTTCGAGACGGCGCTGCTCTATTCCGGCACGTGCCTGTTCGAGGGAACGAACCTGTCGGAAGGCCGTGGCACAACCTCTCCGTTCGAGATCGTCGGCGCGCCGTTCGTTCGCGCGGAGGAGCTGGCCGAGGAGATGAACCGCAAGGCGCTGCCGGGCGTTCGCTTCCGTCCGGTCTATTTCAAGCCGACGTTCTCCAAGCATACCGGAGAGCTGTGCGCGGGCGTGCAGCTTCACGTAACGGACTTCCGGGCGCTGCGGCCGCTGGAGACCGGGGTTCGCTTGATGTACGAGCTGAGACGCCGGTACGGGCAATTTGAGTTTTTGCCTCCCGTGCGGGAGAACGGCAGGCCGTTCATCGATCTTCTCGGCGGCGATCGCTCGTATCGGGAAGAGATGGACGAGGAAGCGCTGCTGGAGCGGTTCCGCGAGGAGAGCCGCGCGTTCTCGAAGCGCAAGCAGGCGTATCATCTTTATTAAGAGGAGTGGCTGTGATTGAGATACGTGGCGGGAATGGACGGCGGCGGGACGAAAACGGCGCTGACGATCGCGAATGAACGGGGCGAAGCCGTTCATCGCTTCGTCTCCGGCCCGATCAACTTCAACGGTCAGGACGAGGCGAGCGTCCGCGGCAGCTTCGCGGAAATGTTCGCCGAGATCGGACGCGCATGCGGCGGGCTGGCGAACTGCGCGCGAATCTGCATCGGCGCGGCCGGCGTCAGCCATCCGACGGTTGTCGCGCGGATGACGGAGCTCGCCCGTTCGTGCGGCTACGAGGGCGAGCTGATCATCGTCGGAGACCATGAGACCGCGCTGCGCGGCGCGCACGAGAGCCCGCACGGCATGATCCTGATCGCGGGCACCGGCTCGATCTGCTTCGGCCGGAACGAAGCGGGAGCGGAGCATCGCGCCGGCGGCTGCGGCCACCTGATCGACGACGAAGGAAGCGGCTACAGCATCGGACGCGAGCTGCTGTCCGCCGTTGTCCGGGCCAACGACGGCCGCCTGCCGCCGACGGCGATTACGGCTCTGGTCTACGGGCGGCTGGGCATCGCTTCGGTTCGCCAGGCGATCGGATTCGCGCACGACAAGACGACGAACAAGAAGGACATCGCCGCTCTTGCCCCGCTGCTGTCGGAAGCATGCGCGCTGGGAGACGCGGCGGCTCTGGCGATCGTCCGCAAGAGCGCCGAAGCCTTGCGCGAGCTGGTCGCTCCCGTGGCGGAGAAGCTGGAGCTGCGCCGCGGCAATCTGGCTTTGGCCGGCGGCGTGCTGCTGTGCAGCGCCGAAGTGCGAACGGAGCTGACAGGGCTGCTGCAGCGGGATTATCCCGGGATGCAGGCGTACCCGGCCAAGCGGGATGCTGCCTGGGGAGCCGTGCTGACGGCGCTCGAATAATGCGCCAAACCCCTTCGTTCCCGCGGCAGTCGTCGCATCGGGCGAAGGGGTTTGGTTGTTAACGATCGCCGGATGGGGCCAGCGCTTCCCGGAGAACCTGCTCGACTTTGCTCAGATGCTCGGAGACGAGCTCGGTCGCGCGCTGCCTGTCGCCTTGTTCGATCGCTTCGAAGATCGTGCGATGCTCGTCCAGCAGGCGCGAGGCGGTCGCCTTCTCCCGGTAAAACCACAGCTCGCGCGTCTGGCGGATCGTGCCGGCGAAGCGGTCGGACAGCGATTCCATCAGCTGCACGAACAAAGAGTTGCCGGACGCCGCCGCGATCGCCATATGAAATTCCGCGTCGGCGCGCTCGCCCTCGGATGTGTCGTGGCGTTCGAGGCAGCTTTCCATCGTCTCGATCAGCTTGCGAAGCTTGGCCACGTCCTCGGGCTTTCGCCGCTCCGCGGCCAGCGACGCGGCCCCGATCTCCAGCGTCCGGCGCACCTCCAGCAGCTCGATCAGCGAGTCGGCTCCTTGGAACAGCCGTTCCGCGCCGTTTTTCGCTTCGTGCGGCAGCTCCTCTTTAACGAACGTACCGCCTCCGTGCCGCACGTCCAGCCAGCCCATCGCCTTAAGCGCGCTGGCCGCTTCCCGTATCGTGGACCGTCCGACGCCGTAAGCCTCCGCCAGCTCGACGACCGAGGGGAGGCGCTGTCCCGGCAGCCACTCTCCCTCGCGAATTCTTCGTAAAATATTTTCCGCAACGAGTTCATGCCCCTTGGGCGTTTCTATTTTCATCTGCCGCATATGCGAGCCTCCCGATCCGTCTCTATGTGAGCTACAGTTCCGTTTCTTCGCACTACCGCCCGGCTGTTTTGCCCCAAGGCACATTTTGTGCCTCCGAGCTTCGCGTCTCCGCTTAACCCGTCCACCCCGCCCATCCGTCCACCAATTTGCGGCATTAAAGCCGTCAACGCAACGTATTGTCTATACAATACTACAAAATTGAAATATAATGAACACAAAGTCATCAGATGACCTGACTAATTTTATCGATTCGAGGGGGATTCCCGAATGTTGGATGCCGCCATTGCCCGACGTCTGAGGCAGATCGTGGGGGACGACCATTTCAAGGACGACCGGCAGTCGCTCGTCGCTCATTCCTATGACGGAACGCCGATGCTGCAGAGCTTGCCCGACGGCGTAATTTATCCCGGGAGCACGCAGCAGGTTTCCGAGATTATGAAGGTGCTGGCCGAGTTTCGCGTTCCCATCGTTGCCCGGGGCTCCGGCTCCAACCTGTGCGGGGGCACCGTCCCCGTTCAAGGGGGGATCGTTATGGTGATGCACCGGATGAACGAAATCGTGGAGGTTGACCTGGAAAATTTGACGGCAACGGTGCAGACGGGCATCATTACCGCGGAATTTACCGCGCGCATCGAATCGCTCGGCCTGTTCTATCCGCCCGATCCGAGCAGCATGAAAATTTCGACGATCGGCGGCAATATCGCCGAGTGCTCGGGTGGGCTGCGCGGGCTGAAATACGGGACGACCAAGGATTACGTCATCGGGCTGGAAGCGGTGCTGGCCAATGGCGAGATCATCCGCACCGGAGGCAAGCTGATGAAGGACGTCGCCGGCTACGACTTGACGAAGCTGCTTGTCGGCTCGGAAGGCACGCTGGCGATTGTGACGGAGGCGACGCTGAAGCTCGTGCCGCCGCCCAAGAGCAAGAAGACGATGCTGGCGATGTACAAGGATCTGTACGGCGCGGCGCGGACGGTGTCCCGGATCATCGAGGCGAAAATCATTCCCGCGACGCTGGAGTTTATGGACAATCCGACGATCCGCGTCGTCGACGATTTCGCCAATCTGGGGCTGCCGAGGGATATGGAGGCGATTCTGCTGATCGAGCAGGACGGCGATCCCGAGGCGGTCGAGCGGGACATCGGGCTGATCCGGGAAATTTGCGAGGCCGAGCTGGCCGACCGGATCGACGTGGCGGAAAACCGGGAGCAGGCGGAGAAGCTGCTGACGGCGCGCCGCAGCGCCTTCACCGCGCTCGCCCGGCTGCGCCCGACGACGATACTGGAGGACGCGACCGTTCCGCGTTCGCGAATCGCCGACATGGTGCTGCGAATCAACGAAATCGCCCGCAAGCACGGCGTCTCGATCGCCACGTTCGGCCATGCCGGTGACGGCAACCTGCACCCTACGGCGACGACGGACGCGAGGGACCAGGAAGAGGTGCACCGGGTGGAGCGGGCGTTCGAGGAAATTTTCGAGGCGGCGATCGAGCTGGGCGGCACGATTACCGGCGAGCACGGCGTCGGCCTCGTGAAGGCGCCGTTTCTGGAATGGAAGGTCGGCAGCGCCGGAATCGGGCTGATGAAGGGGATCAAGCAGGCGTTCGATCCGAACAATCTGCTGAATCCGGGCAAAGTTTTCGCCAAAGAAACGAGAAAAAGGGTGGTCATCAACCGTGGCTAACGAGAACGCTCCTGCGACAACCCAGAAGAAGCCGGATATCCGGCACGCCAACCCGATGGCGAAGACGCTGCTGGCCAAGCTGGATTACGACCAACTGACGAACTGCATGCGCTGCGGCTTCTGCCTGCCCGCCTGTCCGACGTTTCGGGAGACCGGGCTGGAGCCGGAATCGCCGCGCGGCCGCATCGCGCTCATGAAGGCGGTGGCCGACGGACTGATGGACCCCGATCAGGCGTTCCAGGACCAGATGAACCATTGTCTCGGCTGCCGGGCCTGCGAGCCGGCGTGCCCCGCAGACGTGAAATACGGCCAACTGATCGAGCAGGCCCGCGACGCGATCGAGGACCACGCTGGACATAGCGTGCCAATCAAAGGCATTCGCAAACTGATGTTCAAGGGCGTATTCCCGCATCGCAGCCGGCTCAAGTGGGTCGGACGATCGCTTGCGCTCTATCAGAAGTCCGGTCTGCGCACGATCGCCAGAGGCACAGGCATCATGAAGCTGTTTCCGAAGCATCTGCGCGAGATGGAGCAAATTTTGCCGGACGCCACCGGCAAAGGCGTCGTCGAGCGGCTCGGCACGGTGTACCCGGCCAAGGGCGAGAAGATCGCCCGCGTCGCGCTGTTCCGCGGCTGCATCATGGACGTCATGTTCGCGGACACGAACGTCAACACGGTGAAGCTGCTGTCCGAAGCGGGCTTCGAGGTCGTCATCCCCGAGGCTCAGGTGTGCTGCGGCGCGCTGCACGCCCATAGCGGGGAGATGGATCAGGCGCGGGATTTGGCCCGCGTTAACGTCAAGGCGTTTCGCGAGGCGGGTGTCGAGTACATCGTCTCCAATGCCGGCGGCTGCGGAGCTCTGCTCGTCGAATACGATCATCTGCTAAGCGGAGATCCGGAATACCGCGAGCTTGGCGAATGGTTCGCTCCGCGTGTCATCGACGTCAGCAAGCTGCTTGTCGAGAAGGGCCGCATTCCCGAATTCGTCGAAGCGGATGCCGCCGCAGCCGCCGCTCCGGTGACGATCACCTACCAGGACTCTTGTCATCTGCGCAACGTCATGAAGAGCTCGACCGCGCCGAGAGAGCTGATGAACCAAGTGACGGGCGCCCATTTCTGCGAGATGAAGGATTCGGACCGCTGCTGCGGCTCGGCGGGCATCTACAACGTTACCCAGCCCGAAATGGCGGGGCAAATTCTCGAGCACAAGATGGAGCACGCCAACGCGACGAACGCCCGCTATCTGCTGACGAGCAATCCGGGCTGCCTGCTGCAGATGAAGCACGGCATCGAGAAGCACGGCGCGAAGGATCGGATGGAAGCGATGCACATCGTGGACTATTTGTACGAGAGAATCGGAGAAAAGGACGGCCGTTAGGCGGCATGCGCCTGAAAGGGGAAGGGTAAATTCGTTACAACGTGATTTCAAGAGCGCATGAGCAGTCTCCAGGAGAAACATCCCCTACTTTGTCTATCGATTATCTTAATTAGCTATGCTTATGGGACAGTCCCCGTTCGTCGTTCTTTCGCCTCTTCCGTCTTCGGACGCGGTGCGGCGCCGCAGCTGTCGGCGAGATCGCAAAATACGATTGCAAGGATTTTGCGGACGTGCCATACTGCAATCAGTTGCCGTGCCGAACGAGGAGCGGGAAGAGACAAACGACGAGGTGAACCAACGATGAGCAACGCGATTCGAAAGACCGTTCACGAGGACAAACAGCTGATCGAGGAAATCGAAGACACGAAGGTTCCTTACGGCATGCTGGCTGTATGGAGTCTCGGACAGGCGAGCTTTATCGTCAAGGGCGGAGCGACGGTCGTCTACGTGGACCCGTTCGCGCTGGCCGACGATGAGGTGGAACGCCGATACGGCTTAAAGCGGCTGTTTCCGTCGCCGATGCGGCCGGAGCAGATTACGAACGCGGATTACTGCCTGATTACGCACGAGCACGACGATCATCTGGACCCGGACACGATTCGGGCCATGGCCGCCGCCAATTCGCGGACACGGTTCGCTGCCCCCAACTGCTGTCTGGAGGAGATGCGGCAATGCGGCGTATCCGAAGCGCGGCTGTACCGCGCGGAAACGGACAAGATCATCTTCGAGGACGACGGTTTCTTCGTCAAGCCGATTCCGGCGGCGCACGAGCAGTTGGACAAAGACGGCGAAGGCTTTTTCAAATATGCGGGCTACGTCGTCCGTCTCAACGGAGTGACTTGGTACCATGCGGGCGATACGGTGATTTACGACGGATTGACAGAAAGGGTGGCCGCCGAACGGATCGATCTGGCGCTGCTGCCCATTAACGGACGCGACGCTTTCCGGACGGGAAGAGGTATTATAGGCAACATGGATTATCGCGAAGCGGCCGAGCTGGCCCATCGGGCGGGCTTCGGACTGACCATACCGATGCATTACGACCTGTTTGCCGGAAATACCGAACGGCCGGGTTATTTCGTGGATTACGTCTACGACAATTTTCCGCGCCTGCGCACGCATGTGATGGCGAGAGGAGAAAGATTCGTGTTCGTGTCCGACGCCGCGCTGTGAATGGCCCAAAGCGGCCGGACTGCCGCGATTATCGCCGACGGAACCGTGGTGCGTGCTTAAAATGTGCCGACCAAACTAACTTGATTTGAAATGATAGGGAGGCCTCCGCGTGATTTTGGAAGTGATTGCAACCAGCGTACTGGACGCCAAGCTGGCTCAGGAATACGGCGCCAATCGGATTGAGCTGATTTCGGGCATCGTCGAAGGAGGCGTGACTCCCAGCATCGGCTTGATCGAGCAAGTCGTGAAGGCGGTCGACATTCCCGTAAACGTCATGCTGCGGCCTCATGCGAACGGGTTTTGCTACGACGAGGACGACTTGGCGGTTATGGCGCGCGACGCCGGAATCATACGCGAGAGCGGGGCGGCGGGCATCGTCATGGGCATGCTGAGCGCGGAGGGCAAAATCGATACGTCCGCCTTGGAGAGGCTGTTGGACGACACGGGAGCGCTGGCGGTCACCTTTCACCGCGCTTTCGACGAGCTGGAAGACCGTCGCGCCGCGTTGGAGCTGCTTAGTCGTTATCCGGCGATTCGCAAAATTTTGACCTCCGGCGGCAAGTCCAGCGCGCTGGACGCCAAGGAGGAGATTGCGGAGCTGGCGAAGCTCAGCGAGGGACGTTCCTTGGATATTCTTGCCGGCAGCGGACTTGGCGTAGAGTCGCTGGACGAGTTTATCCGACAGACAAAGGTCAGGGAAGTGCATATGGGTACCGGCGTAAGGAGGAACGGCCGGGCGCTCGAACCGATCGATCCGGACAAAATGCGGGCGGCGGCGGACATTGTGGGCAGGCACGAATAAACCCGTTGCCTAATGGTATGACCCCCGCTTCCTTCACAGGGATGGCGGGGGTCACTTATACGGAGGGATGAAGCGGGAGAAGTAAAGTCAATATATGGCTACGCGGAGAGCGATCAAGATGTTGATTAAGCCGTCGGCCGGCATCCCGATTTCATGTCCATATCAGCAGCGGAAGGAGATAGATCGCCATGTTAATACATGGATCATTTAGGGTTGCCCCTCTATGGCTTATGGGACAGGCCCTTTTTCAGGCTGCGCTCACCCCACCGCTTCCCGTTTCCGGAAAAATGTCTTCAGAGCGTTGTAGATTTCGCCTTTTTCCTTGATGACGTAGTAGAGGAATTGCTGGTGCTCCAGATGCTTGTAAGCCGACATCAGCGTGCTGCTCCGGTTGTACTGGTTCACTTCCCCGTACCCGAAAATGTTCGACCGCTCCAGCAGTTCCTTGATCAGCCGCACGCACCGCTCGTTGTCGCTCGTCAGATTATCCCCGTCCGAGAAATGGAACGGATAAATGTTGTACAGCGACGGAGGATAGCGGCTGTCGATAATCTCCAGCGCCTTGACGTAGGCCGACGAGCAGATCGTGCCCCCGCTCTCGCCGCGCGTAAAGAACTCCTCTTCGGTGACTTCCTTGGCCTCCGTATGATGGGCGATGAAGACGATGTCCACTTTTTCATATTGCCGCCTTAAAAACCTGCTCATCCAGAAGAAGAACGATCTGGCGCAATATTTCTCGAACGAGCCCATCGAGCCCGAGGTGTCCATCATCGCCAGAATGACCGCGTTGTTTTGCGGCTTGACGATTTCCTCCCACGTCTTGAACCGCAGATCGTCGGGAGAGATCCCCCCGATCTCGGCGCGGCCTTCCCGCGAGTTGCGGCGCAGGTTTTCGAGAATCGTCCGCTTCTTGTCGATGTTGGACATGATGCCTTTGCGCCTGACGTCGGTAAACCGCACGTCCTTGACCTCGATCTGCTGTTTGTCTTTTTTCTTCAAATAAGGAAGCTCCAGCTCCTCGAACAGCATCGACTCCAGCTCGGCGATGGAAATCTCCGCTTCGACGACATCGTCGCCCGGCTCGGAGCCCGCGCCCTCCCCTTTGCCTCCGGCCGGCGTCGGATCGACGCCCAGCACGTCTCCGACCTGACTGTCTCCGTTTCCTTGTCCGACATGCTTCTTCTTGTTCGTGTTGAAGACGAAGCGGTATTCATCCAGGCTGCGGATCGGAATTTTAATAATTTGGCGCCCATCGGACATGACGATGTTTTCTTCGGAGACGAGATCGGGCAGGTTCTGCTTGATCGCCTCCCGGACCTTCTGCTGGTGGCGCGCCTGATCCTGATAGCCTTTGCGGTGCAGCGACCAGTCTTCCCGGGATAAAATAAACGAGGGATGATTCATGGGCAACCCCCTATCGCTTCAAATTTGGAAAGGAACGTATTACTCAATATATTCAAGTTCGGCCAAACGATGTGTATGCATGTCTCGGACAAGTCGGTTTGGGACGGAAGCGCATTTTACCAACTGCAATCGGGCCGGCGATAGATTACAATAATAGTAGGTTCGCGCGATCGGTCGCGACATTACGGGGACATGGGAGGGACAACGCCTCATGAAGTTCATACATACCGCCGACTGGCATCTGGGCAAGCTTGTGCAGGGCGTCTATATGACGGACGACCAGCGCTGCGTGCTGGAGCAGCTCATAGCAACGATAGAGCAGGAGCGGCCCGACGCGGTGATCGTCGCCGGAGATTTATACGATCGGGCCATTCCGCCGACGGAAGCCGTCGAGCTGCTGGACGAGCTGTTCGAGCGCATCGTCGTCGGGCTGAACACGCCGCTGCTGGCGATCTCGGGCAATCACGACAGCCCGGACAGGCTGTCGTTCGGCACGGCCATCATGGAGGCGAGGGGGCTGCACCTGGTCGGCCAGCTCAAGGCCGAGCCCAAGCCGGTTGTGCTGAAGGACGATTACGGGGAAGTCCATTTCCATCTCGTGCCTTACGCCGACCCGGCTCAAGTTCGTTACATACTCGGGGATGAAAATATTCGCACGCACGACGACGCGATGAAGGCGATCGTCGACCGCATCGATGCGGGGAAGGACGGCGCGGCGCGCCACGTGTTCGTCGGGCACGCGTTCGTGACGCCGGGCGCAAGGCCGGAGGAAAATACGAGCCAATCGGAGCGCCCGCTGGCGATCGGGGGAGCGGAGCATGTGCATGCCGAATATTTCGGCGGCTTTCATTATACGGCGCTGGGTCATCTGCACCAGGCGCATCACGTCGGCGACGAGCGGATCCGCTACGCCGGCTCTCCGCTGAAATATTCGATTTCCGAGGAGAATCATCGCAAAGGCTTCTTCGTCGTTGAGCTGGATGGGGCAGGGAACGTATCGGCGGAGAAAAGGGAGCTGAAGCCCCGCCGCGACATGCGCCGCATCGCCGCGCCGATCGAGGAGCTCGAGCGGCATCCGGTATGCGACGATTACGTGTTCGTGACGCTGCTGAACGACAATCCGGTGCTGTTCCCGATGGAGAAGGTTCGCGCCGTGTATCCGAACGCGCTGCACGTCGAACGCAGAACGACGGCCGCAGCCGGGGCGGAAGGCGCGGACGAGGCGGCGGGCAGATCGGCCAGGAGGGAAGCCGATCCGGTCGCGCTGTTCGCGGCATTCTATCAGGAAGTGAAAGGCTTGCCGCTGACTTCGGACAAGCGGGAGCTGTTCGCGGAAGCGTACGCGGCCGTCCTGCGCGAGGAAGGGGGAGCGGAATGAAGCCGATTCGAATCTGCATGACGGCGTTCGGCCCTTACCGGGACGCGGAGACGATCGATTTCGCGGCGCTCGGGGAGCGGCGGCTGTTCGTCATCTCCGGCAACACCGGAGCGGGCAAGACGACGATCTTCGATGCGGTCTGCTTCGCGCTGTACGGCAGCGCCAGCGGGGAGGACCGCGCGGAGCCGCGGATGCTGCGGAGCCATTTCGCGGATGACGAAGTACATACGTCGGTGGATTATGATTTTGCGGTCGGCGCGCGGACGTATCGCGTATTCCGGCAGATGCCCCATCGCCGGGGCGCGAACAAAAGCGAGACCGGAGGCAAGGCGGAGCTGTACGAGACAACCGGAGGGGAAGAGGTCCCCTGCCTCGACCGCTTCACCGTCTCGGACGTGAACGCCAGGATCGAAGCGCTGCTCGGCTTGACCCGGGAGCAGTTCGGACAGATCGTCATGCTGCCGCAGGGAGAATTTCGCAAGCTGCTTACGTCCGATACGGAAAATAAGGAAGAGATTTTGCGGCGCATTTTCCGAACGGGACTGTATCAGAAGATCGAGGACCGGTTCCAGCGGCAAAACCGCGAGCTGCAGGAGGCGCTGAGGCAGGCGAAGGCGATGCAGGACGTATACGCCAAGCAGGCGCAGCAATCGCTGCCACAGCGGGAGGGGAGCGCGCTTGCGGCGACGCTGCTTCAGGAATACAGCAGCATGGCGCAGGTATCGGACGGGTTGACGCAGGAAATCGCCTATTACGAAACGCTGTCCGAGGAAATCGGCCGAGACAAGGCGGCGCTCGAAGCGCGGCTGCAGGACAGCGAGCGGTCGCTGCGGGAGGCGCTGGCGCTGGAGGCGAGGTTCGCGCAGCTTGCGGAGAAGCGCGGGCAGCTCGCTCGGCTGGAGGAGCGCAAAGCCGAGGCGGACGAGAGCGAGCGGCGGCTGAAGCTGGCCGAGCAGGCGGCGCGGCTGCTGCCGTACGAGGAGCAGGCGGCGGAGGCGGCGCGGCAGGCCGAGCAGAAGCGCGGCGAGCTCGAACGCAAGCTGCGCGACGCCGCCGAAGCCGAGCGCGCGCATGCGGAAGCGGAGCAGCGCTATCGGAGCGAGGAGGCGCGGGACGAGGAGCGCAAGGAGGCGGAGCGCGGGCTGACGCGCTTGGCCGAGCTGCAGCCGATCGTGCGGACGCTCGACGAGCGCCGGCTCGAGGTCGAGCGCTTGGCTGCGCAGGAGCAGGCGGTAACCGCGCGGCGAGCGGAGGCGGAGCTGCAGCTTGAACGGCTTCGCGAGGAGCGGCGAGTCGTTGCCGAAGGCTTGAAGCTGGCGGAATCGGAGGCCGCCAAGCTGCCGGAAGCGTTGGAGCGCTACGAGCGGTTAAGGAGCAAGTATAAGCTGTTGAAGGAATTGGACGAGCTGGACAAACGGCTGGAGAGCTGGTCCAAGCTTGAAGAGGAGCTGCAGCGCGCGGCGGCCAAGCTGAAGGAAGAGCACGACCGCGCGGAGACGCTGTGGCTGGAGGGGCAGGCGGGGCTGCTGGCCGGGCATCTGCACGACGGCAAGCCGTGTCCGGTCTGCGGCAGCGAGTCGCACCCGGCCAAAGCCGTTCCGGCTTCGAGCGTCCCGACGCGCGAGCAGCTTCAGGAGGCGAAGGAGAAGCTTCGCGCCGCCGAAGGCGAGCTGGGCGAAGCGAGGGCGCAGGCGGCCGCGGCCGGCGACAGCCGTACCGGCCGGGCGGAGCTGGCCGCTGAGTACGGCATTACGGGCGAGCCGCTGAGCGCGCAGCTGGCCCAAGCTGAGGCCGAGGGCAAGAGCGTCCGGCAGGAGACCGATCGCTGCAAGCGGCAGGCCGAGGCCGTTCAAAGCCGCCGGCTCGAAGCCGAGAAGCTGGAGACGCAGCTTGAACGTCTGCAAGCCGAGCGCGAGCGGCTGCTGGCCGAACAGCATCGCCTGTCGGTCGAGCGAAGCGCGAAGCAGTCCGTGCTCGAGAGCGAGCTGAGGCGCGTTCCCGAGCCGCTGCGTTCCCCGGACCGGCTCGCCGCCCGTCATCGCGAGCAGTCCGCGCTTGTCGAGCGCTTGAACGCCTCTTGGCTGGAGGCGCAGCGTCGGCTGCAGAGCACGCAGGCCAAGCACGTGGAGGAGAAGACGAACGCCGCTCAAGCGACCAGCCGGCGGGACGAGGCCGAACAGCTGCGCCGGCGAACGGAAGAGAGATTCGCCGAGGAGCTGGCGAAAGCCGGCTTCGGCGCGGCCGACGCTTATCGCGCGGCCAAGATGGACGAAGCCGACCGCGCCCGCCTTGCTTCGCTCATCGAGCAGTTCAGCTTGCAGGTGACGACCTTGAGCCGGCAGATCGCCGAGCTGGAGGGCGACTTGAGCGGCCAGGTCCGACCGGATACGGCTGCCCTGCAAGCGGCGCTCGACGAATGGAAAGGCCGCCTGGAGCAGGTCGTTGCCGAGCTGCACGCGGCCGCAGGATACGAGCGCGAAGCCCGCCGGCTGCTGGCCGCGATCGCCGAGGCCGAGGCGCAATTCCGCGAACTGGAGCAGCGCCAGCAGCGGGTCGCGGATATTTATCAAATGCTCAAAGGCGACAATCCGCTGAAAATTTCGTTCGAGCGCTACATTTTGATCGAGTTTCTCGAGCAGATTTTGCATGCGGCCAACGTTCGGCTGACGGACTTGTCGAACGGGCAGTTCAGATTGGAGCGAAGCGACCGGCTGGAATCGCGCGGCAAGCAGAGCGGGCTCGGTCTCGACGTATACGACGCCTACACCGGACAGAATCGCGACGTCAAGTCGATGTCCGGCGGGGAGAAGTTTAACGCCTCGCTCTGCCTCGCTCTCGGCATGGCCGACGTCATCCAAGCGTACCAGGGCGGCGTGACGATCGAGATGATGTTCATCGACGAAGGCTTCGGCTCGTTGGACGAGGACTCGCTGAACAAGGCGATCGCCGCGCTTGTCGATCTTCAGCGGTCCGGCCGCATGATCGGCGTCATCTCGCACGTGCAGGAATTGAAGCTGGCGTTCCCGGCCGTCCTGGAAGTCAGCAAGACGAAGGAAGGCCACAGCCGCACGAAGTTTATCGTGAAGTAGCCTAGGGCGTGTATGCATACACACCCTCGCTGCCGTCAGATGGCTCATCCGAAGGCGGACTATGAATGTGCGGGTGGATATCCGTAGGCAGGAGCCGAAAATAAGCGTTGGCGCCATTTTCCGGATTTTTTCCGGGAGCTGGCGCTTTTTGCTATTTCACGGCTGGGCCGGCGGGCATGCGGCTCATTTTTTGAATCGCGCACAATATTTGACTTTCGCGCTCGCCGCAAAGGTCTTCAGCCGGAAACGCCCGGGCAGCCCGGCGGAATTTTCAAATCGATCAAAAAGTGTGTCTCCCGAAAAAAAGTGCTGCTTGCAGGAAAAATGAGGAGTGCCTAACATGGGAACTGGTTGCAACCATCTCTAACGACATTCACAAAGGGAGGGACTGCATGGACATGGACGGCATGGAACGGACGCGCCGGCGCTTCGACATCGCGCGATTAAAGATGAACGTTCCGCTGTTCATCATGTTTACGCCAATTATCGCGTACTTTCTCGTGTTCCGGTACTTCCCGATGGCGGGGCTCGCGATCGCGTTCAAAAATTACAACTTCACCGACGGCATCTGGGGCAGCCCGTGGGTCGGGCTCGACCATTTCGAGATGCTGTTTACGTATCCGTTAACGCTGAATATTTTACGCAACACCTTCGTCCTCAGCGCTTTGCAGATCGTCGTCGGCTTTCCTTTTCCGATCCTGATCGCCCTGATGATCCATGAGGTGCGGGCGCGTTGGTTCAAGAAGACGGTGCAGACGGCGGTATTTTTGCCTCATTTTCTGAACTGGGTCATCGTAGGGGGAATCGTGGTCACGATCTTCTCGCAGGAAACCGGCGCGGTGAACTATATCGTGCAGCGCTTGTTCGGCGAGCCTTATGCTTTCCTCTATCATACGGGTTCCTGGATGTCGATCTTCGTCGGCGCGGGCATCTGGAAAGGGGCGGGCTGGGGCTCGATCATTTACCTGGCCGCGTTATCGGGGGTCGACCAAGCGCTGTACGAAGCCGCCGGCCTGGACGGGGCGAACAAATGGAGACAGCTGTGGCACATCTCGCTGCCCGCAATCCGTCCGGTCATCTTCATCTTGATGATTCTTTCGATCGGCAACATTATGGAGGTCGGCTTCGACCAAGTGTACGTTTTGCAAAATTCCGTCGTCTCCAGCGTCTCCGAGGTGATCTCGACGTGGAGCTACAAATCGGGAATCAACGGCGGCCAATTCAGTCTGGCGACGGCGCTCGGATTGTTCGAATCGCTCCTCGGTCTCATCCTCGTCCTGACCGCGAACAGCATTGCTCGTCGATTCGGTCACGGACTTTGGTAGAAACGGGAGGAGAACGAAATGAGAGATTCCATCGGAGATAAAGTGTTTTTCGGGATCAATGCCGCGCTGCTGTCCCTCTTTGCCCTAAGCTGCATCCTGCCGCTCGTTCACCTGCTCGCGCTTTCCTTGAGCGATCAGTCGGCCATCGCGTCGGGGGCCGTAAGCTTCTGGCCGAGCGGACTGACGGCCATGGCTTACGAGAAGCTGGCGAGCGGCACGAACATCGTCCGCGCAACGTTGAACAGCTTCGAGATTATGGCGGTCGGTACGGCGCTGAACCTGTTGTTCACCCTGCTGTGCGCTTACCCTTTGTCCAGAAATTTGATGTACGGCCGGCGTTTTTTTACGCTTGCGATCGTGTTCACGATGCTGTTCTCGGGCGGCATGATTCCGGGCTTCCTGCTCGTCAAGTCGCTCGGTCTGGTCAATACGTACGGCGCGCTGTGGTTTCCCGGTCTGGTCAGCGTGTATAACATGCTCGTGCTTCGCACGTTCTTCGTCGGGATTCCCGACGAGCTGGTGGAAGCGGCCAGAATCGACGGCTGCGGGGAGTGGCGGATGCTGCTGCGGATTTTCCTGCCGCTGTCCCTTCCGGTCTTCGTGGCGCTCGGACTGTTCTACGGGGTCGGACATTGGAACGCGTTCTTTAACGTCATGCTGTTCATCCATTCGCCGGACAAACACAATCTGGCGGTGCTGGTCCAGCAGATGATTCAAAGCCAGCAGCTGATGCAGGAGATCGGCAATCTGTCGCCCGAGGATTTCACTAGCCTGACCCCGGTATCGATCCGGTCGGCCGGCGTTATTGTCATGGTTTTGCCGATGCTTGTCGTCTATCCTTTCCTGCAGAAGTATTTCTTGAAAGGCATCCTGATCGGCGCGATTAAAGGGTAGCCCTGAGCGGGCGCCGTCATTTACAATTAAACGAGGAGGTTATTTCTTGAAAAGTACCCGGGTATTGAAAAAAGCGGGAATGCTCGCCGCGACGGCCGCGCTCGCTTCCAGTGTCGCGCTCGCGGGCTGTTCGAAGAATGAAGGCAACGGGGGCGTTGGCGGAAGCGCCAAACCAAGCGGCAGCGAGGGACAGCCGGCCGTCCCCGCGATCACCGTCTCGATGTACGACCGCGGGAATGTGCCGCCGGAGGCGGGCACGATCGTCGATAACCTGTGGACCCGGTGGGTGAACGAAGAGTCCGGCGTGAAGGTTACGTATTCGCCGGTGCCGCGTTGGGAGTCGGTGGTGAAGTATAACGCGCTGCTGGCGGCGGGCGACGCGCCGGATTTGATTCTCGAATACGACGCCGATTTCCGGAACCAGCTCTACTTGCAGAAGCAGATTATCCCGCTCGACGATATGATCGAGAAGAGCGGCGAATATAAAGCGCTCATGGAGAAGTTCCCGCTTCTTCGCACGCTCGGCACGAAATCCGACGGCAAGATTTACGAATTCGGGCGCGTGCTGGGCTATATCCCCGGGACCTTCCTGTTCATTCGCGAGGATTGGCTGGAGAAGCTGAACCTGAAGGCACCGGAAACGACGGACGAAGCGTTCGAGGTCATGAAGGCGTTTGCAAAGGACGACCCGGACAACAACGGCAAGCCGGATACGTACGGCACGAATTTGAGCGGCGCCGGCTGGATCAGCACGGCCTTCCAGGATACCGGCTGGGTTATCGAGGACGGCGTCATGGTCAAGGATTGGGAACGGGTGAAAGCCGCGACCGCCTACAAGAAGCGCCTGTTCGACGAAGGGCTCGTGGACAAGGACTACTTGACGGACAAGAACGGAGAGAAATCGCTGCAGGATTTCGTATCCGGCAAAGTCGGCTTGTTCGCGTATTCGGGCAATGTCGTGCAAGTCTATAACAATTACGAAACCTTGAAGAAGAACGTGCCGGACGCCAAGCTTGCGATCCTTGCGTTCCCGCGCAGCGAATACGGCCGGTTCAGTCCGGAGTTTAATCCGCCGATCCAGATGAGCGGCGTGGTGAACGTCAAGGCGAAGTCGCCGGAAGGGGTCATGAGATACGTAGATTTCATGAGCGCCGAATCGACGATTCATACGTTCAAATACGGCTTGCCGGATGTCCATTACAAGATGGAGGACGGGACGGAGGTCATCCTCGACCAGGACAAGTACGACAAGGAAGTCAGTTGGCTCGGAGATTTCCGGATGCTGGGCGGTCAATATCTGATTAACGAGTACGACAAGTATTTGACGGACCTGGATCAGTCGAAGCCGCTCGACAAAGAAGTGTACGACATGATGACGAAGGCGCGCGAATTGTACATTTCCAAGGAGCGTCCGGTTCCAAGCATCACGCACGGTCAGTATATGCCGGGTCTTCCGAACGACTTGCAGTTCATCGCCAACAATACGAATACGCCGATTTCAGACCTGCTGGGCAAGGCGATCGTGAGCGGCGGCGGCTATACGACGGAGCAGGCGTTGACCGAGGCGCAGGATCTGTGGACGAAGTCGGGCGGGGCGAAGCTTGAACAATGGTATGCCCAGTGGTATCAAGAGAATAAAGACACCTGGGTGTTCGCGGACGACTTGTACAGCATGGTATTCTAGTAGTCGAATGGACCAGAAGTTGTCCTATCGGCGGCCGCCTACTGCCGCCGATAGGATTTTCTGTCCTTACGGGGGCGGTCTCGTGAAATCAAAATCCTGGTTTAGCCGGTTGCTGTCCGCTTATTTGCCGATCTTTTATTTGGTCATTGTTTTTTTGGGATTCGTGTTCTTCATGACGATCGGCCAGATGGCGAATTCGCAAATGGCGCAATCCAGCGAAACGTATGCCAAGCATGTCATGCAAACGATCGAATCCACATTGGAGAACATCAATCTCATCGTCATTCGGGAAATTAACGCCAACGAGGATATAGAGAGATTCCTGTACCCGGACAGTTTGCCGGGAATGAACGAGCACCTTCTCTACAGCCGGGTATCCGAGAAGCTGCGCAGCCTGCAGTTGAACTTTCCGATGATCGACTCCATCTACTATTACCGGATCGCCGATCGGAAGGTGTTAAGCACCAGCGCGCTGCTGCCCAACGAATATTTCGGGGACGATATTTTCGTCCGGCAGCTGACGGAGGGGGATATCCCGTACACCTGGACGGGCGTTCGCGACTATCGGCTGTTCGCCGAGAATCGCATCTCGGTGCCGGTCGTGTCCCTGGTCAAGAGAGTGCCGTTGCTGTCGACCGCGGACGGCTTCTTGGTGGTGAACGTCTCCACGGAGGCGCTCAGGGCGATGGTGAGCAAAATGACCACGCAAGATATCAGCTATCTCACCGTTCGCGACGGGGAGGACCAGGTGATCCTGACGACCGGGGAGAGCGGTGGAGACGAGCTGTCCGTCATCCGTTCCGATTACGCGGGCTGGGAAATTCGCAGCGGGCTGCGGAGCGCTTATCCGTACGGGTTCATCAACGAATTTTATTACGGCTGGATCGTTGTCGGTCTGTTTGCCGTCCTGCTGGGGACGATCATGATCGTCCTGTTCGCGAGAAAGTATACTTCGCCGATCGACGGCATTCTGCTGCGCATTACGCAGTATTCCCGCGCCAAGTCGCAGGAGCTTCCGGAACTCGTCGGCGACAATCCGCGGTTTATCGAGAGCATGGTCGATCATTTGATCGAGGCCGCGAACCAGTACAGCGACGCGCATAAGGAAAATCTGCTGTACCGCAGAAGGCAGCTGTTCGCCGAATGGGTCGGCGGAGAACGCGCCATGGACCGGCAGACGTGGGAGCGGGAAATGACGGAGCTGCGGCTGGAGACCGCGTTCCGCAGACGGTATGTCGCCCTGCTTGAAATTCACCAATATGCCGGCATATGCGAGAAATATAACTCCCGCGATCAATATTTGTTTCGATTCGTAATCGAAAGCGTCGTGCAGGAAATCGGCGCGGAAGCGGGCGTCGACGTCTGGTCCGAATGGCTGGAACCGGAGCGGCTCACCGTCTTGCTCCAATGCGGGGAAGAGGGGGACGATTCGGACTCGGGCATCGTCTCTCTGTGCGAGAGGATTCGGCAATGGATCGACGAGAATCTGGATTATACCGTGTCCGTCGGCATCGGGCGCGGCGCCGCGGATTGGGACGGCGTTCCCGTTTCGTTCGACGAAGCGGGAAAAGCGCTGCGGGAGAAGCCGGTGGACGGCAATGCGACGATCGCTTACTCGGAAGTGCTGCAGCGGGGACGCGGCGGCGCGGTTGACTATCTCAAATCCGTCCATCTTATCGTCGACGGCTTTAAGAGAAGAGATCGGGCATGGGAGGCCGAACTTGTCCGCTTTCTGGAAGAGGTGGCGCAGCGCCTGACCGTCAGGCAGGATGTGGATCACATTATGACGTATTTCTTATTTAACCTGTCCAATGCGTTCTCCGAGCTGCCGGCCGCCTCCAAGGAGATTTGGGACGAAGCGGAATCGCAGATGAAGAACGAGCTGCGGCAGTACGCGTCCGTGGAGGAAATCGGCGCGCTTTTCCTGCGGCATATGCGGGCCGCGGCCGAGCAAATCGAGAAGCTTCGCGCCGCGCGCAACAATCAGGAAGCGATCCGGCGCGTGAAGGCGTATATCGAGGAGCACGCGAACGTACCGGAGCTGTCGCTGGGGCTGTTAAGCGAGCAGTTCCAGATGAATCAGAGCTACATGAGCCGCATGTTCAAGGAAGCGTTCGGCGAGAACTTCGTCGATTATCTGGCGAAAATTCGCATTGCGCGCTCCATCGAGCTGCTGCGGTCGACGGACGCGCCGATCCACAAAGTGGCGCTTGAGGTCGGCTATCTCTATACCTTCTCTTTTAACCGGGTGTTCAAAAAGATCGTCGGCGTCACGCCGGGCGAATATCGCAAACAATCGCAATCGTGCGGCACGGCAGCGGCCGGGCTGTCGTACGATTCAGGAGAGCGGGGAGAACGATGACGAAACAATGGCTTGCCGAATGGTTGACGGATGAGGCTTATCTTGGATTGGAGAAGCCCTTGCTGTTTCACAAGGAGACGGCTGTGAAGGAAGCTCCGGCGCATGATCCGAAGCTGCGCCATCATCACTGGCATGCAAGAAAAACGTTCGAGGTGGAAGGCGAAGCGCTCGAGGGAGGGCCGATCCATCTCGATATTACGGCCGACGATTATTACAAGGCGTACGTGAACGGCGCGTTCGTCGGACAAGGCCCCGCCCAGAGCGACGCGGAGGAGTATTATTACAACCGGCTGGACATACGGGATGCGCTGCGCCCGGGCCGCAATGCGATTGCCGTTCATGTCTATTACCAGGGACTGTTGAACCGCGCTTACAATAGCGCCGATTACCGGCAAGGGTTGATCGCGGAAATCCGGGCGGGAGATCGGCTGCTCGTGAAGAGCGACGAAACCTGGAAAGCGATTCGCGGAACGGATAATCGGCCCGGCGAAGCGATTGGCTACGACACTCAGTTCACGGAACGGGTGGATGCCCGCTTGTCGCTTGGCAGATGGACGGCTGCCGATTATGACGACGCCTCGTGGCCGAACGCCGCGGTTCATCCGAACGCGGACTATAGGTTTACGCTGCAGCCGACGCCGATACTCTCCGTGTACAAGAAGAAGCCCGTCCAAGTCGCGCGGCTTGCGCCCGGACATTATTTGATCGATTTCGGCGAAGAGCTGACCGGTCAGTTCACGATGAAGGCGAGAGGGGAAGCCGGGGAAGAGGTCGAGATTCTGTCCGGCGAAGAGCTGCTGCCGGACGGACGGTCCGTTCGCTACGAGCTTCGCTGCAACTGCCTGTACCGCGATACTTGGGCGTTGTCCGGCGGGGAAGATACGTTCGAGACGTTCGATTACAAGGGATTCCGCTACGTCGAGGCGCGCGGACCGGAGAAGGCGCTGCAGCCCGATTCGTTCCGGGCGATCGTTCGCCATTATCCGCTGGACGAAGGGAGCTGCCGATTCGCTTCTTCGGACGAGCGGATGAACCGGATCTTCGCGATCTGCAAGAACGGGGTCAAGTACGGCGCGCAAGAGAATTACGTGGATTGCCCGACCCGGGAGAAGGGGCAGTATCTCGGGGACAATACGGTCATCGGGCATTCCCATATGTTGATTAGCGGCGACTTGCGCTTGTACCGCAAAGCGATCGAACAGTTCGCGCGCAGCAGCTCCGTATGCGAAGGCTTGATGGCCGTCGTGCCGGGCCACCTGATGCAGGAAATCGCCGATTACTCGCTGCAATGGCCGATGCAGCTGCTGGAGTATTACCGGTACAGCGGCGACTTGGCGTTCGTGGAGCGGATGTATCCGTACGCCGAGCGATTGCTGACGTATTTCGAATCGCATGAGCGGGAAGACGGGCTGCTGCGCGACGTGTTCGACAAGTGGAATCTGGTAGACTGGCCGCAAGAGCTGCGGGACGGATACGACTTCGACCTGTCCAGGCCGGTCGGGCCGGGCTGCCATAACGTCGTCAACGCCTTCTATCTCGGATGTATTCGCGCGACGAACGAAATTCGCGACGCGTTGGGAATTGCCTGCGAGGATCGGCTGCCCGAGCTGCAGAGGAGCTTTGTCCGCGCATTCTATGACGAATCCTGCGGCTTGTTCGTCGATGCGGAAGGGAGCCGCCACCATGCGCTGCATGCCAACGCGCTGCCGCTGCTGTTCGATCTGGCGCCGGAAGAAGCCGTGCCGAGCATCGTCGGCCTTATGAGGAAGAAACGTCTCGCTTGCGGCGTCTACTTCTCGTATTTCGTGCTGCGGGCGCTGGCGCGGGCGGGCGAGCATGCGCTGATCTATGACTTGATGTCCTCGGAGGACGAGCATTCGTGGGGCAATATGCTGAAGGAGGGGGCGACGGCTTGCTTCGAGGCCTGGGGCAAGGACCAGAAATGGAACACGAGCTTGTGCCACCCCTGGGCGAGCGCTCCGATCCCGCTGTTGATCGAGGAGATCATCGGCCTTCGGCCGGCGAAGCCCGGCTGGACGGAGATTGCGTTCTCGCCGCGTGTCCCCGCGTCCTGGACGCACTGCAAGCTGGAGCTGCGCGTCCGTTCGGGGGCGATCCGCCTCGAATATCGGAACGGCGAATGGGAATGCGATTTTCCTGCGGGCGTTCGCGTCGTTCGGGAATAAGGAGAAAGAGAAAAGGCATCCCCGGCTCGGGAATGCCTGTGGAAGCTGTGGAAGGGACTGCGCCCTAAGTAAGGTCGTACAAGATGATCGGTACGACTCTTTTATTTATGGGGCAGTCCCTTATTCGCGTCCGCGCTTAAGAGCCGGCAAGGGCGACCAGGAACAGCAGCGCAACGAACAGGAGAGGAAGGCCGTTAAACACCGTTCCGAGTATCGCGAACACTTTCTTGTAGCCGGGACGCGCCAGGGCGACGATGCCGAGGATGAGTCCGACCAGGATGACGAGGATCAGCAGCGGGTAGAGAACCAGGTAACCGATGTAAGGCTGGAACTTGTCCAGAATCTCCTGTTCGGTCATCAGCTGATTGCCGTTCTCGTCGATAAACTGCGTGATGTCGATAGCCTGGAACATCAGAGACATGATGACGATCGTCAAAATGACGAAGGAGACGATGCCGACAAGCGACAGCACGAAGGAGGCGATTCCCAGTCCGCTGTGCTTGAGCGGCTGATAGCTGTGCCCCTCGACCGGGGAGAAGGGCGGGCGGTTCGCAAATTGTTCATCTTTTTCGAACGGTTCGTTCATGACTTTCCACCTCATTCAGGATATGATAGATGTTGAAATGCTGTCCAAATCCAAGGAGGATTAAACCCCGCATGAATAAGTATACAAAAATAGGCGCCATCGCGGCTATGCTTTCTGTGGCGATAGGCGCTTTCGGCGCCCACATTTTGGAGGACCGGTTAACGGCGGACATGATGGACGTCTTCGATACCGGCGTGCAGTACCATATGTTTCACTCGATCGGCATACTGCTCGTCTCCTTGCTGATCGATCGGCTTCCTTCGCCTAAAATGGCCGCCTGGGCGGCCAGATTGCTGGTCGCCGGAATCGTGCTGTTTTCCGGCAGCCTGTACGTTCTCGCGCTCAGCGGGGTCAAAATTCTCGGAGCCGTTACGCCGCTCGGGGGCGTTGCGTTTATCGCGGGCTGGATCTGCCTGGCGCTGGCCGCGCGCAACGATAAAAAAAGGTAAAATATGGCCTACAAATTCGCGCCATTTGAACTATAATAGAAATGTTGTTCCAGTAATTAGTTGCCCATGGCGGAGGAAGGACGTAGCCTCGTGAACGGATGGTCCAACGACGGACTTTGGCTGGCGGGGATCGCCGGCGTTGCAGCATTGACCGCAAGCGCCGCTTCATTAGGCTGGATCTTCTCGCGCAAACGTTATCGGACCAAGCATGCGGGTCCTGCTTATCAGTGGGAATTGTTGAATTCGCTGTACAATCACAGCCCGATCGCATTCGCGGTCATCGACCGGCAGGGGCGATTTCTGGACATTAACCGCGATCCTTCCGATATGGTCGGATACGGCAAGGACGAGCTGAACGGCAAGTCGTTCGAGACGATGCTGGCCGACAGCTCCCAAGGGCGGACGCGGCTTGTGTTTCAGCGGACGCTCCAGGGGGAAGTCTGCTCCACCGAAATCAAGGTTATACATAAGCAAGGACATGCGATCGATCTGAACATTCATACTTCGCCGCTCGTCCGCAGAAACCGGACAATCGGCATTCTCGTGTTCATCGAAGATATCAGCGACCGCAAGCGCTCGCTTGAGCGCATACGCTATATGGCCTATTACGACGATATGACGGGGCTGCCGAACAGACAGTTTTTCATGAGTCTGCTGGAAGGGCGGCTGCGGGCGGCCCGCGAGAGCGGAAGGCCGCTTGCCGTCTGCTATATCGACGTGGATCACTTCAAGCTGATCAACGCGTCTTTCGGCCGCGATTTCGGGGACATGCTGCTGCTGCAGATCGCGGAGCGGCTCAGTCGCAGCTTGTCCGTTCCGGGCGATCTTGCGCGCATGGAAGGCGACGAATTCGCCGCCTGCCTGGATTCGATGCAGAGCGCGGACGAAGTGTCCGCGCGGCTTGACGAGCTGATGTCCGTCTTGAAGGAGCCGTTCGAGTTAAACGGCGTGCCGGTGCACGTGACGGTCAGCATCGGCGTCTCGGTAAGTCCGGACGGATCGGACGACGCGGCCACGATGCTCAAGCGCGCGGATACCGCCCTGCACCGGGTGAAGGTAAACGGCAAGAACGACTATATGCTGCATTCCGGCGATATGGATCATATCGCGATCGAGAAGCTGACGATTCAGCATGAAATGCACAGCGCGCTCAGAAACCAGGAATTCGTGCTGCACTATCAGCCCCAATACGACCTCGCTTCCGGCCAGATCGTCGGCATGGAGGCGCTGGTTCGATGGCAGCATCCCGAGCGCGGGCTCGTCTCCCCGGCCGAATTTATCCCCGCGGCGGAGGAAAGCGGCCTGATTCTGCCGCTCGGCGAATGGGTCATCGAGGAAGCCTGCAGGCAGAACAAAGCGTGGCAGGACCAGGGACTGCTCAGCATCCCGGTATCCGTCAATCTCTCTCTTCGACAGTTCTCGCAGCAAAATTTGACCGGCAAAATTTCCGAAATTTTGCGCCAGACCGGCCTCGACCCGCGTTATCTGGAGCTCGAGATCACGGAGAGCATGACGATGGACGTCGAACGGGCCTCGCAGTATTTGCAAGAGCTGATCGATCTCGGGGTCAACATCAGCATCGACGACTTCGGGACGGGGTACAGCTCCTTTCACTATCTGAAAAACCTGCCGATCGCCCGCCTGAAAATCGATCGTTCCTTCGTCAGGGACATCGAGCAGGACCCGAGCGACGCGGCGATCGTCGCGGCGATCATTTCGATGGCGCACAACCTGCAAATGCAGGTGATCGCCGAAGGGGTCGAGACGAAGGACCAGGTGCACTTCCTGCGTTCTCATCGCTGCGACGAGATGCAGGGGTATTTCGGCAGCCCTCCGCTGTCCAGCGCGGGCGCTCAGGGGCTGCTGTCGGAGAAGCTTAACGGTCCCGCGCTGCCCAATTATCATTAGATAGCGGCCTGTTTTTTCATATCGACAATCGGGTGCGTCCCTGCGTGCGGGACGGCCTTTTTCTTTGTTTTTTCGCATGAAATAGCCAATGATCGGCATTTGTCAATAGGTCATCTTTCACCTTGACAGACACAATATCTTGATATAAATTGGGTAATACCGCTATACATATTGTGTTCGATTCCACGAAGGGAGAATGATTGGGATGCTGATCGCCTATGATTCCAGGACGGGTAACGTACGGAGGTTTGTAGAGAAATTAAAGCTTCCATCGGTGCAAATCGAGGAGTCCATGGATCTCGATCAGCCCTTCGTTCTCATTACGTATACGACGGGTTTCGGGCAAGTGCCGGATAAAGTCGCTTCGTTCTTGAAGAAAAACCACCGGAAGCTCCGCGGAGTATCCGCAAGCGGCAACCGCAACTGGGGAACGGGCTTCGCGCTGAGCGCGGACCGCATCGCCGAGATGTACGGGGTGCCCGTTATCAGCAAGTTCGAGCTGTCCGGCACGACGAAGGACGTAGAGCGATTCGTTGAGGAGGTGGGCGCAGTTGCGTCATATTGAACTGAACAACTTGCTGATGCAAAGAGATACGGAAGGCTTCTTCCAATTGGATAAGGATCGCGAAGCCGTCGCGGAATTCATGGAGGACGTCTACCGCAAGAGCGTCCCATTCGCCAGCCATCGCGAGAAGGTTCGCTATATGCTGGAGCACAATTATTACGAGAACGTCTACGAGCGCTACACGGAAGAGGAAGTCGACCGGATCTACGACTTGACGCACAGCTATCGCTTCCAATTCAAATCGTATATGGCCGCCTCCAAGTTCTACACCGATTACGCCGTCAAGACGGACGACAAGACGAGGTATCTCGAGCATTTTCCCGACCGGGTCTCGATTGTGGCCTTGAATTTGGCGAGAGGGAACTTCAACGCGGCCCGCGCCCTGGCGGCGTCCATGATGGAGCAGCGCCTGCAGCCGGCAACGCCGACGTTCCTGAACGCGGGCAAGAGCCGAAGAGGGGAGATGGTGTCCTGCTTCCTGCTGGAGACGGACGATTCTCTCAACTCGATCAACTACGTGCTCGGAACCTGCATGCAGCTGTCCAAAATCGGCGGAGGCGTGGCGGTCAACCTGTCGAAGATCCGCGGGCGCGGCGAGACGATCAAAGGCGTGGAAGGCGCCGCCAAAGGCATTATGCCGGTGCTGAAGCTGATGGAGGACGCGTTCTCCTACGCCGATCAGATGGGGCAGCGCAAAGGCTCCGGAGCGGGCTACTACAACATTTTCGGCTGGGATGTCATCGAGTTCCTCGACAGCAAGAAGATTAACGCGGACGAGAAAACCCGCCTCAAGACGCTGTCGATCGGCCTGATCGTGCCGGATAAGTTCTACCAGCTCGCCGAGAAGAACGAGACGCTGCACGTTTTCGCTCCTTATACGGTATTTAAGCACTACGGCCGGCATCTGGACGATATGGACCTGGACGAGATGTACGAGACGCTGCTTGCCGACGATCGGGTGAAGAAAAAAGCGGTCATGAGCGCGCGCGACATGCTCGTGAAGATCGCCACGACGCAGCTCGAGTCCGGTTATCCCTATATGATGAACAAGTCCAACGCCAATCGCGCCCACGCGCTGAAGGACATCGGGGGCATCAAGATGTCGAACCTGTGCACGGAAATCTTCCAACTGCAGGAGACGTCCGAGATCGGCGATTATTTCGAGCCGGATACGATCCGCAGAGATATTAGCTGCAATCTCGCTTCCTTGAATATCGCCAACGTGATGGATACGCGCAAGATCAAAGAATCGGTGCACGAAGGCATAATCGGACTGACCGCGGTCAGCGACATGACGACGGTCGCCAACGCTCCGGGCGTCGCCAAGGCGAACGCCGAGCTGCATTCCGTAGGCCTCGGTGCGATGAACCTGCACGGCTATCTGGCCAAGAACAAGATCGCTTACGAGAGCAAGGAAGCGCGCGATTTCGTCCGCACTTTCTTCATGATGATGAATTTTCATTCCCTCGAGAAGAGCATGGAGATCGCCAGGGACACGGGCATAACGTTCAAGGGCTTCGAGCGTTCCGAATACGCCAAGGGCACTTATTTCGATCGTTATTTGACGACGGACTACCGTCCGGCGACGGAGCGGGTGAAGCAGCTGTTCGCAGGCATCGACGTTCCGTCTCCCGCGGATTGGGCGGGCCTGAAGGCCGACGTGGCCGCACACGGGCTGTACCATGCATACCGGCTGGCGATCGCGCCTACGCAGAGCATCTCGTACATCCAGAACGCGACCTCGAGCGTGATGCCGATCGTCGAGCCGATCGAGACCCGCACTTACGCGAACTCGACGACGTATTATCCGATGCCGTTCTTGAGCAAGGACAACATTTTCTTCTATAAATCGGCCTATCAAATGGATCAGTTCAAGGTGATCGACCTGATCGCCGAGATCCAGCCGCACGTGGACCAGGGCATCTCGACCGTCCTTCACGTGAACAGCGACGTAACGACGCGCCAGCTGTCCCGTTATTACGTCTACGCGGCCAAGAAAGGCTTGAAATCTCTCTATTATACGCGCACGAACCGCCTTTCCGTGGAAGAGTGCGTAACCTGCTCGGTATAAGGGGCGAATCGCGCTTTCGAGCGGCGGAAATCAGGAGGACGACAAAATATGTGCGCGTTAAAAGCGGTGAACTGGAATCGTCCCGACGACGATTTTACGATTACGTTCTGGAATCAGAACATTATGCAGTTCTGGACGGACGAGGAAATTCCGCTCTCGGACGATAAAATGGATTGGATGAACCTGAGCGATCGGGAGCGCGAGCTGTACATGAAGGTGCTTGGCGGCTTGACGCTGCTCGATACGGTACAGGGCGGCGTCGGCATGCCGAAAATTCTCGATCATGTCGACGGGCTGCAGCGCAAGGCGGTGCTCGGCTTCATGGCGATGATGGAGCAGATTCACGCCAAGTCCTACAGCAGCATCTTCACGACGCTGGCATCGACGGAAGAGATCGACGGCGTGTTCCGCTGGGTCGAAGCGAATCCGTATTTGCAGACGAAAGCCGATACGATCGTGCAGTATTACAACCATATCGATTCGCCGCGCAGCCTGTTCCTGGCAATGGGCGCGTCGGTGCTGCTGGAAAGCTACCTGTTCTACAGCGGCTTCTTCTACCCGCTCTATCTGGCCGGACAGGGGAAAATGACGAGCAGCGGCGAGGTCATCGATCTCATCCTGCGCGACGAGAGCATTCATGGACTTTACGTGGGCGTGCTGGCGCAGGAAGTATACGCCAAGCTCGACGAGAACGAGCAGAAGGAAGCTTACGAGGTGCTGTACGGACTGCTCATGCATCTGCATCAGAACGAGGAGAAGTACACCGACGAGCTGTATACGGCGATCGGACTTGCCGAAGAGGTTAAGAAATTCGTCCGCTACAACGCGAACAAAGCGTTCATGAACATGGGCTTCGATCCGGTATTCCCCGAAGAGGACGTTAATCCGATCGTGTTCAACGGCATCAGCACGCGGACGAAGCAGCACGACTTCTTCTCGAAGAAGGGGAACGGCTATGTAAGGACGATTCACGTGGAAGCGATGAC
This sequence comes from Cohnella cellulosilytica, assembly GCF_042431195.1. Lineage (NCBI taxonomy): Bacteria > Bacillati > Bacillota > Bacilli > Caryophanales > Paenibacillaceae > Cohnella > Cohnella cellulosilytica. Next base: position 298,124 of record NZ_JBHMDN010000055.1, read on the forward strand.
CGACGACGACTTCGTGTTCGATTTCGATGAAAAATAGGCGCGATGCCAAAAAGAAACTCGCACGGGAGCGACAAGCCCCATGCGAGTTTTTTGTGGATTGAATCGTCCCCGACATTCATGTTCCGCCGATCTTCATAGACGGCTTTAACCCTTCAGCCGGCCAGGCTTATTCCACGAAATCGTCAATCTCGTTCAGGCCGAAGGTATAGACCTGTTTCTCGTCCACATGGTACACGGTAAGGAGCTGTTTGTCTGAATCGTAGTTTAACACGCGGCAAGGGATGCTCAGCTTGACGCCGCGTCCTTTGTTTATGTTGATCCGGATCAGCTTGTTGTTCTCGATGAAGAAACGAATGCGCAGCTCCAACGGATTGGGATCGGAGGCTTTGGGAGCCGTCTTCCTGACAGCCGCCGGAGAAGACCGGGGCTTCGCAGGCGTCGGGGTCGCTCCGGGCCGGGGATTCGTTACGATCCGATAATGTTCGAAATTTGCGTCGTTCAGCTGCAGCAGCAGCTGCTTCAAAGCCTCTCCCCGATTCGAGGAAGAAATATTGAATTCCACCAGAAAAGAATGGGAGTCGTCGGAATTCGGATGGGTATCACTCATGAAGAAGCCTCCGTTGCCTTGGGTAGTTCGATAAAACCATGTCCTAGTTCCCAATATACCACGAGATGGACGCCCAATATAGGGGGATGGGTCTAAATGCCCTGAAAAATATTTCGATATGCGCATATTTTAATTTAAGCATCTATGCCTGAGCGGGGAGGTGATGGGCATGGTTAAGGTGATTCCGCTGCAGGTCGGGGAATGGACGGCGATCGGCGTCGAAGTGCTGCTGCCGAAAACGACGCTGCTGGCCGTGACGGCCGGTCCCGGATACATTATGTGCGGCGCTCTGGACGTCGGCCTGCTCAATGAGCGGCTGAAGGAGCGCGGAATTATCGCGGGCCGGGCCGTTGGGGTCAGAACGATCGAGCAGCTGCTGGACGCGCCTCTCGAATCGGTCACCTTCGCCGCGCAAGCGCTTGGAATTACCGCAGGCATGAGCGGGCGGGAGGCGATCCGGATCATGGCGGAGGCCGCCTCCTGAGCTTACTCGAACAGCTTGCGCAGGTTCTCTTCGTAAGGCGCGGTCACGATTCCCTTTTCCGTAATAATCGCGGTCACCAGCTCCCCCGGAGTCACGTCGAAAGCCGGGTTGTACACCGCTACGCCTTGCGGTGCGGTGCGCTTGCCGAAGCCGGCCGTCACTTCGTCGGGGTGGCGCTCTTCAATGGGAATGCCGGCGCCCGTAGGCGTCGACAGATCGATCGTCGAGAGCGGGCTGGCGACGTAGAACGGGATGCCGTGCGCCCGGGCAAGCACGGCTACGCCGTACGTGCCGATCTTGTTGGCGACGTCTCCGTTGGCGGCGACGCGATCCGTGCCGACGATCACCGCCTGGATCCAGCCCTTGGACATGACATGCCCGGCCATATTGTCGCAGATCAGCGTAACGTCCACGCCCGCACGCTGCAGCTCGAACGCGGTCAGGCGCGCGCCCTGCAGGACGGGACGAGTCTCGTCCGCGAACACCTTCAGCTTGATGCCCTGTTCCAAAGCCAGGTAAAACGGGGCGAGCGCCGTGCCGTATTTCGCCGTCGCCAAGCCTCCGGCGTTGCAATGGGTCAGCACGCCCATTCCATCCTTGAACAGCGTCAGCGCGTGCTCGCCGATCAGCCGATTCGTCTCTTCGTCTTCCGCCTGGATTCGCTTCGCTTCATCCAGCAGCGCCTCAATCGCCTCCGCCGGCGCAATGCCGAGCGAGGCGAGCTCCTGCGCTCTCGCCTTCATCCGGTCCAGCGCCCAGAACAGGTTCACGGCGGTCGGCCGCGAAGTCGCCAGATGCTCGGCATGGCGGCTGACTTCCGCCGCCCAGTCGGCCGCGCTGCCGGACAGGCCCCGTACGCCGAGCACGACGCCGTATGCGGCGGCGATGCCGATGGCCGGCGCTCCCCTTACTTTCAGCTCGCGGATCGCTTCCCAGACGTCCTGGGGCGTCGTCAAGCGCAAATAGACGGTCTCTTCCGGAAGCAGACGCTGATCGAGCAGCGACAACGCGTCGTTCTCCCAGATTAAGGATTGCAGCACTTCGTGTGTCTCTTGTTGCGGTTCGTTGCTCATGAATCTATTGCTCCTCTCGATTCTGTTGCCCGCTGCGGCGCCGTCCCGCGTTATTCCCGGGAAGCGGAATCGGCAATCTCGATGATTTCTTCGACGGACGAGATCCGGCGATTGCGCTTGATCAGCGCCGTGCCGATCGCGAGCGCCAATCTCTGCGCCTTCGCGCGCGCGGACGCGTCCGGAATTTTGTCGATGTCGGCGACGTGCGCGAGGCCGACAATGCGGCGAACGGCTTTGGCTCCGGCGAAACCGGCCGTATCCTGCAGAAGCCGGCGCATATAATCGTCCTGGTAACCGGCCGTCTTCGCGATCCGGTCGACGCCCCGCTCGTTCCACAGCGCGCGGAATTTCCGCTCGAAGCCGTTCCAGATGTCGCGGATCGTGCCGATCAAATATTGTCTGCGCTCCTTGCGGGACGCGGCGTCCGCCGACCAGTGCTCCTGCGCCGCATAGTGGAGCAGCAGGTTCGCGATAATCGCGCCTATGTCGAAGCCCATCGGCCCGAAGTAGGCGAACTCGGGGTCGATCACCTTGGTCGATTGTTCGGTGACGAAGATGCTGCCGGTATGCAAGTCCCCATGGAGCAGCGCCTGCGCATGGGTCAGAAACTTCTCTCTCAGCAGCGCCACTTCCAAATGAAGCTCCCCGTCGGCCCACAGACGCTCCGCGTCCGGCCGAAGGTGCGAGTCGAAGCTGTTCGTATCGGCATTCGTATACGGATGGTCGAAAATGAGGTCTTCCGTAATTTTGCACAAATCCGGATTGACGAAGGAGCGGGTCAGCGTTTTCTTCTCCTGCTGGTTCATGCCCAGGTCCGAGGTGAAGAACAGCGTCCCGGCCAGGAAGTCCGAGATGTGCCCGGCGAACAGCGGGTAGACGCCGCCGTCGATCAGCCCCTGCCGCATAATGACATGGCTGCTCAAGTCCTCCATAACCGTAAGCGCGAGCTCGTTGTCGGAATGGTACACTTTCGGGACGAGTCCCGGCGCCAGCCGAGCTTCGATGCCCAGCGCTTCGCTCTCGATGCGGGCGCGGTCAAGCGACAGCGGCCAGGATTCCCCGACGACTTTGGCGTACGGCAGCGCCTGCTTCACAATCAGACCGGCGCCCGTTGAAGCTTGACTGACATGGAATACGAGATTGAGATTGCCGTCGCCGATCTCGCGGCAGCCGAGCTCGCCTTCGGGACCGAATACGCCGGCAATGCCGCGCGCAACTTCGATCGCTTCTTGTTCGGTTAAGGGATGATAATGGCTCATTAACGCTCTCCTCCACACAGTTATCCGACGGGTTCGGTTGCCTTTATCGTAAAATGGTCTGTATGTTAGTATAAATCACTTTATTCGGGGTTTAAAGTACCGAAGCGCGGGCCCGTTCAGACGGGCATTTCCGGCCGCAGGGACGATTCGCGCACGACAAGCCGATGCGGAATGATCTGCCGGGTCGTGATCTCGATCTCCTTCATGAGATTGAGCACCATCTGGGAAGCGGTATAGCCGAGCTGGTAGGTTCCGACGTCCACGGAGCTGAGCGGAGGAATCGTAAGCTCCGCCAGAGCGATGTTGTTGAAGCTGACGATCGCGACGTCCTGCGGAACGCGGCAGCCCAGCTCGCTTAAGCCCTTGAGCACGCCGAAAGCGACGACGTCGTCGATGACGACGAGGGCGGTCGGAGGCTCGGGCTGGGACATGATCGAAGCCATGGCGCGGTAGCCGCTCTCGATCAGAAATTCCCCTTCGACGATCCAACCGGGCCGGAACGGAAGAGCGGCCTCCTCCAACGCCTTCTTGTAGCCGCTCAGGCGGTCCTGGCTCATCGCCAGTCTCGCGGGACCGCTGACGAAGCCGATCCGTTTCTGGCCCTGGGCGATCAAATGCTTCGTCGCGTCGTAGGCGGCTTGCACGTTATCGTTATCCACGGACGGCACGTCCTCGTAATCGAGACTTCTGCCGATCAGCGCGAACGGTATTTTCTCCTTGCGCAGGAATTGGATGATCGGATCGGAGGAACGGGAGTAGAGCAGGATGAGCCCGTCGATGCGGCCGCCCTTGACCAATCGGGCGACGGTGTCCAGCTCCTCCTGTTCGTTGCTGCCTCCGGCCATCAGCAGATCGTAGCCGGCCCGGGTCAATTGGGCGAGAACGCCTCTGATCAGCTCGTAGAAAAAGAAGTTCAAAAGCAGCTCCTCGGCCGGCTTGGGGAAGATGACCGCGACCGTGCGGGTCGTTCTGGAGACGAGGCTTTTCGCCATCAGATTCGGATGGTAGCCGAGCTCCTCCATAATTCTTTTGACTCGGCGGCTCGTCTCCGCGCTGATCCGGGGATGCCCGGAGATGACTCTGGATACGGTGGACGGCGATACGCCGGCCTCCTTGGCTACGTCTTTGATCGTGACGGTCATGGCAATGGCCTTCCTTTGCGGCGTTTTGAAAGTTTCAGGAGATCCGACGCGGCGAAGCGCGCGCGGGATCGTCCGGCGGATTCGTGCAAATGATTTGCACACCGACGCCAAAATTGTGCCATAAATTGCACAAGGATGCAATTCGCGGCGTTTCCTTGCGCAGCAGGAAAGCCCGCGATCGGCCGTCGAGCCGGTCCTCGGGCTATTTCCGTTTGCGCGAACGCCTATCCATCCGGCCACATACAATGAAGCACTCACACGAAGGACTGGAGAGTGGTGCGGGTGGACATTCAACTATCGGCGATTCACTGGGTGTACGTGGCGTTCATCGCTTTTATTCTCGCTTTGCTCGTGAAGCGCAGAGATACGACGCTGATCTGCGTCGCTGGCATTTTCACGCTTGGCCTGATCGCGACCGGAAGTCTGGGCGGCTCGGTATCGGGCATTTTCAACAGCTTTATCTACGCCACGAAAGAATTGCTGAGCACGATCTTCATCATCTCGATCATCGTGGCGATGAGCCGCGTGCTGATCATTACCGGCGTGAACGAGACGATGATTAAACCGCTTACGGGCTTCCTGCGGACGCCGACGTTGGCGTTCTGGGGCATCGGCGTCATTATGCTGCTCACCTCGCTGTTCTTCTGGCCGTCTCCCGGCGTCGCCCTGATCGGGGCCGTGCTGCTGCCGGTGGCGCTGCGCGTCGGGCTTCCCGCGCTCGGAGCGGCCATCGCGATGAACCTGTTCGGGCACGGCATCGCGCTGTCCGGCGACTATATCATCCAGGGAGCGCCGAAGCTGACGGCGGACGCGGCGGGCCTGCCGGTGTCCGAGGTGATGGCGGCCAGCGTTCCGCTCGTCATCGTAATGGGGCTCGTAACGACCGCGACCGCGTTCTGGATGATGCGAAGGGACATGCGAAGCGGGAAGTGGAACGACGGCCTGGTCGCCGCCGGCCGGGAGGAGACGGGAGCGAAAGCGGCGGTGAATCTGCCCGCCTCGGTGAAGCGCGCGCTGGCCGCCGCGATCCCGATTCTGTTCGCGATCGACGTCGCGGCGATGTTCGCCTTTAACCTGCAGGGCGGCGACGCGACGGCTCTGGTCGGCGGCACGGCGGTCGTCATCCTGATCGTCACGACGATGCTGGCGCACCGCAACAAAGGCTTGGAAGAGACGACCTCTTATTTAATAGAAGGCTTTCAATTCGGATTCCGGGTGTTCGGGCCGGTCATTCCGATCGCGGCGTTTTTCTATCTCGGCGATTCGGCGTTCCGGGAGCTGTTCGGCGACGGCGCGCTGCTCGGCTCTCACGGCATCGTGAACGATCTCGGCGTCGCGCTCGCCAATTCGGTGCCGATGAACGGGGCGGTCGCCTCGGCGACGCTGACGGTCGCCGGCGCGATTACCGGCCTCGACGGCTCGGGCTTCTCGGGCATCTCGCTCGTCGGCTCGGTCGCGCACATGTTCTCCGTTGCCCTCGGGAGCGGAGCGGCGACGTTGACCGCCCTCGGCCAGGTGGCGGCCATCTGGGTCGGCGGCGGGACCTTGATCCCCTGGGCGCTGATCCCGGCAGCGGCGATCTGCGGCGTCAGCCCGTTCGAACTGGCCCGGCGCAACCTGAAGCCGGTGCTGATCGGACTGGCGGCTACGACGGTCGTGGCGATTTTCCTTGTGTAATCCGGTCCGACGGCTGCCGCCGCCCCCTTTTCCCCCGACAAGCTGGATCGGCCTCCTCTAAGCCCGCTATGTTATAATGAAGAAAGCGTTAGGGCACAGAGGAGAGGGAAGCAACGCATGGAAACTAAGATCGCGCTTAGAGAATGGGCCGTTGCCGTCAAGGCGCTGGAGGAAGGCAGGCAGACGATCGTGCTGCGCAAGGGCGGCATCGCCGAGGAGACGAAGGAGTTCAGGCTGGAAAGTCCGAGATTTTATCTGTTTCCGTCGTTCGAGCATCAGCGTCCGCATCTGGTCGTTTCGGAGGCCGCCGGGGGCGTGGCGCAGACGCAGGCGGAAGCGGCGGAGACTCCCGGCAGCGTCCGCGTGACGTCGTTCGCGGAGGTCGTCGAGGATTTCGAAGTGACGGACGCGGATACCTTGAAGCGGCTGGAGGGCTTGCATATTTGGACGGAGGATTACGCGGAGGAGAGGCTGCGCTGGAAAAAAACGAAGCCGCTGCACGTGCTCGTTCTGCGCGTATATCGGTTGGACGAACCGCAAACGATTCCGATGCGCGACGGCTACTCCGGCTGTAAATCCTGGATCGAATTGCAAGATGTGCGCGAATCCTCCATCTCCCCCGTGCTGGACGACGAGCAATTCCGACGGCATTTTGAGGAGATAAGAAATCGCGTACATCGTTGATATACCGGGCAAACCGTCGCTTCCTCCTGGCCGGGACGAAGAACGGTTTGCTTTTTTGACGTATCTTTCATAAAATTGTTATTGAGAATCACTGAGAATGAAATTAAAATAATTATAAAGAAGGATTTATTCCAAACGAATGAATCCTCATCGAACTTGGAGGTTAGGGAATGTCTATTCAATTCGAAATTCAAGGTCTGAAGTCGTCCATAGAGGGCAAAGAGATTTTGAAAGGAATCGATCTGAAGATCAAGGGCGGCGAAGTGCACGCGATCATGGGACCGAACGGTACGGGTAAAAGTACGCTTGCATCCGCGCTGATGGGTCATCCGAAATACGAGGTTACCGAAGGCTCCGTCTCGCTGAACGGCGAAGACGTGCTGGAGATGGGCGTGGACGAGCGCGCTCGCGCGGGCATGTTCCTCGCGATGCAGTATCCGAGCGAGATTACCGGCGTCACCAACGCCGACTTCCTGCGCAGCGCCATCAACGCCCGCCGCGAGGAAGGCAACGAGATTTCCCTGATCCGATTCGTCCGCCAGATGGAAGCGAAGATGAAAGAGTTGGAGATGAATCCGGAGTTCATGCACCGCTATCTGAACGAAGGCTTCTCCGGCGGCGAGAAGAAACGCAACGAGATTTTGCAGATGATGCTGCTCGAGCCGAAGCTGGTCATTCTTGATGAAATCGACTCCGGTCTCGACATCGACGCGCTCCGTATCGTAGCCGCAGGCGTGAACGCGATGCGGTCCGAAGACCGCAGCTTTCTGATCATTACTCACTATCAGCGTTTGCTGAACTATATCAACCCCGATTTCGTGCACGTCATGATGCAAGGACGCATCGTCAAATCCGGCGGTCCGGAGCTGGCTCAGCGTCTGGAAGCGGACGGCTACGATTGGGTAAAAGAAGAATTGGGCATCGTCGACGAGACCGTCGGCCAAGCTTAAGGAGGCTGCATCGATGAGTACACCGATTACTTCCTTCGGCCGGGAAGCGGCTGCCGCGATCGCGCGCAGCAAGAACGAGCCGGCTTGGCTTGTCGCCCTGCGCGAAGAAGCCGGACAGCTCGCGACCGAGCTCGCTCTGCCGAAGCCGGAGAAGCTTCCCCTGACGCGCTGGACGCTGGACCATTACGGCTCGAACCGTCCCGGCCAGGCGGCGGCTTCCGCAGCGGATCTGCCTGCGCCAATCGCCGCATTGCTGCCGGAAAATCGCAGCGGAGCGCTGATCGTTCAGCATAACTCCTCCGTTATCTATACGGAGCTCTCCGACGAGCTGAAAGCGAAAGGCGTCGTTCTGACGAGTCTGGAAGACGCCGCCCGCAGTCACGAGGAGTTGTTCCGCAAGCATTTTATGACGGCGTACGCCGCGGACGAGCACAAGCTTTCCGCCGTGCACGCGGCGCTCTGGAACGGCGGCGTATTCCTGTACGTTCCGCGCGACGTGACGATCGAAGAGCCGATTCAGGCGCTTCTGTTCGCGGACGACGCTGCGGCCACGTTTATGCCCCACGTTCTCGTGATCGCGGATACGCACAGCCGCGTGACGTTCGTGGAGCAAGTCGCCTCCTCGCTCGGGGAGACGACGGCCGCGCTGCTGCACAACAGCGCGGTGGAGGTCTTCGCGAAAGCCGGCTCGTTCGTGCAGTACGCGGCCGTCCACCATATGGACGCGAGCGCGGTCGATATCGCCTATCGCCGTTCGGTGCTGGACAACGACGCCCGCATCGAGTGGATCGTCGGCGACTTGCATAACGGCAATGCCGTGACGGATACGAAATCGCTGCTTAAAGGCAACGGCTCGACGTCCGATTCCAAGATCATTTCCGTCGGAAAGGGCAGCCAGCGGATGAGCCTCACGACGCAGGCCGTTCACTTCGGCCGCTCGAGCGAGAGCGACATGATTACCCGCGCCGTTATGAAGGAAGAAGCGACGGCGATCATCAACGGCATTACGAAGATCGAGCACGGCGCCACGAAGGCGAACGGCCAGCAGACGGAAAGAGTGCTTATGCTGAGCCCGAAAGCTCGCGGCGACGCCAATCCGATCCTGCTGATCGACGAGGACGACGTTCAGGCCGGACACGCGGCGAGCGTAGGCCAAGTGAACGCCGAACAAATCTACTATCTCATGTCCCGCGGAATTACCCGCACCGAGGCGGAGAGGCTGATCATTCACGGCTTCCTCGACCCGGTCGTATCCGAGATTCCGCTGGAAGGGCTGCGGGAGCAACTTCATCGCATCCTTGAAAGAAAGCTGGGCTAATGATGGACCCGATCGCATTGAAGTCGGAATTTCCGATCCTTCATCAGGATATTAACGGACATCCGCTCGTATACCTGGATAATGGGGCGACGACGCAGAAGCCCCGCTCGGTCATCGAGGCGGTCAAACGTTATTACGAATGGGATAACGCCAACGTGCACCGCGGCGTGCATACGCTCGGGTCGCGCGCGACGGACGCGTACGAGGGAGCCCGGGAGAAGGTCGCCCGGTTCCTGAACGCCCCGGCATCGCGGCAAATTATTTTTACCCGCGGCACAACGACGGCGCTGAATCTGGTCGCCTCCGGGTACGCTCGCCAGACGCTGCGCGAAGGCGACGAGATCGTCATTACGCCGATGGAGCATCACAGCAACCTGATCCCTTGGCAGCAGGCCGCCAAGGCGACGGGAGCGACGCTGAAATATATTCCGCTGCAGCCGAACGGCACGGTCGCGTTGGAAGACGTGGAAACGACGGTGACGGAACGGACGAAAATCGTCGCGATCACTTACGTGTCCAACGTGCTCGGAACGATCAACCCAATCGCCGAGATCGCGAAAATCGCGCACCGCAAGGGCGCGATTCTCGTTGTCGACGGAGCGCAGAGCACGCCGCACATGAAGGTTGACGTGCAGGCGCTCGACGTCGACTTCTATGCTTTTTCCGGGCATAAGATGTGCGCTCCGACCGGAATCGGGGCATTATACGGAAAGGCTCAGCTGCTCGAAAGAATGGAGCCGATCGAATTCGGCGGCGAGATGATCGATTTCGTCGAGCTGCACGATTCGACCTGGAAGGAGCTGCCGTGGAAGTTCGAAGGCGGCACGCCGATCATCGCGGGGGCCGTCGGGCTCGGCGCGGCGATCGACTTCCTGGAGCAGGTCGGCCTGCCGAATATCGAGGCGCACGAGCACAAGCTCGTTCGTTACGCGATGGATCGGCTGTCGTCGATCGACGGAGTGAAGATCTACGGTCCGTCGGCCGAAGAGCGGGCGGGCATCATCACCTTTAACCTTGGAGACGTGCATCCGCACGATGTCGCGACGGTGCTCGACACCGAAGGGATCGCGGTGCGCGCCGGACATCACTGCTGCCAGCCGCTGATGAGATGGCTGAACGTCAGCGCGACGGCCCGGGCCAGCTTCTACCTGTACAATACCGAACAAGATATCGACCGGCTGGCCGAGTCTCTGGTGAAGACAAAGGAGTTTTTCGGTTATGAGTCAATTGGATGATTTGTACCGCCGCGTCATTATGGATCACTATAAAACGCCGCGCAATCGGGGAGAGCTGGAGGACGGCTCCGTAACCGTCAACCTGAACAACCCGACGTGCGGCGATCGGATTTCCCTGCAGCTTCAGCTCGAAGACGGCGTCGTCCGCAACGTGAAGTTTACGGGCGAAGGCTGCTCGATCAGCATGTCGTCGGCTTCGATGATGACCGAAGCGGTCATGGGCAAGACGAGCGAAGAGGCGCTGGCGCTCGCGGATAAATTTTCCGCGCTGATGAAGGGCGAGGACGTTCAATTCGAAGACTACGAAGACGTCGAGGCGCTGTCCGGCGTTAACAAATTCCCGGCCAGAATCAAATGCGCGACGCTGGCATGGAACGCCCTGCGCAAAGGCGTGGAGCACGGCAGCGGCAAACATGAAGGCATCGAACAATAAACGAGGAGGCTGATCGGCAATGGCGAAGCAAATGCCCGAAATGGAAGAGTATAAATACGGGTTCCGCGACGAGCATAAAGCGATATTCCAATCCGGCAAAGGGCTGACCGAAGAGATCGTACGCACGATTTCGGAGATGAAGGGCGAGCCGGAATGGATGCTGAAGTTCCGTCTGAAGTCGCTGGAACAGTTCCGCAAAATGGCGATTCCGACATGGGGCGGGAACATGGAAGATCTGGACTTCGAGGACATCCAGTATTACGTCAAGCCGTCCGAGAAGCAGGGCAAGACGTGGGAGGAAGTTCCGGAAGAGATCAAGGCGACGTTCGACAAGCTGGGCATCCCGGAAGCGGAGCAGAAGTTCCTGGCCGGCGTCTCGGCGCAGTACGAATCCGAGGTCGTCTACCACAGCATGCAGGAGGATCTCGAGAAGCAGGGCGTTATCTTCATGGATACCGACACCGCGGTGCGCGAGCATCCGGAAATATTCAAAGAATACTTCGGTACGGTTATCCCGCCTGCGGACAACAAGTTCGCGGCGCTGAACAGCGCGGTATGGTCCGGAGGCAGCTTTATCTACGTGCCTAAGGGCGTGCAGTGCACCGTTCCTCTGCAAGCGTACTTCCGGATCAACTCGGAGAACATGGGCCAATTCGAACGCACGCTGATCATCGCCGACGAAGGCAGCTCCGTGCATTACGTCGAAGGCTGTACGGCTCCGGTCTACAGCACGAACTCGCTGCACAGCGCGGTCGTCGAGATTATCGCCAAGAAGGACGCCCGCGTTCGCTACACGACGATCCAGAACTGGGCGCCGAACATCTACAACCTCGTCACCAAGCGCGCGGTCGCCGAAGAGAACGCGACGATGGAATGGGTCGACGGCAACATCGGCTCCAAGCTGACGATGAAATATCCGGCGGTTATCCTGAAAGGCCGCGGCGCGAAGGGCATGGTGCTCTCGATCGCGGTGGCGGGCAAAGGCCAGCACCAGGACGCAGGCGCGAAAATGATCCACCTCGCTCCGGACACGAGCTCGACGATCGTCTCCAAGTCGATCTCCAAGCACGGCGGCAAGGTCACGTATCGCGGTCTCGCTTCCTTCGGACGCAACGCCGAAGGCGCAAAGGCGAACATCAAGTGCGATACGCTTATCCTTGACAACGAGTCGACGAGCGACACGATTCCGTACAACGAAATCATGAACGACAACATCACGCTCGAGCACGAAGCGACCGTCTCGAAGGTATCCGAGGACCAGCTCTTCTACCTGATGAGCCGCGGCCTGTCCGAAGCCGACGCGACGCAGATGATCGTCATGGGCTTCATCGAGCCGTTCACCAAAGAGCTTCCGATGGAATATGCGGTTGAGATGAATCGGTTGATCAAGTTTGAAATGGAAGGCAGTATCGGTTAAGTTTACACGAAAACAATACGTGCCCGCAGCGATCTTGACACTCCTGTGTTCAAGGCGCTCGGGCACGTATTGTTTTGCGCCAGCTTCAGTGCATGGACAGCATGGACTATGCCGCAGCGCATGAGAGGTTAGTCCCAATGACCCTCAAACGAATCACATATGATAAGCCATTCAGTTGACGCAGAATAAGCCCACGGAGGATATTTCCCTTGTGGGCTTATCGTCATGTCTATACTGGACGCTGCTCCAATTCCTCGCGTAGCGCTCGCTGCAGAATCTGCGAGAAATTAATGCCGGCTGCTTCGGCTGCCACATTCAAGTCATGAGGCAGGGTTAGCGTCTTTTTGTCGTATTTGATTTTCTCGTTTAGCGAACAGACGACAAGAATTGTACGCTGGCCATTATCTAATTCAATCCGCGGCAGTGGCGTCGGCGTGGGAATAGGCTCGTTATCGTCTATTCGGCTTTCCAGCGTCAGGCGCAGCACGTCTGAGGCGCGTTGGAAGGCTTGTTCAACCGTGTCTGCCTGTGATAGCGCTTCGTCCAGATCGGGGAACGTAATCTCGATGTGCTTACCAGTGAAATCCAATACAGCAGGGAAGCAATATTCCTTTTTCATTAATCTTCGTCCTTTCCACGCAACCGCAAAGGGATGCGACGTGTTTTATGGTTGCTGCCGGTTCGGTCCAGGCGCTCGCCTGGAGCGCGACACTTGAGGAAAGTTCGGGGGCTAGAATTTCAGCCCCGATTTCTTCTCGATGTCCTTCAAGATATGTACCGCGACATCTTTGACCGGATGAACCACTGTTACTTTTGCTTTTATGACTGGGTGCTTGAATTGCCAGTGGTCTCCGACCGTCTTGACCCAGTACCATCCGGCGTCTTTCAACATCTTGATGACTTCCCGAGAAGAATAGCTCCTCATTCCATCACCCCTTGACGATATAATAGCACGTATTGACACGTGCTTCAATGGGTTGTAATGATTGTTACCTTCCGAGATTCGAAACTAAGGCTCGATCCAAAACTTTGGCTGTGGCTTAGCTGGACAGTCCCGGGGCCTGCAAGTAACTGATTAATTTTCTTTTATAATTTTGGCAGCTTGTGACCTTGTCGGTTATGTATTGTCCGCTTATCCATATCGTGATGCAGGCAGGTTTCAATGCCTAATTCGGCATTCATGTTAAGGTCTGTATAATCCCATCTTTTTCTCTTCCGTCATAATAATGCGGAAAGACACGAATTCAGCGGCCTGTTTCGTGTTACCAGCTCATCCTTCTACAATAAACACCTACCCTATACTACAAAATCCACAAACTCAGGTTTGCGGAGCAGGCCGTCGCGGGTCCATTTGCGGTGGCGCACGCGGGCGTGAATGGCCGGATCGACGTAGACGAAATCGCGGTCCTCGTGCGTCGCAAGCTTGCGGCTTACGCCAAGGAACGCGTTTTGATGCGCGGAAGGGATACCGTGCTCGAGCACTCCGGCGATCCGATCGCGATGCTTGACGAGCCAGCCGAACCGGTGTTTGCGATAACCCGCGATCTGCACGACCGTATAATCGTAGTCGGGCACGATGAGCCAGCTCGGATCTTTGGCACCCCCGACGTACTCGCTTGTTTTTCGCTTGGCGACGACGCCTCCCAGTCCGTTGCTTCTCAGCGCTTCGAACAAGGCCACTCCCGAATACTCCACCCCTACGGCCGGGGAAATAGAGCGGTTGGCCTCCAGCACTTCGCCAAGCAGTTTTTTTCGCTCGCTTAGAGCCAGAGAACGAACGTCCCGGCCCCGATAGCGCAAAATATCGAAAACGATGTAGTGCGCCGGATTGCGCACGGAAGCTTCCCGGATGCTTAACGGTTTCGTCAGCTTGCAGCGATCCAGCGCCGCGTCGCGGTCGATTTTCCCGGTCACGGGATCGATGCAGCACGCTTCGCCGTCCAGCACGATATCGGAATTGTCGAGGACGGGCACGGGATGAAGCTCGGGGTACTGATCGGTGATGTCGCGGCCATGCCGGGTGAACAGTCTGACGACGCCCTTTTCCATCGCCAGAATCAAACGATGACCGTCGATCAGCGGTTCGAATATGTAGCGTTCGTCGTCGAACGGATGCGGGTGCTCTACCGGCAGCATGGGAGGAATAAACATAACGGCGGGACTCCTTCGTCACCAGAATTCAAAACAAAAAAAGGAGTCACTTGCAGCGACTCCAAGGAGTAAAAAAAGGTTATGAAGAAAAGCCGGAACCGGAAGAGTTGCCGCCTTATCTATATTTTATGATATACGATTCGTATAGATTTGCCACTAGGCGATTGTTGGCACGAGAAACTTAACCTTCCTTTCATGCATAATTTTTGCGCGCGCGAAGCATAATACGTGGTAAATGATGGAGGTGAGAAAAAATGGCGAACAATAACAGCAACCAGCTCGTAACTCCGCAAGCCCGCGCCGCTCTGGACCAGATGAAATACGAGGTCGCACAAGAGCTCGGCATCCAATTTTCCCGCGATGGCTATCACGGGGACATGCTGACGAAGGATACCGGCCGCATCGGCGGTAACATCACTCGTCGCTTGGTGCAAATTGCCGAACAGCAGCTTGCCGGCCAAGCCAGCCAAGCCGGACGTTTCTAAGACCGACCCTTGCGACTCCGCCCACCGGCGGGGTCGTTTCTTTTTTTGTCCTCATCCCGATCGTTTCGATTATTTGGCCTGCGCTATCGAGCATAATCGGAAGAGCGCAACGTCATCCTATGGAAGAATGAACTTCTGAATGGAAGGCGGCTCGAAAAAAATGAAGCTCGGCTACAAATCAATGGTATGGCTAGCGCTGCTGCTGACAGCCGGTTGTGCAACAAGCCCGATGAAGCTGAGAAGCGACCAGGCGCCGGTGAAAATACAGAGCGGCCAGTCCCCCGCATCGTTGGAGGAGGGACGGCATGTCGTGCCTGTGCGGCAGCTGCAGAATGCGGCATACGTCTCGCTCGGGGCGATCGGTCAAGCGACGGGTTACAAGACAAAGCGGCTGCCAGACGGAACCTATGGCATGGGCGATAACGATCCGACATGGGTGTTCCGCAAAGGAGAAAGCGCGGTATCGGAAGCAGGCCGCTCGTTAAGGATGCCTGCGCCGGCTTTGGAGGAAGGCAATGAGCTGTTCGTGCCGGTTACCGCCCTCCAAAAGCTGATCGGGGACGTAACGCTATTCCATATTCAAGACAACGAGGTGGCTTTTTTCCCGAAGCCGACTCCGCACGACACGGGCGCTGACGGACAGAGCGCCGATTTCGCGGAGCGTCCGTCTTTGCAATCGAGGATGAAAGCGGCGGCGAACGAAGGCAAGTCGTCGTCCGCTTTGCTGGCTTTTGCGAAGCAATATCTGGGGGTTCCTTACGTGTTCGGCACCGGATCTTATGCGCAAAGCAAAGCCTTCGACTGCTCCTCGTTTACGCAATATGTATTCGACCGCTTCGGAGTCGATCTGCCGAGAGAAGCCAGAGCGCAGGCCGAGCTGGGCAAGTTCGTGTCCAGGGACGAGCTGAAGGCCGGGGATTTGCTGTTTTTCTACGTGCCGGGCCGCTTCAAAAGCAACGAAACGGTGGGCCATGTGGGGATCTATATGGGGAACGGCAATATGATTCACGCAAGTCCCGCGCCCGACGACGGCGTGCAGATTACGCCGATCGACAAAGCGTATTGGAAGGATACTTATCTGTACGCCAAACGTTATATTTGACAAGAAAGGGGATGTGTCTTCCGGAGACTGCCTCATACGCTCCCGAAATCACCCGGTCACGGGTTAATCAATCCCATTTCAGGAGCGTATAGCAGCGGAAGATGACACATCCCCTTTGCACCTTGTTCGTCGATTTTCTTTTGCGGCAGCTTGAAGCGCTTAGAGAACGGCCTCTTCGTTACATATTCACGTGCAGGATAGACAAATCCCTGACGACGGACAAATCGATAAATTGTTCTCCGACGTGCACGAGCGGGCGGAAAAAATCGGTCGGATTGGACATGACGATCGTTCCGAACTCGCCGTTCGACAGCTCGACGCGTTTGCCGATAAAATTCGGAATCATATGCCGGATGAAGGTATGCGTGACGTCCGGGTCGAGCTCCTTAAAGCTGAGCTCGTAAAGCTCCCGCAGCACGAACAGCAAGTCCTTCTTCTCGCTGTACACCCGCGAAGAGATCATCGCGCTGTAGACGTCGGCGACGGCGACGATCTTGGCCATCGGATGCATCTGGTCGCCGGTCAGTCCTTGCGGATAACCGGTGCCGTCGACGCGTTCGTGGTGCTGCAGCGCGGCGAGCGCGACGCCTTTGTCGTCAAACGAGCGGCTCAGAATCTCGTATCCGTATTGGGGATGATTCTGAATTTCCTTGTATTCCTCGTCGTCCAGTCTGGCGGGCTTGTTCAAAATCACTTCGGCGATTCTGCATTTGCCGACGTCGTGCAGGAAGCCGGCCTTGCCCGCCCGCACCGTCTCTTCCTCGCTCCAGCCAAGCCAGCGCGCAATGTAGTAGCTGAGCATGCCGACCTGAACGGAATGCTGGTACGTATAGTCGTCCTGGCTGTTCAGCATGAGCAGCAGCGAGACGACGTCGCGCTCCGCCCGGAAATTCTCGACCAGCGGCTGAAAGCTCTCCTTGACGTCGTCCTCGTATATTCGGCCCTCTACAAGCGCTTTCTCGAAAAGCTGTTCGGCGCCGGCAACCGCATCGTAATAGAGGGGCCGGAGCAGCGGGTTGTAGGCGGAAAAGGGATCTCTGGACCGGGGCTCTTCCGCGGCCGTGCCGGCACGACGTTCAATGTTGATGTAATCGATCTGATGTTGGAAAATTCTTGAGATTTCCTTTTCGTTCAGCGGCGTACCTTTGGAGAGGACATGCAAGCCGTACGCATTAAAGACGTCCTCCGACAATCGATCTCCTGACCGCACATCCGTAATATGTACTCGCATCTCGCACCTCGACAGGAACCTCGAATAATCGAGAAATTTCGCAAGCTTCTTTATTTTCTATGCTATCAATTAAAGCGTTTTCTTGCAATAAGTAGTTGAGAGAAATATTGGAAATCGCACATTGAAAAAATAAATCATAATTATGATTGAAATTTTCATATTGAATGAAATATAATGGCATTGTAAAGCGAAAATTCGTGAGGAGTGGTCTAACGTGACGAGGGGTAAATTAACGCTTCCCGAGATCGGCGGTCAGGCGGAAGCTTTGAAGGCGGCCTGGGAGCAGCTGAAAAAGCAGGAGCAATGGGCGCAAGCGCACATCGGCAACGAGAAATACGACGAGGTCGTCTTTATCGGATCGGGCTCCTCCTATTATCAGGCCCAAGTGATGGCCTCCACCTACAGGCTGTGGCTCGGACGGAGCGCAACCGCGCTGCCTTCCTCCGATATCTTCCTGTTCCGCGACCAATCGGTTGCCCGCAGCCGTCAAGCGCTGCTGGTCGGCGTGTCGCGTTCGGGAGAATCGTCCGAAGTGATTTTGGCGCTGGAAGCGGTGAAGGATTTGCCGAACTGGTCGACGTGCGGAATTACGTGTTACGAGGACAGCCGTCTCGGCCGGATGACGGAGTGTCTGGTATCGCCTCTGGGCAAGGAGCAGAGCACGGTCATGACCAAATCGTTCAGCAGCATGACTTATATGATGCAGGCCGCGATCGCGCTTGTCGCGGGCGGCGCTTCGTCTGCGGAGCTGGCGGCGGTGCCTGGGCTGCAGGGAGACGTTGTCGCACGCGGGCGCGCTTTTGCGGAAAACTTGGTAGAATCCAATAATTTCAACAAATATATTTATCTGGGCATGGGGGCGTATTTCGGGCTGGCGCAGGAGGTGTGCCTGAAGCTGAAGGAGATGTCCTACGTCTGGACGGAGAGCTACGGCACGCTGGAATTCCGCCATGGGCCGAAATCGGTCGTCGAGCCGGGTACGCTCGTCTGTCTGCTGCTCTCCGAGCAAGCTCGTTCCTATGAACTGAAGGTAGCGGAAGAAATGAAAGCCTACGGCGCGTTTGTGCTTCTCGTGACGACGGCCAAAGGCGACGACACCGGCTTTGCCGACGCGGTGTTCGAGATTGGCGGCGGTTCGCTGGGCGACGAGGCGCGAGCGGTGATGTACTTGCCGGTGCTCCAATATCTCGGCTTCTATACGGCGATGAAGCGGGGCGTAGATCCCGATCATCCGAGAAATTTGACGCAAGTCGTGAAGATTTGATCCAGCAAAGGAGCCGGGCGATGGCACGCAACAAATCCGAGAGGCAGGAGCAGGTGCTGGCTTATCTCGAAAGGTACGGCAGCGTTACTTTGCAGGAGATGACCGACAAATTCGATTGCTCGGAGGCGACGGCCCGGCGCGATCTCGACGATCTCGAGAAAGCGGGCCAGGTCATTCGGACGATGGGCGGCGGGGCCAAGTATGCGGGCGGCGGCCTGATCCGCGAGGTGCCTTTCCGCGAGAAGCAGCATGAGCTGTTCCGGGAGAAGGAAGCGATCGCCGGCCTGGCCGCCTCGTTGGTCGAAGAGGGTGACGTGGTCGGTTTGACCGGGGGAACGACGACGTTCCTCATCGCCAAGGCGCTGAAAAAGAGGCGGAATATTACCGTCGTCACCAATGCCGTCAACATCGCGATGGAGCTGGCCGATTGCGAGGAGCTGCAGATCGTGCTGACCGGCGGCGTGCTGCGCAATCGCAGCTTCGAGCTGTGCGGACCGCTGGCCGAGCAGACGGTGAAGGCGCTGAACATCCACAAGATGTTCATGGGCGTCGACGGTGTCACGGAGCAGGGAGTCAGTACGTATTCCGAGCTGGAGGCGAATATCGCCAACCTGCTGATGCAGAGAGCCAAGCTGACGATTGCCGTATTCGATCATACGAAGGTCGGCAAAGCCTCGCTGTTCCATGTCGCCGGCTTAAGCGAGCTTCACGCCTGCATCACGGACAAGAGGCCGGCGGCGGATTCGGCGGACGGAGCGGCGCTGGCGGGCGTCAAAGTCTATGCGGCGGAAGATGAGACGGATTCGCGGAAAGAGGGATAGTCGGCCATGAACGTAACGATCGGCGTGGACGTAGGCGGAACGAATATCGTATGCGGAGCGACGGACGGGACCGGACGGGTTCTGCGCAAGCTCAAACGGCCGACGGAGGCGAGCGCCGGGCACGAAGCCGTGCTCGGGCGGATCGCGGATATGGTCGGGCAGATCGGCGAGGAGCTTGAGGCGGACGGCCGGGCGACAAGCGTTGGGGTCGGGATTCCCGGATTGGTCGATCCCCTGAAGGGGGTATCGAAGTTCGCCGGCAATTTGGGCTGGCGCGACATTCCGGCCGCGAAGCTGCTCTCGGAGCGGATCGGGCTGCCCGTGTTTATCGACAACGACGTTCGGATGTATATTTACGGCGAGGCGATCGCGGGGGCAGGCCGGGGCTACGGCCATGTGCTTGGCATTACGATCGGCACGGGCATCGCCGCGGCGTTGGTGAACGGCGGCGAGCTGTATTACGGACATAACGCGATGGCGGGGGAGATCGGCCACGTCCGCATGGACGGCGTCGACGAATTGTGCGCCTGCGGCCTTACCGGCTGTCTGGAGACGGTCGCTTCGGCTTCGGGCATGGTTCGGCAGGCGAAGAAGGCGCTGCGAGAAGGACGGACCGGCCTGCTGGCCGAGCGGTTTGCGGGCGAGGCGCTGGACCGTCTCTCCGCCGCGGATTTGTCCGCGGCGATGGATGACGGCGACGAGCTGGCGGCGGAAATTATCGTGCGCGCCGGCGAACTGAACGGCCGGGCGCTTGCCGCCGCGGCGATGATGCTCAGCCCGGACGTGATCGTGGTCGGCGGAGGCGGCGCCTTGGCGGGCGAGCGTCTGCTCGGGCCGCTGCGCAAGGAGCTGTACCGGCTGCTGCTGCCGGACTTCCGCGACGGGCTGAAGGTCGTGACTGCGGAGCATAACGACGACGCGGGCATTATCGGAAGCTCGCTGTACGCCGCGTATCGGAGCGGACTTATCGTTTAATAGATTTAACGAAACCGGAGGAATCCATCATGGCACTTGTATCGTCGACGCCGCTGCTGCAAGCGGCAAGGGAAGGCGGATATTGCGTCGGGGCGTTTAACGTTCACACGCTGGAAATGCTTCAGGCGGTCGTGGAGGCGGCGGAGGAGACGAGATCCCCGCTCATCATTCAATCGACCGTCGGAACGGTCAAGCATCTCGGACCGGACTACATCGCGGCGGCGGCCACGGTCGCGGCCAACCGCAGCTCCGTTCCGATCGCGCTTCATCTGGACCACTGCTCCGACTTCGGCACCATCATGCAGTGCATCCGGGCGGGTTATACGTCGGTCATGATCGACGCGTCCCACGATCCGTTCGACAAGAACGTCGAGCAAACCCGCAAGGTCGTCGAGGCGGCTTCCGCCGTAGGCGTCAACGTCGAGGCGGAGCTGGGCCGGGTCGGCGGAGTCGAGGACGACATCGTCGTCGACGAGCGCGACGCGCTGCTGGCCGATCCGGACGAATGCGTCAAGTTCGTCGAGCTGACGGGCGTAAATACGCTCGCTCCGGCGATCGGGACGGCACACGGCATCTACAAGGGAGATCCGAACATCGACTTCGATCGAATCGGGCGCATCGCCGCGAAGGTGTCCGTTCCTCTCGTCCTGCACGGCGGCTCGGGTATCCCCGAGGATCAGGTGAAGCGGGCGGTGTCCCTCGGCATGTCCAAAATGAACGTCGCCACGGAGCTGCGCATCGTATTCTCCGACGCGATCAAGGAAGTGTTCGCGAAAAATCCGGACGAGAACGATCCGCGCAAATATATGGTGCCCGCGAAGCAGGCGCTGAAGGCGGCGGCCATCGAGAAGATGCGCCTGTGCGGATCGATCGGGAAAGCGTAAGCGAAGCGGAGGCATGACGGTGACGAACCCGATAGCGCAGGCAAAGGCGAACGCGAGAACGACGATTACGACCGTGACGTTAAACGCGGCGATCGACAAGACGTATTACGTTCCGGCTTTCGACAAAGGCAAAGTGTCGCGGGTCGGCAAGGTGGTGGCGACGGCGGGAGGCAAGGGGCTGAACGTGGCCCGGGTGCTGAAGCAGCTCGGCCACGCCGAAGTGGCCGCTACCGGCTTCGCGGGCGGCTATAACGGCAGGTTCATTACGAGCCGGGTGAGGGAAGCGGGCATTCGCGCGGAGTTTATCGACATCCCGGGCGAGTCCCGGCTCTGCCTGAATTTGATCGACGGGCGCGACGGGTCGTCCACGGAGCTGCTTGAGCCGGGTCCGGACATCGGCGCGGAGGCGCTTGAACGGTTCAAGCGCCGGCTGCGGCAGCTGAGCGCGGAGTCGGCGCTGGTCGTCTTCTCCGGCAGCTTGCCCGGCGGAGTCGCCCCGGAGCTGTACGCGGAGCTGATCGCGCTGTCCCGCGCCGCCGGGGCCGACGTCTTCCTCGACTCGAGCGGAGAAGCGCTTGTCCGGGGCGTCTCGGCCTTGCCGTCGTTCATCAAGCCGAACGAGGACGAGATTGTCTCGCTGCTGCCGGAGCCGCGGCATGCCGATCTGCGCGAAGGCATCCGCAAGCTGATGCACCGGGGCATTCCGGTCGTGGCGGCGACGCTTGGCGCGGAAGGAGCCGTCGCCGGAGCGGGCGGACGCCTCTACCGCGTCCGCCTTCCGAAGCTGGAGACGGTAAACACGGTCGGCAGCGGCGACTCGTTCGTCGCCGGTTACGCCTTCGGACACGTCAGAGGCTGGCCGGTCGAGGCCTGTCTGCGGCATGCCGCGGCGGCAGGCAGCGCCAACGCGCTGTCCGCGACGACGGGAGACGTCGATCCCGCTGTGCACCGGAGGCTGCTGGGCGAAATCTCGGTCGAGGAGTGGCCCGGCTAAGCCAAAAGCGCCGGCAGAAGGCGCGGCGCTCGCAACAACTATTCGCCCAGAAGCTCGGCGTAAATACGCCGGGCGGTCTGGGCTTCTTCCGTTCCGATGACGAGGGCGCGGCCGTCCTCGAACAGCACGAACGTGATGCCGCCCGGCAGATGAAGCCGCAGGGAGTAGGCGGTCAGCTCGGCGCCGCCCGCTCTGCCGAGCCGCGGCTCCAGCGCCCGCAGGTCCAGCGCGAGCGGCCTTCCCGGCATCACCTGCACGGTGTTGCGCCCGCACAGGGAGACGGTTGCGGCCTCGTCCTCGGCGTTCCCCTCCAACGCCTCGAAGCGCCGACCGGCGCATACCGGGCAATCGGGATTGCGCGCTCCGGCGACGGCCAGCGATTGCCATTGGTTCTGCCATAGATCGATCTGCAGCAGCGAGCCGTGCAGCGCTTCGGCGCGGCCGGCCAGCAGCTTGATCGCTTCGATCGCCTGCATGGAAGCGATCGTGTCGACGATCGGCGCGAGCACCCCGGCCGTCTCGCAAGTGTCCAGCGCGCCGCCGGGGGGCATGGACGGAAACAGGCAGCGCAGGCAGGGCGTTGCGCCGGGAACGACCGTCAGCGTCATGCCGGAGGCGCCGACCGCGCCGCCGTACACCCAGGGCACATCGTGCTTGACGCAATATTCGTTAATCAAATACCGCGCGCCGAAGTTGTCGGTGCCGTCCAATACGATATCGGCCCCGGCCAGCAAGCGCTCCGCGTTAAAGGCGTTCAGATCGGCGACGCGGGGCACGATCTCGATGCCGCCGTTCACGGCGGCAAGCCGCGCGGCCGCGGCGATCGCCTTCGGCGTTCCGGCCGCCGCGTCGGCTTCGTCGAACAGCATCTGGCGCTGCAGATTGCTGCGGTCGACGATGTCGCGGTCGATCAGCGTCAGGCTGCCGACGCCGGCCCGCGCCAGATGGTTGGCGATCGCGCAGCCGAGCGCGCCGACCCCCACGATAACGGCGCGCGCCCGCAGCAGGCGCTCCTGCCCGTCCGTTCCGATCCCGGCGAAACGGGCCTGGCGGGCATAGCGGGCATCGAGCTCGGCGCCGGTCATCTTCCCGAGCCCTCCGGATTTTCCGGCGCGTCGGCCGCGGTCAGCGGGTCCCACGGTCCGAGCTGATGCCCCTTCCATTCCGTTCCGTCCTCGTAAATCTCCTTTTTCCAGATCGGCACTACCTGCTTTAACCGTTCGATCGCGTAACGGCTCGCCTCGTAGGCGTCCGCCCGGTGCGCGGAGGAGACGGCGATGACGACGCTGATCTCGCCGATGCCGACCGTGCCGATCCGATGGGAAATTGCGGTCAGCGTGCCCGGCCAGCGCTCGGCGATCTCCTCTCCGATCGAAGCCAGCGAAGCTTCGGCCATCGGCACGTAAGCTTCGTATTCCAGCGTGACGGTGCGCTTGCCCGCCGTATATTCCCGCGTCGTTCCGACGAAAGCGATAGCGGCGCCGTGATCGGGATGGTAGACGGCGCCGAGCGTTCGCTCGACGTCAAGCGGGCGGTCCGCAATCCGGTACCGCGCTTCCGCGCGATCCGAATCGGCCGCCTCCGGCTCGTCCGAAGCGCCTCCCGATACCGGGGGCAGAAGCGCCAGCTCGTCGACGCATCGTACGGTCGCGGAGTCGTGCGCGTAAGCGCGGTTGCACGCCAGGAAACAGGCGGCCAGCAGATCGGCATGCTCCGGATACCGCTCCGCCAGCCGCTCCTTGATCCGCCCGGCCGTCAGCTCCCGCTCCTCCCAATCCGCCTGCAGCGAGCGCGCGCCCACCCGTTCGGCCAGCCCCGCGAAGAGTTGAATATGCCATGCTGCGTTCATCGGTGAAATCATCTCCAGATTCGATACATTCGCTTTCGCAAGCATACCATATCTTTTATGAAAATGTTATGCTAGAGGGACCGGAATTCGGGCGTAAGATGAGGATGACAGTGACGGAATTGGCGGACGAATTCGGAAGGAAGCCTGCGTATTTGCGGCTTTCCGCGACCGCTCGGCGCAATCGGCGCCGCTTGTACGCCATGCCGCAGGAAGGCATGCCGTTCACGGCCCGGAACCGTCATCATCCTTGCGCGCAGATCGTCGAGACGGCCGCAGCGGCCGTTCGGCCGGGCGCCGCGGCCGGCAATCCGCCGAGCCGGGAGCCGACGGAGCGGCGAACGCCGCAGATGGGCGGTTAGGAGAGGTCCGATGACCAAAAAGATAACGCTGACTTTGCTGCATACGAACGATTTGCACAGCCACTTGGAAGAAACCTCGAAAATAGCCGGTTATATCGGGGAGGTG
The DNA here is from genome assembly GCF_042431195.1 of Cohnella cellulosilytica. Taxonomy (NCBI): domain Bacteria; kingdom Bacillati; phylum Bacillota; class Bacilli; order Caryophanales; family Paenibacillaceae; genus Cohnella; species Cohnella cellulosilytica. The sequence continues at coordinate 322,624 of NZ_JBHMDN010000055.1, forward strand.
CGACGGCGCACCGACCCCGAGACGCTGATCGTCGTCGATTGCGGAGATTTTCTCGACCGGGCGCGGATGGAGACGGAGGGGACGATGGCGGCCGTCAACCGGGAGCTGTTGGAGCGCATCGGTTACGACGCGGCGCTGCCCGGCAACAACGAAGGATTAAGCTACACGCCGGAGGAGCTGGACCGGATCTTCTCCGGGACGAGCGTTCCGTTCGTCTGCGCGAACATGACGCTTATCCCCACCGGACACCCTCCGGCCTGGATGGTGCCTTCCCTGATGCTGGAGAGGGCGGGCCTGCGCGTCGCCCTGATCGGCTTGACCGTGCCGTTCCGGGAATATTACGAGCTGCTCGGCTGGGAGGCCGGCGACCCGATTGACGCGCTGAAGGCCGAGATTGCGAGATTAAAGCCGGAAGCCGACGTCATCGTCGTGCTTTCCCATCTCGGGCTGCGCACCGACAAGGAGCTCGCGGCCGCCGTTCCGGACATCGATCTGATTCTCGGCGGACATACGCATCACCTGCTGGAGGTGCCGCTGATCGTGGGGAACACCGCGATATGCGCCGCGGGCAAGTTCGGCGCGTACGTGGGTCATCTGGAGCTCGAATTCGGCGAAGACCGCAAGCTTGCGCGGATATCCGGCGGCAGCAGGCCGACCGAGGAGATGGCGGCCAGCGAGGAGATCGACCGGCTTGTCGCGGCGCATCGCGAGCGGGCCGGAAGCCGGATGGGCCGCACGATCGCGCACCTTCGCGAGCCTCTCGAGCTGCGGATCGACCGGGAGTCGACGCTGCCCACCTTGCTCTCGGCGGCGATCCGGACGATGACGGGCGCGGAGCTCGCGCTCGTGAACGCGGGCCAGCTGCTGGAGGGGCTGCCGGCAGGCCCGGTCACGGAAGAGCGAATTCACGCGATCTGTCCGTCGCCGATTAATCCGTGTCTGATCCGGCTGCCCGGCAGCCTCATCCTGAAGTCGCTCGAGGAAAGTCTGCTGCCGGAATTTCAGGAGCTGGAAATCCGCGGATTCGGCTTTCGCGGTCGCGTGCTCGGCACGTTATGCGTGGACGGCCTGGAGGTGGAGGCGGATTTGTCCCGTCCCCCTTACGAACGAATCCAGGAGGCCGTCATCGGCGGAACGAGGCTGGACGTTCACCGCGAGTATGCCGTCGGGACGCTGGACATGTTCACCTTCGGAGTCGGATATACCGCCTTGAAGGAAGGAAGGGACATTCGCTATTTCCTGCCGGAGTTTATCCGCGATGTCCTGATCCGCTCGCTTAACGACGTCCGGCTGATCGAGCGCTCCAAGGAGCCGAGATGGCGGTATTCCGGCCCTCTCTGACCGGCCGCGGCCCGGCATTGGCAAGGAACCTTAGTTTGGGGAGTGAAAAGGATGCTGCATTGGTTCGATTCCATTATTCTCGGGATTGTAGAAGGCTTGACGGAATTTCTGCCCGTATCCTCGACGGGACACATGATTTTGACGAACAAGCTGCTCGGCTATGAGGAAGCGCCGGAACAGCTCAAAACGTTCGAGATCGTCATCCAGTTCGCGGCGATCCTGGCGATCGCGATCGTCTACCGGCACAAAATTTTGCAGGTGTTCGGTCTTGGTCCGAAACAGGCGGTCCGCGGGCTGTCGGTAGACGCTTTCCCCAAGCGCAGGCTGAATCTGATTCATGTCGCGCTGGGCATCGTTCCCCCGCTCGGCGTGGCGTATCTGTTTCGGGACACGATCAAGGAGATCGGCTTTCACGCCGCTCCGGTGCTGTGGGCGCTCGTCGCGGGCGGCATTTACATGTGGGTGACCGAGGCGCTGTACGATTCGGGCAAAATCAAGAGAACGGCGGAGACGATGGACGACATTTCGTACAAGCAGGCGCTGCTGATCGGCGTGCTGCAATGCGTATCGGCCCTGTGGCCCGGCTTCTCCCGTTCCGGCTCGACGATTGCGGCGGGCATGCTCGGAGGCGTCAGCTACCGGGCTTCCGCCGACTTCAGCTTCTTCATCGCCATTCCGATTATGACGGTGGCTACCGGATACGAGCTGCTCAGCAACATCGACAATTTCCGTTCCGGCGATATCGATCTGGGCTTCCTGCTGACCGGATTCGTCGTTTCCTTCTTTGTCGCGTGGATCGTCGTGGTCGCGTTTTTGAAGGCGCTGCAGAGGTTCAAATTGAAATATTTCGCGTGGTACCGTTTTGCGCTGGCGGCTTTATTTTATCTCTTTATCATGCGCTAGGGCGTGTATGCAAACCCGCTCATCTACTATCCTCGGAGTGTGCATACACGCCCCAGGAACCGTTCGGCAAAAGTAGAAAAATGTCGAAGCATGAAGAATAAACGATTTTTCGCTCGAAAGGCTATTCAATAAACGAAGTTGAATTCCGATGAATGGATAAGGGAAACTACACCTTCTTGCTCGAATTCGACACCGGGGGAGGAAGATTACGAAATGCGCATGATGCCGATTTCTCTGTGTCGGCCGGGAATGAGACTGGCGAAGCGAATCTATTCCGATGACGGTATCGTGCTGCTGGCCGAGGGCGTCGAGCTTACTTCCAAATTGATCCGGCGCTTGGGAGAATGCGGGATCAGCTTCGTATACATTCAGGATGCGCGGACGGACGACTTGTCCGTTCCCGAATTGCTCAGCGACGAGACGCAGCGGCGAACGCTCCAGACGATCCGCTCGGTGTTTCGGGAATTCGGCCATGCAACCGGAAAAAGCAAAACCGTATCCTACCCTTACGTCGGACGCAAAATGAAAGAAGTGATGCAGCTGATCATGAGCGACCTGGACCGCAATCAGGACGCGATGATCATGCTGATGAATTTGCATACCGTCGATCATTATTTATACAGGCATTCGATGAACGTGTGCGTGTATACGACTTTGCTCGGGATGGCCAGCGGGTACAGCCACGACGAGCTCGTCACGCTGGGAATCGGCGCCCTGCTGCACGACGTCGGCAAAACCCAGATTTCCATGCAAGTGCTGCTGAAGCCCGGAGCCTTGTCGGCTTACGAGTTCGACGAGATGAAGCGGCATGCGGAGAGAGGCTTTTACCTGCTCAAGGACGAGCCGAACATTCCGATTCTGGCGGCTCATTGCGCTTACCAGCACCACGAGAGGCTGAACGGCTCCGGTTATCCGCGGGGAATCAAAGGCGACGAAATCCACGACTATGCCAAATGGATCGGAATCGTCGATTCCTACGACGCGATGACCAGTCACCGGGTATACCGCGAAGCCATGCTGCCGCATCAGGCGGTAGAGGTGCTGTACTCGGGAAGCGGCACGCTGTACGACATGTCGAAGCTGCAGCTGTTCCGCGACAAGGTGGCGATCTATCCGATCGGCCTGACCGTCAAGCTGAATACCGGACAGCTCGCGGTCGTCTGCGATATCAATTCGACCTGCGCGCACCGGCCGATCATTCGGGTGCTGACGGACGAGGAGGGCGTCGAGCTGAAGGCGCCGTTCGATATGGATCTGTCCAAGCATCTGAACGTCCTGATCTCCAAAATCGAATTGAACGCGGGGGAGATCAGCACGATGCCGGCATAGCTTTCGATACGTAGCTGCTCCGTGCGCGGGGCGGCTTGTTTTGTCCTTGTCGGAGCCGCCGCGTTTGTTTTTATCGGCGCCGACCAGTACAATGAAATTAACGCAAAGAACGACAGGAGCATGAACGATGCAGCAAGCTTTATCCCGGCCGGCGGAGGCGGCGCCCTTCGCTCCGCCTTCCGACTGGCCCGAATTATCTCCGGCTTACGATCCCTGGGACCCGATTCGCTCCCTGCAACGGTACGGCAGACACGAGCTGACGAGCGTGGAGCTGACGGTTACCCATCTGTGCAATATGCGGTGCGAGCATTGCGCCGTCGGGGACAGCCTGACGATGACCGAGGCGCCGTTCCTTCCGCTCGATATGCTGTTCCGCAGGCTGGACGAAGTGCGGCACCTGGAGACGATCAGCATGACCGGAGGAGAGCCGACGTTTCGCATGGAGACGGTCCGGAACGTCCTGCTGCCCGTATTGAAGTACGCCCGCGAACGCGGCGTTCGCACGCAGCTGAATTCCAACGTCACGCTGGATTTCGAACGCTACGAATTGATCGCGCCTTATTTGGATGTCATGCACATCTCCTTTAACTACACGGAGGCCGCGGACTTTCACCGGGTCGGATTCGCGCGAACCGGCCGGAGCGTCCGGGAGGAGACGACGGCCAAGCTCTACGAGAGAATGATCGACAACGCCCGAAGATTGTCGCAGGGCGGATTGTTCGTATCCGCGGAATCGATGATCAACTTCCGCACGCACGATCGCATCGCGGACATTCACCGGCTGATCGTCGAGATGGGCTGCCGGCGGCACGAGGTGCATCCGATGTATCCGAGCTCCTTCGCCTCCTCGCTGCCGGCCATTACCCGCCGGCAGATGCGGGATGCGGTAAGCACGCTGCTCGACATCCGCGATCCCGACGTATGGATGCTGTTCGGAACGCTGCCTTTCTTCGCTTGCAGCGAGGACGCGGAAGAGCGCCGGCTCGTCTCCAGGCTGAGGGAGGAAGCGAACGTGACCGTGCGCAACGATCCGGACGGGCGCAATCGCGTGAACGTCAATCTGTTCAGCGGCGACGTCTACGTGACCGATTTCGCTTCGGTTCCCCCGTTCGGCAACATTCGGAACGAGAAGCTGGACGACGTGTTCGCCAAATGGCAGCGCCATCCGATGCAGCAGGCGATCAACTGCCATTGCCCCGCCGCGGGCTGCTGCGGTCCGAATCTGCTCGTTCAGGACATGTACTACCGGGATGTGGACTTTACGCAAAGGCGCGCCATCCCTGAAAGATAAAACCGTCGATGCACGCTTGGAAAAGATGAGGAGGAGTACGTTCACTTGGAAATCGAATGGGGTTTGATCTTCTGGAACGTTGTTCTCGTATTGTTCTTAGTGTTCCTTAACGGATTTTTCGTGGCGTCGGAATTTGCCCTCGTCAAAGTGCGGCAAAGCCGGCTGACGCAGCTCAGCAACGAAGGCAACGTGAGAGCGAAATACGCGCTGAAGGTGAACCAGAGGCTGGACGCCTACTTGTCCGCGACCCAATTGGGCATTACCCTGGCTTCGCTCGGCCTCGGCTGGGTCGGCGAACCGGCGATCGCCGACCTGATTATCGCGCCGCTGCTTCACCAGTTCGGCGTAACCGACGAGACGGTGATCCATTCGATCGCGTTCGCCGCCGCCTTCTGCATTATCACCTTCCTGCATATCGTTCTCGGCGAGCTTGCGCCGAAGTCGCTGGCGATTCAGCGCTCCGTAGGCGTATCGCTCTGGCTGAGCTGGCCGCTGCTGATGTTCTATCGGGTGTTCCTGCCGGTCATCTGGTTTCTGAACGGCTCCGCGAACCGGCTGCTGAAGCTGGTCGGCGTCGAGCCCGCCAGCGAGCACGACGCGGCCCACACCGAGGAGGAAATCCGGATTCTGATGGACCAGAGCGCCAAGAGCGGCATCATCGACAAGGACGAGATGACGCTGTTCGACAACGTGTTCGAGTTCGCGGACCGGGTCGCCCGCGAGGTGATGCTGCCGCGAACGGACATGGACTGCCTGTTCGCGAACGTCAGCTACGCGGACAACATGAAGCTCGTATATGCGACGAAGCATACGCGTTATCCGGTCGGCGTCGAGGACAAGGACCAAATCGTCGGTTTCGTGCACATTACCGATCTGCTGACCGCCGATCCGGATGAGGAGCACAATCTGAAGGAATTTCTGCGGCCGATTCTGAGCGTGCCGGAATCGATGGAGATCAGCAAGGTGCTCAAGCTGATGCAGCGTCGGAAATCCCAGGTCGCCATCGTCATTGACGAATACGGCGGAACGGCCGGCATGCTGACGGCCGAGACGATTCTGGAGGAGCTCGTCGGCGAGCTGCAGGACGAGTTCGACGATGAGCTGCCGGCCCTCGTGGTCAAAGGGGAATTAACTTCCGTGGACGGGCGTATGCTGATAGAGGACGTCAACGACCTGCTCGGCCTCGAGATCGAAGACGACGAAGTCGATTCGATCGGGGGCTGGTTGTTCAATCATCTGGAGGGCAACGTCTCCAAAGGCCAGAAGGTCATCCACGAAGGCTACGTGTTCGAGATCGAACAGACGGAACGGCATCGCGTGCAGCGCGTGCAGATCTACAAAAACAAAATCGCGTTGGCGGACGCCCCCGACAAGGCGCCGCAGACGACCCGAGACAGCCAGTAGCGGCGGGGAAGCCCGAGAGAGGGGAAAGACCGTGCCGATTCGAATCATCGTGCTCATGGTTTCATCGCTCTTGTTTTTATATTTGCTATTTACGGTGGGGGCGCCTTTCCTGCTGGCCCTCGTCGTCGCCATATTCCTGGAGCCGCTTACGCTGCTGTTCATACATAAGGGAAGAATGAATCGGCTGGCCGCCTCGACAATCTCGAGCACGTTGTTCACCGTCATTCTTCTGGGCTTGCTCGGCCTGCTGGGCATGAAGCTGGTCAGCGAGCTCAGAGCCTTCCTGGACAAAATGCCGAGCATGCTGGAGAACGCCAACGCCTACATCCGGAGCTTGATCGAGAGGGCGCAGACGTATTCGAACAATGGAGTTGCCCCGCTGCCGGATCAGCTCGAGGACTGGGTAACGAACATCACGGCCGCGCTCAGCCAGCTGTCCACGAAGCTGTCGGGAGTGCTGTTCGGCTTCGCGTCGGGCATCCCGGACTTTTTTATTTTCTTTATCGTATTTCTGGTTGCGGTCTATTTGTTCTCGCTGAGCCTGCCAACGATGAAAAGCTCGTTCCTGGCCCTGTTCGAAGAGAAGTCGAAGCTTCAGGTGGAAGAGGTGCTGGAGAGCCTGCGCAGATCGGTGTTCGGATTCCTGCGCGCGCAGCTGCTGCTCAGCGTCATTACCTACATATTGTCGTTCGCCGGACTGCTGATCATCGGCACCGGCTATCCGCTGGCGATCGCGCTCGTGATCGTTGTCGTGGACATCCTTCCGGTGCTCGGCGTCGGCTCGGCGCTTGTCCCCTGGGCGGCGTTTCAGATCGCCACCGGAGACATGTATACCGGAATCGGCCTGATTTTGCTGTTCCTCGTCATTACGGTCGTGCGCCGAATCGTCGAGCCGAAAATTCTTGGAGACGCGGTCGGAATCGGCGCCTTGTCGGCTCTGATCAGTCTTTACGTAGGTTACGAGCTGGTCGGCATCGTCGGCGTGTTCCTCGGTCCGATTGTCGTAATCGTGTTCATGGCGATGCGCAAAGCGGGGCTGTTCGACTTTAAAATCAAGTTCCAATAACGCCGGAACGGAGGAGGTTCGAAATTCCCCTCCCCCGCTTTCCCTGCTTGTCCTCTCCCTCCTCCTCTCTCCGGCTTTCCGCCGCTTTTTTTTCCACAAACGGGTTGACCCTTGCTTCCATCAGACGACCTCTCCGAAAAAGATTAAAAAAACGTGTCAGAAATGCGGGACTTTGGGCATAGGATATTAGCGGATATTAGGCTTATCGCGCCGCGAATTGGCCAACAACGGAGGAGGTAACACCAGGATGTACGATTCCCAGTGGCGGAGTTGGAAGCCTTACGTCAGTCCGCACGACCCTTGTCCCCCTATCCGCGTAAAATGGTACGTCGTTCCGCCTAATCAATATATCCAATTTCAGCCGATGAACCTGCCGCAGTTCTCGCTGGAGGAGGCGCTGCAAAAGGGCACCCTGTGGCCGGCGTTGTACAGCAACTACCCGAGCCGGCGGTCGGCGAAAGGGGGGAAGGAACATGGCTGATCGCTTCGACCGCGACGACCGTACCGACCGCGACGAGCGTTACGAACGCAGCGGCAGATCCGAGCGTCGGGAGCGCGATTACCGCGACGGACGGGATTCCGCTCCGAAACCGAGCGAGAGAGGAGACGAGGCCTACTGCAGAGATTTGTTAGAGCTGCAGAAGACCGATTTCGCGCTGGTCGAATTAACCCTCTACCTGGACACTCACCCTGCCGATATGCAAGCCGTTCAGCAGTTTAATCAATTGTCGCAGAGACGGCGCCAAATCGCGCACGAATTCGAATTGAAGTACGGCCCGCTGCTGCAATTCGGCCTCAGCTACAGCCGGTTTCCGTGGCAATGGATCGATACGCCATGGCCTTGGCAAGTATAGGGAGGGTGGACAGGAATGTGGATTTATGAAAAAAAGCTGCAATACCCGGTCAGGGTCAGCAAATGCGATCCCCGCATGGCCCGCTACCTCGTCGAGCAGTACGGAGGGGCGGACGGAGAGCTGTCCGCGGCTTTGCGGTATTTGAACCAGCGCTACTCGATTCCGGATAAAGTAATCGGCCTGCTGACGGACATCGGGACGGAGGAATTCGCGCATTTGGAAATGATTGCCACAATGATTTACAAGCTGACGAAGGACGCGACCCCGGAGCAATTGGAGGCCGCGGGCCTCGGCGCGAACTTCGTCAACCACGACGGAGCGATGTTCTACAACAACGCCGCCGGCGTGCCGTGGACCGCCGCCTACATAGGCGCCAAGGGCGATCCGATCGCAGACCTGTTCGAGGATATTGCCGCCGAGGAGAAAGCGCGCGCGACCTATCAATGGCTGATCGATTACACGGACGATGTCGATATCCAGGATTCGCTGAAATTTCTCCGCGAGCGGGAGATCGTACATTCACTCCGGTTCAGGGAAGCGGTGGAAATTCTGAAATCCGACCGCGAGCAGAAAAAGATGTTCTGAACGGAGGGCGGCTGCCCGTAAGTGAAGACGTACAAAATTATCGATGAGGCCGAAGCGGGGCTGTCCCCTAAGTACAGAGAGTCGTACCGAACGATGATCGATGGAAGGATGCACGCCGCATCTATCTCCTTTTCCTCGATCCTCTTGTACGACTTGATTTAGGGGACAGCCTCATGAATGTTCCTTCATTTGTCGATAATTGTTCTGTACGGCTTTTTTTAGTTTGGGGTTATCCCAATTTTGTCGATTGCGCCGGCGCCACTCCAACAACATCCTTGATGAATACAAAAAAGGAGTAACTTTCCAAAGGGGATCTACGTATTACTTAATAGGACCGCCACTACGAAGGATCGGGAGGAGGTGCAAGACATCTTGGAAACGTTAATGATCGTACTGTTCGGCATAGGCGTCGGTTACGCGGTATTGTCGGCTTTTGTCGGAGATTTGTTCGGTTTGGACGTGCATACGGGCGAGCTGCCGTTTTTGTCGCCGACTATTATCGCGACCTTTCTTACCGTGTTCGGCGGAGTCGGGTACATGCTGCTGCACAATACCAATTGGTCGGCGATGCCGGTCGCCAGCTTATCGCTCTTGATCGCGCTTGGCGTCTCTTCCGTCGTGCTGTTCCTGGTCGTCATCCCGCTGCAAGCGGCGCAAAAAGGGGATGCCAAGTCCGCGAAGCAGATGATCGGACTGACGGCGGAAGTCGCAACTTCCATCCAAGCCGCAAGACTCGGAGAAATCGTCTACGAGCAAGGCGGGAGCAGACACAGCGCTCCGGCCAAAACCTATGGCGAAGCTTCGATTCCGCAAGGCGCCCAGGTCAGGATCATTGATGAGATAGCCGGCACCTTCGTTGTGGAAAAAGCTTAGGGCGCAACCGCGCCATCCATTACAGAAAGCGAGGAATTCGATATGGACGCTACTTTATACATTCCCGTAGGCATCGTGATCGTCGTCATTTTGCTGATCGTCGTCTTCGCTTCGAGGTATCGCACGGTCAAGGCGGACCAGGCGATGATCGTTACCGGGGCGCTTACCCGCGACGGGATGAAGATCGTGAAGGCGGGAGGCACGTTCGTCTGGCCGGTCGTGCAGGAGGCTTCGTTCCTGTCGCTGCAAGTGCAGACGGTCGACGTACATACCCCCGAAGTGTATACGATGCACGGGGTGCCCGTGTTGGTGGAGGGCATAGCGCAGATTAAAATCAAGGGCGATCTGGAATCGATGGCGACCGCCGCGGAGCAGTTCCTGGGCAAGCCGGAAGCCGAGCTCAAAGCGATTGCGACGCAGACGATGGAAGGCCATCTTCGCGCCATTCTCGGTACGATGACGGTAGAGGACGTATACAAGAACCGCGAGGAATTCGCGAAGAACGTTCAGGAAGTGGCGGCCAGCGATTTGAATAAAATGGGGCTGCAAATCGTCTCGTTCACGATTCGCGACGTCAGGGACAAGAACGGTTACCTGGACGCGCTGGGCCAGCCGCAGATCGCCCAGGTCAAGCGCGACGCCGAGATCGCCAAGGCGAACGCTTACCGGGACGAACAGATCGCCAAGTCGAAAGCGCTGGAGGAAGGCAAGAAGGCGGAGTTTACGGCCGAGACGAGCATCGCCGAATCGCATAAGCAGATGGAAGTGAAGAAGGCCGAGTTCAAGCGCGAGCAGGATATGAGGAAGGCCGAAGCCGACCAGTCCTACAAGCTCCAGGAAGCGAAGACGCTGCAGGCGGTCAAGGCCGAGGAGATGCAGATCCAGGTCATCGAGCGGGAGAAGCAGATCGAGCTGGAGACCAAGGAGATCGAGCGCCGCGAGCGCGAGCTGGTGGCGACGGTGAAGAAGCAGGCCGAAGCGGAGCGCTTCGCGCAGGAGCAGCGGGCCGAGGCCGATCGTTACCAGATCGAGGCGAAGGCGAGAGCCGAAGCGGAAGCGGTCCGGCTTGCCGGTAACGCGAACGCGGACAAGGAGCGCGCGGAAGGAACCGCCGAGGCCGACGTTATCCGGCTGAAGGGTCTGGCCGAAGCGGAGGCGAAGGACAAGATCGCGGACGCGCTGCGCAAGTACGGAGAAGCGGCGGTCATCGAGCTGATCGTGCAGAAGTTCCCGGAAATTGCCCGGGCAATCGCGGAGCCGCTCTCGAAGACGGAGAAGATCGTCATCGTCGACGGCGGAAGCAGTGGCCCCAACGGCGGCGCCGGCAAAGTGACGGGCTACGTGACGGACCTGCTGGCGAAGATGCCGGAGACGGTCGGAGCGCTGACCGGCGTGGACGTCAATCAATGGCTGCGCAAGCTGGCCCATGGCGAAAATTCCATCGGCAAGGATTCCGGCAACGACCAATAGAGGGACGAAGGACGGGGGCGCCTGCAGGCGCCCCTTTTGTGCAGTCCGGACAAGTATTAAACGCGCTGATCTGAAGCGTCTCCGACAAAAGAGGCTGTCCCCTAAGTCAAGTCGTACAAGAGAATCGAGGAAAAAGAAGAAGCATCTATCTCCTGAAGACTGCCTCATACGTTCCTGAAATGACCCTGCGACGGGTTTACAAGTTCAAAATTTCAGGATCGTATAGCAGCGGAAGGAGATAGATGCGACTATAGCACTCCATCGATTATCGTTCGGTACGACTCTTTGTGCTTTTGGGACAGCCCCTTTTGCATGCTGGAGAAAAAAGGAATTCGGCCGGAGGCAAGGAATTTGTAGATTCGTGTCGAATATTCTTCGTGTCGAACAATTCAGCGATGAAAAGAGAGTATAGGGGTCGGCGAACATGCGCATAAACAGGGGATTCAAACTAAGGTCTATGGTCACCGCAATCGTCGTTGCGACGGTATTCGCGACGGTCGTGATCCTGTCGTTCGTGGCTTACCAGAACGAGAAGAAATCGCTGTTCCGGCTGACGTTCCAATTAAACGAAGTGTACGCCGAGAAAATCGCGGCTACGACGAATTCGCTGTTCCAGCATATGATGCAGAGCTTGGAAATAACGGGAAAGTATCTGTCGGCGGATCTGACGCGGAGCGATCTGCACGATCAGCTGATGCTGTTCCAGGAGGGCAACTCCTTCTTCAACTCCGTATTTATCGTCGATAAGGAAGGCACGCTGCTCGACGCCACGAACCTGACGCCCGCGATGAAGGGGAACAGGCTCGTCTCCGAAGGTCCGCTTCAGGCGCTGAAGGAACGGAAGCCGATGGTCTCGGAGCCGTATGTGAGCGCGACGACGAACAAGCTGATCGTGATGGTCAGCGCTCCTCTTCACGATTCCTCCGGCCAATACATCGGATTTATCGGAGGCTCGATCCGGCTGCACGAGACGAATGTTTTCCAGACGGTATTGGGCAGCGTGCCGAATGAATCGGACGGCTCTTACGCTTACGTGGTCAGCTCCGGAGGCGCGCTTCTGTATCATCCGGATTCGAGCCGTATCGGCGAGAGGGTGAACGAGAATCTGGCGGTTTCCAAAGTGATCTCCGGGGGGAGCGGATCGGAGAGAATCGTCAACACGAAGGGTGTCGACATGCTCGCCAGCTATGCGCCGATCGGCAACGCGGGCTGGGGCATCGTCGCCCAGACGCCCGTCGCGTCCGTGCTGGTGTCGGCGAGCAAGCTGGTCATGACGATCGTGCTGTATATGCTGCCGGCGCTCCTGCTGTTCACGGCCGTCATTACGTGGCTGGTGCGCAAGCTGTCCGAGCCGCTCGTCAAGCTGGCGGATTTCGCTATCCAGCTGACTCCGACGAACGGCAATATGGACGAGCTGCCGCGGATTCACGGGCTGAACTACGAGGCGAACGAGCTTCACAAGGCGCTTGGAAGAGCGGTCCGCCATTTTCGCTACCAATTCGACAGCTTGTCGCAGGAGGCCCGGACCGATCCGCTGACGGGGCTGTACAACCGCAGGACGATGGACAAGTTCATCGGCGGCTGGATTGCCCAAGGCAGCCCGTTCTCGCTTCTCGTCATGGATCTGGATCATTTCAAAAGCGTTAACGATACTTACGGCCACGACGTCGGGGACGAGGTGCTGAAGTTTCTCGCGAACGATCTGCGTAGGCTGCTGGAGGAAGAAGACGTCATTTGCCGGTTCGGCGGGGAAGAATTCATCGTCCTGCTGCCGGGCGACCGGTTCGAGACCGCTCTGGAGGCCGCCGAGCGCATCCGCAAGCATATGGCGGAGACGGACAGTCCGACGGGCGGCAAAGTGACGCTCTCGATCGGAGCGGCGCATTATCCCGGCTTCGCGGGCAACGCCGAGCAGCTCTTCCGCGTGGCGGACGAGGCGCTGTACCGGGCGAAGCATCAGGGCCGCAATCGTGTGGAGATCGCGCGCGCGGCCGGGGAGGTTATGGCGGCCAGCCAGTAAGCGAGCAAGCGCCTGTTTTTGTCTCGGGCGGCTTCCCATGCTCATACACTGGAAGCGGGTGTTCGCATTCCGACTCCAGGGAGGTGCAGCGTTGCCTCAGCATGTGACAAGCAAATGGAAGAAAACCGCAGCGTTGAGGGGAACCGGATCGTTGAGGCGGCTCATTCCCGAGACGGTCCGCTTCGACAGCCGGGCGCTGCGGCTTAAGCTCGAGCGCTACGGAATGGTGTACGTCAAGCCGGAGTCCGGCATGCACGGCAAGGGAGTCATGAGAGCGGAGTTGATCGGAGGCGGACGCTGCCGGCTGCGGAGCGGAAGCCATCGGCGCGATTATCCTTCCGGCGGGACGATGGCGCAGGCGATTCGCCGCACGATCCGGGGCCGGAAATATTTAATTCAACGGGGTATTCATCTGCTCCGATACCGGGGACGCGTTTTCGATCTGCGGGTCATGGCGCAGCTAACGCCGAGCAAGCGGTGGCGTACGACCGGAATTATCGGCAGGGTGGCCGGGCCGCGCAAAATCGTAACCAACTACCATAACGGAGGCCGGCTTGTTCCGGTCGGCCGTCTGCTCGGCTCGAACATGGGCAAGCGCTTGGCGGAGCGGAAGATTCGCGAGCTGGAGAACATCGGGGTCGAGGCGGGGCGGGCGCTGCGGCACCGCTATCCGGGCGTCTGCGAGGTCGGCGTCGACATCGGGCTGGACCGCGCCTTCAAGCCCTGGATCATCGAGGTGAACACGCGGCCGGATCCCTACATTTTTCGCAAGCTTCCCGATCCTTCGGTATTTCGTCGAATTAGAAAGTATGCGAGAGCCTACGGGCGAAAATAAGCCGCAACGAAAATATCCCTGCTTCTATCGCGAGCGCGATAGGGCAGGGATATTCGCTTAGCGGGGCCGGCTTCCCGCGCCGTAAATCCGGTTAAGGTTGGCGGCTGTCGCCTGCCAGCTGAAGCGGCTCAAACAATCTTGTCTGGCCTTTCGCGCCATCCGCCGTCTCAAGGAGCCGTCCCCCGCGAGCTTGGCGATCGCCCCGGCGAAAGCCTCCGGCCTGCGGTAACGGCGAACCAGTATTCCGTTACGGTTATGCCGTACGATCTCCTTGATCCCTCCATTGTTCGAGGCGATGACGGGAACGCCGGAGGCCATCGCCTCGACGTTGACCAGTCCGAACGCTTCATGCTTCTGGGACGGACAGACGAATATGTCGGCCTTGCGAAACACGCGATGAATGCGGCGATGCGGCACGGTTCCGAGGAAGCTGGCGTTCACGCGGAGCTTGCTGGCCAACGAGCGCATGCTCTTCAAGTAGCCGGGGCGGGAGGAGCCGCCGGCGATGACCGCGCGGATCGGCCGCGAAGCGGACTTGCTCGCCAGCTTCACTGCCTTCAGCAGGACGGGAACGCCTTTGCGCGGGACGACCCTGCCGGCGAACAGCACGGTAAAGGCTCCTCCTCCGCGCCGTTTCCCCGCGGGTTTGAACCGACTGGTATCCACGCCCAGCCATACTTTGCGGATTTTGCCGGCCGCGGACGGAAATCGGGCGGCCAGTTGCCGCTTAAGCGACGAGCTGTTCGCGATAACGATGTCCGCTTGGGTCAAACCGGCCGCCGCCGCCGAGCGGGTCGCGTACGGGGGAGCGACGAACGTCAAGGAATGCAGGAAGAGGGAGACGGAGGCGCCCCGGAGCACGCGCTTAAGCGGTCCGACGAACCGGGGGCGATTGTCGATCTGCACGAGATCGAAGCTCTTTCCCCGGACGAAGCGGAGCACGCGGGACAAATACTTCGCGGGACTGCCCGAGGGTACGCGGTAAATATGCACGCCGTCGATGATCGAATGGCGCGGATAGCGGGAACAGGCGCGGCTGACGATCGTGACGCGGTGCTTGCGGGCAAGCTGCTTGGCCAAAGCCAAAATCGTAATTTCGACCGAGCCTCCAAGCGGAGGAGGGACGGGAATCTGCTCAGGGGCGACGATCAAAATACGCATCTTCGAACACCTGCTCCATATTATTTTTTCCGGGACTTTATCTCAAAGTATGCCGGATGGAGGAGGGCCGCATAGGACAAATACCGGATGATCTTATGCGGATTTTTCGGAGCATGCGCCGAAGGGGAGGGGAGACGGGAGAGGGACAAATCTGGCGGGAAGAGCGCGGGCGGCCGAAGACGTCGGAAGAGGCGGTCCGATTCGCGGGCGGTCCGCCTCTTGCGCAGCGAAAGCTGATCTATGTCGGCAAGCCTTGCGAGGAAGCGTCGTAGTCGGCCGGATCGGCGGAAGAGCGGTGCTCCGCGCCGGTGCCCGGGGAGGTTTTCTGGGCGCGCAGGCCGCGTTTCTCCCGATAGGCCCACAGCGCGTATTCGATCGGCCGCACGATCGCCTTGCGGTATACTTCCCGTTCTCCCGCCTGATGGAACACTTCGCGCGACGGCTTCGGATTGACTTCGATCAGCCAGATTTTCCCGTTCCGGTCGATGGCCAGATCAAGCGCGAGCTCGCACAGCGCTCCGTAGGTCGCTTCCAGATGGCGCGCCACGTCGACGCCGAACGTTTCGGCCGTCTGGCGAATTTGCCGGATGTCGCTCTCGCTGCCGACCCATTGCCGCAGCAGATCGTTCATCGAAGCGGCCTCGCCTCCGCCGTGCAGGTTGGAGGTAATGCTGCGAAGCGGACCGATCCGCCCCGCGCATCCGGTCACCTCCCAGACGCCCGAGCCGTTCTTCTGCACGAGCATCCGGTAGTCGTGCACCCTGCCGCTGGGAAGCTTGATGTTCAAGCCTTGCTGGACGATATAGCGGTCGCCGTGCTTATCCCAGCTCTGGAGAGCGGATGCCAGACGGCCCCTCGATATATGCTTGGGCTGCACGATCGTACGCGCATGATTGCGCCCCTGCAGCAGCAGGGAGCCGTCGCGCGAGCGCTCGATGCGCAGAATGCCCCGTCCCCCGGTGCCGTTGATCGGTTTCAGATAGACGGTCGGATATTTCTTCAGCAGCAGCGAGACGTCCTCCGGAGACTGGTACAGCCGGGTCGTCGGCAGATGCGCGCGGAAAGCCGGAACCTTGCCTAACGCCCGGTAGATCGTCCATTTGTTGCGAAGCGGCCGATTGAGAAAATGAAGATGGGAATACCGCTTGCGGAAGGCGAGCAGCTGCTGGAAACGATAGCTCTTCTGAATCCGGCAGCGATCGTAGATGACGCTCGGGAAGCGCACCCAGCGCCGGCTCCATTTTTTCGTCACGGGATTGTACGATTGAGCGCGGATCAGTCCCCGGGCGTCGTCCACGTCCTGCGGGGTGAAGACGAAGACGGACAACCCGATCCGTCTGCCCGCCGCGGTCATTTTCTCGTAGACCGGCCTTTCCTCCAGCGATTTCGATTCGTTCAAATATAAGGTCAGTATGCCAAGCGCAGGCTGCCGCACGGCCGGTTCACCTCCGCCCCGCCGGAGGCGCCGCGTATGGCGCCGGACCGTCAAGGCCAGGAGCGGATGCTCCGATGGACGTCATGTAGCTACGCCTCCCCTGGATTCGTGCTTCAGTCTGTGCAGGTAGAGACTGTATTGGAAAATGCGCTCCAGCGACTTGTTGCGGATATGCGGCTCGTCGAATTTCATCGGCTTGGAATTCGCTTCGAAAAACCAGACGTGGCCGGCCGTGTCTACGCCGAGATCCATGGACATTTCGCATAGCCGGCTATGCGAGGAGCGCTCGATTTGCTTGGCCAGCGTAATCGTCGTGCCTCTGACCTTGCTGAGCACCCTGCCCGCCTTATCCTGCCCGAACACCGACACGAGCAGCTTCTCCGGCTCGTCGATATAGCCGCCCCGCGGGACGTGGGTCGTAATGCTGGAATCGCCGGCGACCCGGGCGCCGATGCCGGACAACTCCCATTGTCCGGCGCCGTTTTTCTGCACGAGCGCTCTCAGGTCGAACGGTCGTTTGTTCACGCTGGCCAGCGGGATTCCCTGCTGAACGATATAAGGCTCGCCCAGTCGATCCGACTGCCGCGAGATGCGGTCCCACAGCCTTCTTAACGTTCCCGAGCGGAAGGTGCGGCTGCCCTTCTCCTCCTGGATCTGCAGCCGATAAGGAAGCCGCTTCTCCGGCTGGACGGTTACGGTCATGATGCCGACGCCGGCTTTGCCGCGAACCGGCTTCAGGTAGAGCAGGCGGTGCTTCTTGAGCAGGCTGCCGAGCACGAGCGAATCGGTCAGCTTTCTCGTCTCGGGAATGTACGGCCTCGTCGCCCTGCTCTCGTTCAGCCATTGGAACAGCGACCACTTGTTGAAGAACCGCCGGTTGAACAGCCGGATGTCGGGCTGCTTCGCCAGCGCGGACAGCTTCTTCTTCACTCTCGGCAGCCGCTCGTCTTCCCGCTGCGGAATCCGGTTGTAGACGATATGGGGGCGCGGGAACCAGGCCTGCACCCACGTTTCGTCCGATTCGCGGTATGTGAAGCCCAGCACCTTGTGCGCTTGAAGCTTCAGACTTTTAACGGTCACGACGTAAGTGAGAATGCCCATCTGCTGCCCGGTCTGGATCAAATCCGCGAAATTTCCCCGATTGCCCCGGAACAGCTGAATGTCGTCCTCGATCGTCAGGATCGCGACGACCGGCTTGTCGGTGATCCCTTCCGTCCCGTTGGCCTTCGTCGCGAGAGACTTGGGAATCGTCACGATTCATCCCTCCTGCGGAATCTGCTTAAATAGAGGCAATGCTCGAGAATATACTCCAGCGAGGCTTTGCCTTGATTCTTCAGGGCGGGATGCTTGAAGATCGATCTGCCGGGCTTGGCGTTCGCCTCGAACATCCACACCTCGCCGTCGCGATCGATGCCGATATCGAGGCCGAGCTCGCCGAGCTGGTGCGAATAGTTGCGTTCGATCGCTTCGGACAGCCGGACGGCAACCGTCTTCGCCTCCTTCAGCACCTCTTCCGACCGCGCCCCGAACGTGCGGCCGAGCGCCTGCTCGGGCGTCATGAGCGAGCCGCCGTTCTTGATATGCGTCGTGACGCTTCCGCGGCCGGCCTTCTTGGCCCCGATGCCGGCAACGACCCATTCGTTGCGTCCGTCCTTATGCATATGGAACCGGAAATCGATCGGACAGTTGTCGATCTCCACCAGTCGTATGCCCTGCTGCGCGACGTAATTGTTCAGGTTGTTTCCGTGCCGCGCTCTCAGCATTTTCATCAGGCTGCCGAAATTGCTGAAGCGAAGCAGCACGTTGCCGCCCGGTTTGCGATAGCGGATGAAGTAGCCTTTGCGAGGATGGTAGGTCAGGCGGTAGATGCCGGCCCCCAAGCTTCCCGCGCTCGGCTTGTAATAGAGAAATTGATGCTTCTCCAGCAGCTCCTTGATTCTCTCCGGCGACGGATTGTTGACGGATTCGGGCAGGTGGCGCAGCGCCTCCGGGTCGTTGTCGAGCAGCTTGTAGACGTCGGCTTTATTGAAGAAGCTCCAATTGAAGAACGGAATTTTCTTGCGGATAAACCGTTCGCGAAGCGAGGTGATCGTTACGCCCGTCTCCGCTCTGCGGCTCGGCAACCGGTTGTACACCACGTCGGGAAGCGGCACGATCCGCCGCGTCCAGCCTCCTCCTCCGTCAAGGAACCAGCCGTTGATCTTCTCCTGCTGCCAGTTGATGTCCCGCGGGGTGAAAGCGAACATATAAGCGCGCTTCTGCCCGAGGGTCAGCAGCTGCTTGACGAATCCGGTTCTTTCTCCGAACGGGGCCGAGGAGGAGCGCGTTCCGCTGTCCGTCAGCACGCCGATCAGCGGACCGAGCTGAACGGCATCCCCTTCCTCGCCCACGAGATAGACGCTGCCCGACTTCGGAATCCGGACGGAGCGGCGCAGCCCCGCGGACATGTACACGTGATTCCCTTTGCGCTTGACGGTTCGAACGGCGGCGGGCACGACGTCTTTGCCGAGCTTGACGTTAACCGATTTGCGTCCGCTGAGCTTAAGCTGCTTCGCCAGCGGGCTGGAGAACCATACGATACGTTCCGGCTGCTGTGTGAAATGGACGTTACAGATGGTCAAACTCATGAATTACCCTCCCAGGTGGTCGAAGCAAGATGGATTTGACATAGGATAGAGGCAGCACGGCGGCGGCGACGGCAGCTTCCTCGCCGACGGAGCTCATGGCGGCGCGTCCGGGCTTCGAATTGGCCTCGAGGAACCAAAGCTTGCCGCTCCGTTCTATTCCGTAGTCCAAACCGATTTCCGCGAATCTCCCAAAAGTTTGTTCCAAACGGGCGACGATCGACGACGACAGAGCGGCGATTTCCTCCAGCAGCTCGCCGCTGCGGCGTTCCCCGAACTGCGGAACGAGCGCGGCTTCGGCGGGAACGGCCTTCCCGCCGCCGTGCAGATTGGCCGTCACGGACGACGGCGAGCCGACGCGGACGGCGATTCCGGTCAGCGTCCATCTGCCGCGGCGGTTTTTCTGCATCAAGGCGCGCAGATCGTAAGGCTCGCCGGCGGGGGTTCTCATGTCCAGCAGCGGCTGCATCAGATAGGAGCGGCCGCCGATCCAGCGGTCCGCCCTCCGCAGCGCTTCGGCTTCGCTGCCGCAGCTTCGCGCCAGCGGCCGGTTGCGTTCGTCCCTGCCGGCCAGCGCGACCGAGCCGTCCTGCCGGCCCGTCAGCGCCAGCACGCGCTTGCCTTGGCTGCCGCCGACCGGCTTGAGGAAGGCGGACCGGTCATGCTTGCGCAGCCAGGAGGCCAGCGAGGAAATGCCTTCGTATTTCGCCGTGGGCGGCAAGTAGACGGACAGCGTGCGGTCCCGCGCGAGCATCTCGTAGACTTTGCCTTTGTGCGGCAGATGGGCGTTCAGGCAGACGATTCGCCTGGAGGCCTGAATCGCGCCAAGAGCGTGCCGGTAACGCCGCTTCTCCTCGTTCGAATCCGGCCAGGCGCGGTCGTAGACGACGGAGGGGAGCCTGCGCCGTTCCGCCTGCCACTGGCGGCGGGTTTCGTTCCAGCTCCATCCTTTAACGGAGTCGTCTTCCGGGCTCCAGGTCCAGGGAGAGAAGGCGAACACCCGCATGCCCATTTGCCGGCCGAGCAGCGACAGACGCTTGACGTAACGGCTTTCGGCGAACGGAGGGCAATTGCCGCGCTCGCATACGAGGATGCCGAGCTCGGACGGCGTCGGCCCGATGATCGCCCTAGAAGCCTGAAATGTAGCGGGCATATTGAATCATCATCCGTACCGAGGGACGGATTTTTCCTTCCTTAAGCGGTGTGTTGTCGTTCTTCGAAGGCTTGGAATTCACTTCGAGCAGCCATACGCGGCCGGACGTATCCAGAGCGAGATCGATGCCGAGCTCTGCGAAATGCGCGGGAATATACATATCGATGCCCCTGGCGATGTCCAGAGCGGCTCTCGACAGGCGCAAGGAAGCGTCTCCCCGAAACTGGCCGGGAAGATTGGATCTGGCGACGGATTCCCTGACGGTCGACAGCGTGCCGCCTCTGGCCAGATTGGATACGAAGTGGTGGCTTCCCGCCGTTCGGGCGACGATCGAAGTAATCGCCCATTTGCCGCTGGCATTTTTCTGCGCGAGCGCTCTGTAATCGACCGGACGCCCTCCGATTTCAATCAGATGCAGGCCTTGCTGGATCAAATAACGAACGGTTTTCATTTTGCCGGCCAGCGAGGAGAACAGCTTCGCCAGACTGACGAACGTTTGCCGTTTCGTGCCGAGCTGGGTGGCGTAGGACGCCTGCCAGCCGGCCGAGCCGAGCCGGGAGACGCGAATGATGCCTTTGCCGAGACTGCCTCTTACCGGCTTGAGGAATACGGTGTTGTATTTGGCGCACATGCTTTTGAGCATCGCGAAGCCGTGCAGGGAATGGGATTCCGGCAAGTACCGCTGCAAACCGGCGTCTTTCTTGAGCGCTTCGAACACTTCCGACTTGTCGAGAAACTTCTCGTTAAACACTTGTGCGCCGAAACGGCGCTTGATCTCTCCCATGAATTGCTGGACGATCGGACGATTTTCCAGCTTGCGGGAGGTGAGACGGTTGTTGACGACGTCCGGCGCCGGAAGCGTCATCCTGTGCCAGCCTTTGGCGTACACCCAGCCTTCCACGGAGGACATGCTCGATCCGATGGCGTTCGGAGTGAAAAAATACACATACGCGCCCTGGCTCCGACAAGCATCGGTCAACTCGCGGCAGAACATCGTGATGTCCCCGAACGGCCGATCCGGCTGATTGACGTGATCCCGGCTGACCAGCACGCCGATCAACGGACCGAGTGCGAGCGCTCGGGAGGCCGCCTGATAATGCAGGCGCAGCGGTGTGCCGGAGTAGATGCCCATTCGGCGCGCCAACGTCTGGCTGATGCGCAGCCCGTCGTACCGCGGGACCGGGACGACGGTAACGGAGTGACGGAAAGAACCGAATTGCAGGGCAAGATGCTGCTGGGCGGGTATCCTCAGCTGCTTCATCAGGGATTCCCCCAGCATCAGGACGTCGTCGGACAGAATGCCGGAGCTGACGACATGGACGTCGATTTTCGGGGTGGACATGATTCGTGCTCCTTCCACCTTTGCGAATGTCGTGGAGAAGGTTTCTAGGCTCCTTCCCGGGGGCTAGCGAGAATACTCCATCATATGAGGACATCTATCTATCGGTGATTGCCCCGATCGGATTAGGACTTGCGCGCAGGGGATGTTATGATGAAAACGTCGAACGATGAACAGGCTGGGGAGATGCGAGTTATGAACGAACGGATCGTGGAGTTGGACGAGGGTTGGCTGCAGGTGAAAGTTCCGCTCCCGTATTCGTTAAAATGGGTGAACGCCTACGTGCTGCCGGAGGCCGGCGGGCGCTGGACGGTGATCGATCCGGGGCTGCGGCTGGAGGAGACGGAAGCGTTCTGGGAAGAGGTCGCGCGAAGCCGGAGCCTGGCATGGGACCGCGTGGCGAACATCGTCGTCACCCATCACCATCCCGATCATTACGGGCTTGCCGGATGGTTCCAGGAGCGCACGGGCGCCCCGGTCTGGATGTCTCCAGTCGCGCTGGACAACGCGAACAGGCTGTGGGGGGACGGAGAGACGTTTTCGGACGAGCTGACGGCGGCATTCCTGCGCCACGGATTGGACGACCGGCTGGAGCAGCCGATGCGGATGCATCTGGGCGGGTTCAGGGATAAAGTGTCGCCGCGTCCAAGCGGCGTGCGGCTGATCACGCCGGGAGAGACGTTCGCGATGGGGGGCGTCGAATGGGAAGTGCACGGGGGAGAAGGCCACGCTCCGGGGCATCTGCTCTTCTACGATCGCCCGAGCGGCCGGCTGCTTGCCGGTGATCAGGCGCTGCCCGACATTACGCCCAACGTCGGGTGGATGCCGGGAGGGGACCCCGATCCGCTGCTGTCGTTCCTGGACAGCCTGCGGCGGCTTAGAGCCTTGGAGGCGAGCCAAGTGTTTCCGGGGCATCGGGCTCCGTACGCCCGCTTCCGCGAGCGAATCGACGAAATTGTCGACCATCACGCACGCCGATTAAAGAAGATGGCGGAGTTGATCGGCGATCGGGAGCCGACCGCCTTCGAGGTGTGCGAGTGGACGTTCGGAACGAGGCTGCGGGACAATACGCACAATTTGCGCTTTGCGCTGGCCGAGACGATCGCCCATCTCGTCCGGATGGAGGCCGAAGGGAAGCTCGCCCGATTCGAGCGAACGGCCGCATCGGGCGAAACGATCGTGCGTTGGCGTCTGCAGGAAAACGGCTGATCTCTCGCGGGATCTGCGCATAACGCTCCGTCGTTCCATATAAAAGAAGGGCCTGACCCCTAAGCAAGGGCGTACATCGTACTGTACGACTCTTTGTACTTAGGGGACAGGCCCTAGCTTTTGGAATTATTCGTCGTTATGCGAAGCGTTCTGCTCGGACTCCTCGCGTTCCGCCTGCTTGCGATGCGCGATGCGGCTCGAGGCGGATGCCGCGATCGCTCCGACGATATCGTCCAGGAAGGTGTGGGTTTCCCCGCTGCTCTTGTCGTTGAGCTTCTTCAGCACCCCGGGCTTCAGCTTGTCGACGTAGCCGAAATTGGTCAGGCCGATGCTGCCGTAGACGTTCACAATGCTCAAAGCCAATATTTCATCGCATCCGTACAGGCCTTCGTCGTAGGCGATCATATCCTGCAGCGGCGGCAGCAGCTTGCCCTCCTCGGCAAGCATGTCCAGCTGAATGCCGGTCAATACCGCGTTCTGAACCTCCCTTTTGGACAATACCGCCTCCACGTTGAGCACGCATTCCGCAAGCGTCAAGTCCGGAAAGTAATCTTTTTGCAGCAGCATGACAAGTTGACCGATTTGCTCCTTGGTCACTCCGCGCTT
The DNA here is from genome assembly GCF_042431195.1 of Cohnella cellulosilytica. NCBI lineage: Bacteria > Bacillati > Bacillota > Bacilli > Caryophanales > Paenibacillaceae > Cohnella > Cohnella cellulosilytica. The sequence continues at coordinate 346,122 of NZ_JBHMDN010000055.1, forward strand.
CGTCAACCATTCTTCGGTCGCTCTGGCGACCTCTTTGCTGTTAAGCCGATAAATATGCGGCTGGGACATCAACAACACCTCTTTCCGAAGCCTGCCGGCCTCCGTCTGAACTCGATTGGGACAAACTAACATATTTAGATCGAGGGCTCGTATACATAGTACTACAAATAAAGTTTCGGTGGAACGGCGGCCTATTCGACGGACCCGATTATGAGGGAGGATTAATTTTATGAAGACGTACCCGCATGGCCTGGCAAAGCTGAGCAAATGGGCGCTGCTGCTGGCGCTCGTTCCCCTGATGTCCGCCTGCAGCGTATGGGGCGGAAGCAAGGAGGACAAAGCTTCGACGACGAGCATCGACCCTCCGCCGAGAAATCTGGAAGAGGTCTGGATACAGGGCGCGGAGGAGCCCGCCGCGGCGGACCAGGGCGAGATGATTACGGTCTATCTGCTGGACCGCAACGAATACTTGGCCCCGATGTCTCTGCGGGTCGATCGGGAACCGGCCTCCCCGACGGCCGGCGCGGAGACGGCGCTTGCCTGGATGACGGCCAACCGGCAGCTTGCCGACCAACTGCCGCCCGGCTTCGCGGCCGTGCTGCCGGAAGGGACGAAGGTGAATACGGTAACCGAAAATGCCGAGGAGCGGACGATATCCGTCGACTTTGCGGCGCCGTTCCCGGGAATCCCCGCCTCGCGGGAGCGCACGGTGATCGAAGCGCTCGTCTGGACGCTGACGGAGCTGCCCGGCATCGACAAGGTCAAGCTGTCGATCGCCGGCAAACCGATCCGCTCGATGCCTTCCTCGGGTCTTCCGGTCGACACCGTCTTGACGCGAGGGCTCGGCATTAATCTGGAGAAAATCAAGGATGTCCAACCGACCTACGCGATGGGCGTGACGCTGTATTTTGCCTCTCAGACCGCCGAGGGAGAGGGTTATTTTGTCCCCGTTACGCGGCTCGTCCATCGTCAGGAAGACGCCGCCAAAGCGGCGCTCGAGCAGCTGATCGCCGGCCCGCAGGATACGAAGTCGCTGCAGGCGGTGCTGGAGCCCGACATATCGGTCGAGAAGCTTGTGCGGATGGCCGATACCGTTAACGTCGCATTGAAGGACGCCGACGGAATGCCCAAGCCGGAAGTGCCGTCCCGCATGATGGAAGCCCTTGTGCTGACGCTGACCGAAGCGGCCGGTCTGCCACAGGTAAGCGTGGTTATGAACGGCGACGACTCTTTCCTGGACTCGGAGCAGCGGTCTTACGACCGACCGGTTGCCCGCCCGCTGCATATCAACGCGCTGCCTCAATAACGGCGCGAGGGCTTTCGTAAAGGATGGCGGCCGCGGATTCGTTTGGCGGATAGGTGGAAAAGCTGCGTCTCCCAGAGTAGGGGGAACGCAGCTTTTGCTTGCGCAGGCATGGCCATCCTAAACCCGTTGAACGACCGGCGCACAGTCGACTTGATCGTTCCTTGATTTTCCATCCTCCTCTGTATGTTGCCCGTCGGCCTTCCGTTCATACGCTTGTTTCCAACTGCCATGGGGGATGCGATTAAGGCGGGATCGGGCTTTCTCGACGTTTCAGAAATTCGTTATCCTTGTCTGAATCGTTTCCGGCAAAAATGCGTTCGCCGTCCTATGGTTGGCGCAGGCGTTTTTGCTTGGACGGTTTTGGGCGCATTTGTTCCGGGCGTTCGGATGCTTTTGCGTGCAACCTCTGGTAAAATAGGTGAGATTGAGTAGTTGGGAGGTTGTTCAATGAGATCCGATGGCAGACAAGAAGGCGATTTGAGACCGTTCTCGGTCGTGCTTCACCCGAATAAATACGCGGAGGGCTCCGTGCTCATCGAAGTCGGGAATACGAGGGTGTTATGTACGGCATCCGTGGAAGAGAGAGTGCCTCCGTTTCTGAAAAATCAGGGCAAAGGCTGGGTAACGGCGGAATACGCCATGCTTCCCCGGGCGACGCATACCCGCAACCAGCGGGAATCGGCCAAGGGCAAGCTGACGGGACGGACAATGGAAATTCAGCGCCTGATCGGGCGGGCTCTGCGCTCCGTCGTCGACCTGCACGCGCTCGGCGAGCGGACGATTACGCTCGATTGCGACGTGCTGCAAGCGGACGGAGGAACGAGAACGACCTCCATTACGGGCGCTTACATTGCGCTTGCACTGGCGATACATAAGCTGTCGGGCACGGTCGCTTTCGAGAAATATCCGTTAACGGACTACCTGGCCTCGGTCAGCGTCGGAGTTATTCATAATCAGCCCGTCGTCGATCTGAACTACGAGGAAGACTCGAAGGCCAAGGTCGACATGAACGTCGTGATGACCGGAGCGGGCGCTTTCGTCGAGGTTCAAGGCACGGGCGAGGAAGCTCCTTTCACGAGGCAGGAGCTGGATCGGATGCTGGGTCTGGCGGAAGCGGGCATTCGGCGGCTGATCGAGCTGCAGAAGGAAGCGCTGGGAGAGGCCGGCGCCCGGATCGGCGGAGGAAAGCTATGATTCGCGTAGGAGATACGCTGCTGATCGCGACGAGAAACCGGGGCAAAACGAAGGAGTTTCGCGAGGCGTTTCAGCAGCTTGGAATAGCCGTGAAGGACTTGAACGAGATCGAAGGCATTCCCGATATCGAGGAGACGGGAACGACCTTCGAGGAGAACGCGACGATCAAGGCGCAGGAGGTCGCCGCGCTTGTCGGATTGCCGGTGCTCGCCGACGATTCCGGCCTGTGCGTGGACGCTCTGGACGGAGCTCCCGGCGTCTACTCCGCGCGTTACGCCGGCGAGCCCGCGAACGATGACGCCAACAACGAGAAGTTGCTGCGCGAGCTGGAGCGGATCGGAGCGCCGTCCGTCCTTTTGCCGGAAGCCGGCGAAGGGTTCGCGGCGCTGAGCGGCGCCCGGTTCGCCTGCTCGCTCGTGCTGTACGATCCGACGGACGGAAGCAAGCTGGCGGCCGAAGGCTACGTCGAGGGGCGCATATTGAACCGGCCTCGCGGCGACGGCGGATTCGGCTACGATCCGCTGTTCTGGCTGCCGTCGCTGCGGCGCGGCATGGCCGAGCTGACGCCGGAGGAGAAAAACGCGATCAGCCACCGCGGCCAAGCGCTGAAGAAGCTGCTGGCGCTGCTCGGAACCGGGGCGTAAATAATAGGAGCCAATCTTCCGGATGTCGGAGATTGGCTCCTATTTTTGATAGAGCCCCATTAGAGCGCCGATGTACGAATTTTTCGAGTATCGTGACCCGTTAGAGCCCCATCGGAGTGCCAATGTGCGATTTTTTCGAGTATCGTGGCCCGTTAGAGCCCCATCGGAGCGCCAATGTACGATTTTTTCGAGTATCGTGGCCCGTTAGAGCCCCATCGGAGCGCCAATGTACGATTTTTTCGAGTATCGCCGCCCGCTAGAGCCCGATTGGAGCGCCAATGTACGATTTTTTCGAGTATCGCCGCCCGCTAGAGCTCCATCGGAGCGCCAATGTACGATTCGCCCGCGCCCCATCCCCGCTACAAAACCAATTTTACCTTATAGTGTCTCAGCCAGAAGTCGACTTGCAGCAGGTAGGCGAACAGTTGAGGGCCGGACATGAGCTGGCCGAACCACGGGATGTGGGAGCTGGCGTCGCTCGCCGCGGCGAGCTCGCGGATGCGCGCGGCGTCGACGAGCGGAAGCAGCGGGGAGGACGGATCGTCCAGCCTCTCCAGCAGCCGGCCGCGCACAGCCGCCAAGTAGTTCGGATTGTGCGTTTTCGGATACGGACTCTTTTTGCGGTAGAGCACGTCGCTGGGCAGGACGTCCTCGAGCGACTTGCGGAGGATGCCTTTTTCGCGCATGCCCGCCGTCTTGATTTCCCAAGGGATGTTGAACACGTACTGAACGAGCCGATGATCGCAAAACGGCACCCGAACCTCGAGGCCGACGGCCATGCTCATTCGGTCTTTGCGGTCGAGCAGCGTCGGCATAAACCGGGTAATGTTCAAATAGGACATGCGCCGCATCCGACGGCGGTCCTCGTCCTCGCCGGGGAGCTGAGGTACCTCGGCCACGGCCTGTGCGTAGCGGTCGGCCAAGTAATCCTGCGGCCTGAGCTTCGTTCTGAGCTCCGGGGATAACAAGTCGGCCCGCAGGCCGGTGGCAAGCGACCAGGGGAACGTCTCCGCCCTCAGCGCGTCCTCGCGATGAAACCACGGATAACCTCCGAAAATTTCGTCCGCGGCCTCGCCGGAGATCGCCACCGTCGCTTCCTTCTTAATCTCCCGGCAAAACAAATACAAGGAGGCGTCGATATCCGCCATGCCGGGCAAATCCTTGGCCAGCACCGCGACGTCGAGTGCCTCCGCCAGCTCCGGCGTATCGAACTGCTTCGGATGATGGACCGTCGACAAGTAGTCGGTCATCCGCTTGATCCATGGCGCGTCCGCGTTCGGCTGAAAATCGTGCGCCTGAAAATGCTTGTCGTTATCGACGTAATCGACGGAGAACGTATGAACCTGCCCCTGCCCCGTCCGCTTGTAATAGTCGACCGCGAGCGCGGTCAAGGCGCTGGAGTCGAGGCCGCCGGACAGCAGCGTGCAGATCGGCACGTCGGAGACGAGCTGCCGCTCGACCGTGTCCGCGAGCAGCTCGCGAACCGCTTCGGCCGTTCCCGCGACATCCTGCTCATGTTCATGACTCTCAAGCTGCCAGTAGGCGTACGTCTTCATCCCGTTGCGGTCGTACAGCAGGCCGTGTCCCGGCTTTAATTCGTACATGTCCTTCCAGACGCCGTGCCCGGGCGTGCGGGCCGGGCCGATCACGAACAGCTCCGCCAGCCCTTCCGCATCGACCGCCGCCTCCACGTCGGGATGGGCCAGAATCGCCTTCGGCTCCGAGCCGAACAGCAGCCGGCCTTCCTCCCGGCGATAGAACAGCGGCTTGACGCCGAGCCGGTCTCTGGCCATGAACAATTTTTGCTCCGCCGTATGCCATACCGCGAATGCGAAAATGCCGTTGAGCCTGTCGACGCAGTCCGGCCCCCACTCCACGTACGCTTGAAGCAGCACCTCCGTGTCGCACGTCGTGCGAAAGCGATAGCCCAGCGATTCAAGCTCCTTGCGAAGCTCCGGCGCGTTGTACAGCTCTCCGTTATACACGAGCACGCAGTCGTGACTGTCCGAATCCTTGGCCGGGCGAATCATCGGCTGGGCTCCGCCCGCGGGGTCCATTACGGACAATCGGCGATGACCGAAAGCGCAGTGGCGGGACAGCCACGTGCCGCTCGCATCCGGTCCGCGCTGTTCGAGCGTCTCGGTCATTTTCTCAATCGTATCCGCCTGTTTCGTCGAATCCGCGTTCCAGTCCACCCATCCGGTAATACCGCACATCGTTTTCCCCTCTTTTCCCTAAAACAGATCATTTAAGATGGATATGCGAAAAAAGGCATAAGATGTATGTCCTTAGGGAGAAAATACGTGAAGACCAGGCCCGTCAGCGGGAGAAAGGAGTCCGATGCCGCGTGTATGACGCCGATGCTCCGGAAGAGAGAAGGACCTATTACATCTCGGTGGGACCCGGACAAATTTTGGAGGACTCCGAGGCGGCCGCCTTCGAGTTCGCGATTCACGCCACGGAAGCGGAGATCGACAAGCTCGAGGAGCTGTTCCAGGAAGCCCAGGATGCGGATACGGATGAAATTTTCAACTACAGCGGTTCTCCGCTCGTATCCGACTCCCCCGAGAACGAGACTTATGACGCGCTGTTTAAGGATATTTACCGTATGCTGCACGAGCTCGGCACCGACGAGACGAAGCGCCATATCGAATCGATGAACATTTTGTAGCGGGGAGGTGAACCAGCGGTGTCCGATCAATTCAAGAAAAACCTGGGCAATCAGATCGCCAAAAAAGGCGAGGAGTTTGTCGAAGAAACCCTTAAGAACAACATCGCCCATCCCGCCATGAACAATCCGGCAAGACCCAATCGCATCCGGCGAGGCTAATGAGATTGAAGCCGCTCCGCCCCCTCGGGCAGGGCGGTTTCTTTGCGTTTGGCGATTTACAGCCCTTGCCGAGTGATGTACGCTTTAAATAGCCTTAACGCCCGCGTTGTTGGACGGGAAGGAAAAGCTTGACGGATGGAGGGGAACCGATGTCATTGATTGGCGAAGAACGCAAAGCGTACATATTGCGGCAGTTGAATCTGGAAGGCAAGGTCAGAACGCACGATCTCGTTGCCGAGTTGAAGGTATCGTCGGAGACGATTCGCAAATATATGGAGGAATTGGAAGCCGAGAACAAGCTCAAGCGCGTGTACGGCGGAGCGATGAAGCCGGACGCGGCGAGGGAGGAGCCGGCTTATCTGAAACGGGAGACGATCCATTCCGAGGAGAAGCGCCGAATCGGACGGACGGCGGCGACGCTTGTCGAAGACGGAGACGTCGTGTTTATCGACGACGGCACGACGACGCTGGCCATGATCGAAGGCATACTGGGCAAAAAAAATATCACGGTGCTGACGATCTGCGTCGCCGGAATGTGCAAGCTGATCGACTATGCGAACCGGGGATTGTTCAGCGGTAAAATCTACTTTATCGGCGGCGAGATCGACGCCTCGCAATCTCGTTCGACAGGGACGGTGGCGGTGCAGATGGCAGAGCTGTTCTACTCCGACAAAGCGTTCATCTCCGTCGACGGCCTGACGGCGGAACGCGGGCTGACCGGCTTCGACGCTCCGAGAGGCGTGCTCGCCCGCAAAATCATCGAGCACGCCAAGCAAACGATCGTCGTCGCCGACAAGTCGAAATTCGGACAAGCCCAACTGTTCAAAATCGCCGACTTGCAGGAGGTCGATCTCGTCATCAGCGACGTCGCCGCGCCTCCGGAATGGAAAGCCGCTCTGAAGGCCAAACAGGTAACCTGGATCGAGGCGGAATAAAGGCGCGTCAGGCCAAGCTTTTTACCATGTGCCAGAACGGTTTGCGATGTATCGATATCTCTTTGTCCGCGAGGAACCCCAGTTTGGCATAGAGCGCACGCGCGTCCTCGTTCGTTAGATCGACGTTTAGCGCGATTTTGTCGCAGCCCAGCTCCCTGGCCCTGCTTTCGGCCGCCGCGATGAGCTGCTTGGCGTATCCTCTGCCTTGAGACGACGGATCGACGGCAAGAGCGTCTATGTAATACTCGTCCTCATCCGCTTCCTTGTCGATCGTCACGGTCGCATTTCCGCTTTTACGGCGAAGGTGCAGCAGAACGGGCTCGTACAACCGTTCGGCTTCGCTGCCCAGATAACACAGAATCATGCCGACGGGTCGTCCGTCCTCCTCCTTTACCAGAATGCACGATCGGCTGAATCGATTGCCCTCGGCGCCGATGAACTTCTCCAATCTTCTCAGGACGTCTCGCTCGTCCGTTGCTCCCGTGAGCTGGCAACCGATATCCCCAATCGCCAGCAATACAAGGCGGGCCACGGAGGACGTGTCGCGTTCCTCGGCTGGTCTGATTGTCATGTCTAATCACCTCGTTCAAAATGCGACTCTACTTGATCTTAGCCTGCAGGAGGAGCGAATTCAAATCGCGGACGAAAAACATATTGCGCGGCATCGCGTTATGTGCTAATATACTTTTTGCGTGTCTCAGTAGCTCAGCTGGATAGAGCAACGCCCTTCTAAGGCGTCGGTCGGGGGTTCGAATCCCTCCTGGGACGCCATTTAAACGAATGCATCCCTAATGGACGATAAACGAAAAAGCCCATTCTCCGCACATAGAGGAGGATGGGCTTTTGTCCGCAATTTGCTTGCATACCGGCAACCCGGCAGCCGGTTAATCTTTCATTCGATCCGGCTCGGACATGAACCAGGAGATGTGCGTGCATCGCTGGCATACGAGAATCGTGGCGTTGCGGTTCGCCCAGTCCAGTCCGAAGAAGGTCGCCCCTCTGGAGTTCAACTGCCGGTAATCTTTATCGAAGGTGTCGTTGCGGCAGCAAAGACAGACGATTGCCGCTCCTCCGGCGCTAAATCTCATATTCAACAGCTCCTTGTCGGGAATGTCGGTTACAAGTATGTACGAAAAGGCCGGCAAATAGTTCCGATACAGGAGCAAATCCCCGCCGCAGCCACTCGCCGCGACGGGGATTCCCAGTTAATCACATTCGCCATCTAGCCAAGATTTCGGGATTGTCGTCTGCTGCGAATAGGGAGGTGTGGTTTTTACCAGATGCCAGCGCCGGCACGCAAGATAATTACGAGCAGGATGAACAGAACCAGTGCGAATGCAGCTGCGCCCATTCCACCGCCGCCGCCATAGCAAGGGCCAACTCCTGCGCCTCCAACCGGATAACTCATGCAATCACCACCCAACTGCGAAGATTGAAGTCATGAGATAGCTTATGTAGAGGCCAATATACGGCCAGTGCATACGCACAGATTGCGAACAATCCGCGCCAGCCCACGCCAATTCGGCGGACTCGTCATATAGCGGACTGGGCGATTGATTTTCTGTGAATTTCCATGTTATGATAAATGCCGAGGCCGCGATAAAGCGATCCGGATTTGCGCGCTGCACGCCAGCCGTCCAAACTTCCAATACGCGGGTGTAGTTCAATGGCAGAACGCTAGCTTCCCAAGCTCGAGGCGAGGGTTCGATTCCCTTCACCCGCTCCATGATTGAATATGAAGAGGTTGAGTATTCCCTTCACCCACTCCATATGGTATCCAATTTCACCCTTATCGGTCGTTCCGGCGGCCGTTTTTTTATTTTGGAAGACGTTCATGCTATAATTTCACAGACGATATGCGATTCAAATGCCGGTACAGGTGGAGGGGAACTGCCCACATGACGGATCGACCGAAAGATAATCTGGTGCTGTTTCCGAAAACGCTGGATTATTATCAAATACAATTGACGAAAATGCTGGAGACGGAACGGTACGGCGAAGCCAAAGGCTTGCTTGCTTTCCTGCTGCAATGCGGAGGGGAGGCGGAGCGGCACCATACGGAGTGGCAGGCGCTGCTCGGCTGGCTGGACGCGGCGTTCCCTTCGGCCGAAGGGAATCTGGACTACGACTCGCTGCTGGGCGCCGACGACGGGGACGACGAGAACGAGGGAGATCTGTTCAAACGCAGATTATCCGAGCGCACCCAGTCCGACGCCAATTACATACCGGAGCTGCTGGCTTCCCTGCACAACGGCGACGATCCGGGACAGCAGATGCTTATTCTGGGGCAGCTGCAGCATCTGTTTCATCCCGATGTCGACAGCTCTCTCAGGCAATGGCTGGCCAGGGAGGAATATATTCCTCCGCTGCAGTTTCGCGCTTTGCAGGCGATCAGGAAGCAGGGAGGCAGCGGGCCGGTCTCGTTCTGGAGAGACGGGGAGAGCCTGACGGTGGAGGCGGCGGATACGCCGCTCAGCTTCTCGGAGTTTCCCCAGGGGGCGCATCAAGTGCTCGACAGGGTGCGGCAATCGGCGGAGGTGTCCGACCCGACGCTGTCGTATTTTGCGGAAGAGACGTGGAAGGATTGCGTCGAGCTGGCATATGGAACGCCGATGTACAAAAGCATGACCGAGGACGACGACGGCTCGTCGGACGTCTGGGCCGCGGCTCTTCATCAACTGCTGATGGAGAGGCTGCACGCCAAGCAAGGAGACGAAGGCGTCCGCGAGCAGTACGGCATTACGGAGGAGCTGCGTTTTCGCTACGAACAGGCGCTGCGATGGCTGAGAAGCTACGCGATTGAGCCGAGAATTTCCGATGCGTAGTCAGATTGCAACGATTTCGCCTTGAACCGGGCGAGATGTTGTTCTATAATGGAATGGTTTATGTGAATTGTCGCAGAGTGGCGGCAAGACGTTACGGAGGGGAAAGCATAAAATGACAGCAAACTGGGAAAAGATAGAGAAGAACCTTGGCGTTCTTGAAGTCGAAGTGGATGCGGAGCAAGTAGCCCACGCCCTGGACAAGGCATTCCGCAAGGTCGTTCAGAAAGTAAACGTTCCAGGCTTCCGCAAAGGCAAAGTGCCGCGCGCGATTTTCGAAGCGCGTTTCGGCGTGGAGAGCCTGTATCAGGACGCCATCGACATCCTGCTTCCGGAAGTGTACACGAAAGCGATCGACGAAACCGGCATCGAGCCGATCGATCGTCCCGAGATCGACGTGGAGCAGTTCGGCAAAGGCCAGTCCTTCAAGTTCAAAGCGAAGGTTTCGGTGAAGCCGGAAGTGAAGCTCGGCGAATACAAGGGCTTGGTCGTTCCCGCAGAAAGCGCGGAAGTGACGGAAGACGAAGTGAAGGCGGAGCTCGAGCGCCTGCAGCAGCGCCATGCGGAGCTGGTCGTCGTCGACGAAGGTCCGGCGCAGATGGGCGACTTCACCTCGATCGATTTCGAAGGCTTCCTGGACGGCGAGCCGTTCGAAGGCGGCAAGGGCGAGAAGCATTCTCTGGAGCTGGGCTCCGGCTCGTTCATTCCGGGCTTCGAGGACCAAGTCGTCGGCTTGAACATCGCCGAAGAGAAGGACATCAACGTTACGTTCCCGGAAAACTACCAAGCGGAGGACCTGGCCGGCAAAGCGGTCGTGTTCAAAGTGAAGCTGCACGAGATCAAGCGCAAAAACCTGCCTGAGCTCGACGACGAATTCGCGAAGGACGTCAGCGAGTTCGACACGCTCGACGAGTTCAAGGCCGATCTGTCGAAGAAGCTGGGCGAGCGCAAGGAGAAAGACGCCGAAGCCGCCCGCGAGACGGCGATCGTCGACAAAGCCGCGGAAGCGGCCGAGCTGGAGCTCCCGGAAGTGATGATCGAGACCGAGATCGACGCCATGCTGAAAGATTTCGAGAACCGTCTGCGCCAGCAAGGCATGACGCTGGACTTGTATTATCAATTCAGCGGCCAGGACGAAGCGGCTCTGAAGGGACAAATGCGCGGCGACGCCGAGAAGCGCGTACGCAGCAACCTTGTGCTGGAGGAAATCGCCAAAGCCGAGAATCTGGAAGTATCCGACGAGGACGTGAACGAGGAGCTCGAGAACCTGTCGAAGCTGTACAACCGTCCTGCCGAAGAGCTTCGCGGCATCTTCGCTGCGAACGGCTACTTGGAAAATCTCGGCGCGGATCTGAAAGTTCGCAAAGCCGTGAAATTCCTCGTAGAAAACAGCAAATCCGAGTAAGCTGCGCAACAAAGTCAAGGCACGTGTTATCCGCGTGCCTTATTTTTCACCCCGAATACATATGAAGCAGGACGAATCGCGCGCCAGACCCGCGATCGCCCGAAAACGGCTCGTCAACATGACATTCCGATTTGAACGTGTTAAACTATTACCGAGATTCGAACGTCTAATGAGAAAAGGGGTTGGTAACATGCTAGTACCTATGGTCGTCGAGCAAACGAATCGCGGAGAACGGTCGTACGACATTTACTCCAGGCTTTTGAAGGACCGCATCATATTTCTCGGAAGCGCGATTGACGACGATGTCGCCAATCTCATTATCGCTCAACTGCTGTTCCTGGCAGCGGAAGACCCGGAGAAGGATATTCATCTGTACATCAACTCCCCGGGCGGCTCGGTAACGGCCGGCATGGGAATTTTCGATACGATGCAGTACATCAAGCCGGACGTTTCCACGATCTGCGTGGGAATGGCCGCCAGCATGGGGTCTTTGCTCCTGACGGCGGGAGCGCCGGGCAAGCGCTTCGCGCTGCCGAACAGCGAGATCATGATTCACCAGCCGCTGGGCGGGGTAAGAGGTCAGGCATCGGATATTAAGATTCATGCCGACTGGATCGTCAAGACGAAGCAGAAGCTCAACCAGATTTACGTCGATCGTACGGGTCAGCCCTACGAGAAGATCGAACGGGACACCGACCGCGACAATTTCATGAGCGCGGAAGAGGCGGTCCAGTACGGTCTGGTCGATCGGGTGATTACTCACCCTACGGCGGTCGACAATCCGCAAGCTTAACAAGCAACAACGTCCCGCGACTAGAAGCGCAAGTTCAACCAAGTCCGGTTTGCAGCACCGAGGCCGACTTTTTGAACCAACCTCTAAAAGCGGTTGAATAAGGAGGGTTTATATGTTTAAGTTCAGCGACGAGAAGGGCCAACTGAAATGCTCGTTCTGCGGCAAGTCGCAGGATCAGGTCAGAAAGCTGGTTGCCGGTCCCGGCGTCTATATATGCGACGAGTGCATCGAGCTGTGCACGGAGATCGTGGAGGAGGAGCTCGGTCACGAGGAAGAGCTGGATCTGAAAGACATTCCGAAGCCGAAGGATATTCGCTCGATTCTGGATCAGTACGTCATCGGCCAGGAGCAGGCGAAGAAATCTTTGTCCGTTGCCGTATACAACCATTACAAGCGGATTAATTCGCAGACGAAGATCGAAGATGTCGAGCTGCAGAAGAGCAACATCATGCTGGTAGGCCCTACGGGCTCCGGCAAGACGCTGCTTGCGCAGACGATGGCCAAAATCCTGAACGTCCCGTTCGCGATCGCGGACGCGACTTCTCTGACGGAAGCCGGGTATGTGGGCGAGGACGTCGAAAATATTTTGCTTAAGCTGATTCAGGCTGCGGATTACGACGTGGAGAAGGCGGAGCGCGGCATTATCTACATCGACGAGATCGACAAGGTGGCGCGCAAATCCGAGAATCCTTCGATTACGCGCGACGTGTCCGGAGAAGGCGTGCAGCAGGCGCTGCTGAAAATTCTCGAAGGCACGGTCGCTTCCGTTCCTCCGCAAGGCGGACGCAAGCATCCGCATCAAGAGTTTATCCAGATCGACACGACGAACATTCTGTTCATTTGCGGCGGCGCGTTCGACGGTCTGGAGCAAATTATCAAACGCCGGATCGGCAAAAAAGTGATCGGTTTCAGCTCCGTGCTCGAAGGGCAGAAGGATATGAAGCCGGGCGAGTATTTGTCGCTCGCGCAGCCCGAGGATCTGCTGAAATTCGGCTTGATTCCCGAGTTCGTCGGCCGTCTGCCGGTTATCTCCACGCTTGAGCCGCTTGACGAGCCGGCGCTGGTCCGCATTCTGTCCGAGCCGAAGAACGCCCTTGTCAAGCAGTTCCAGAAGCTGCTGGAGATGGACAACGTCAAGCTCGAATTCGAGAGCGGCGCGCTGGAAGAGATCGCCCGCGAGGCGATCAAGCGGAACACGGGCGCGCGCGGACTTCGGGCGATCATCGAGAGCGTGATGCTCGACGTGATGTACGAAGTGCCTTCGCGCGACGACGTCGTCAACTGCGTCGTGACCGCCAAGGCGATCAAAGACAAGATGGCGCCGGAGCTCACGACCAAAAAAGGCAAGAAAAAAGAAGAAAGCGCGTAAACGGGAGCAGGACGGAAGCCGCCGCAAGGCCTTTCGGCCGCCGCGGAATTCGCCTAGTTTGCCGGTTCCACCCCGCGACCATGCGGGGTGGACTTTGGCGTATACAGGGGAGAAACCAATATGTATAAACGCACGGATACCGTTGCCGTCCAGGTCGGGAACCTGACGATCGGCGGCAATAACAAGGTGATACTGCAGAGCATGTGCACGACGAAAACCGCGGATGTCGAGGCCACCGTCGCCGAAATCAAACGGCTGGAGGAAGCGGGCTGCCAGCTCGTGCGCGTGACCGTCAACAACAAGGAAGCGGCGGAAGCGATCAAGGAGATCAAGAAGCGGATCAGCATTCCGCTGGTCGCCGATATTCATTTCGATTACCGGCTCGCCCTGCTGGCGATCGAGAACGGCATCGACAAAGTCCGGATCAACCCGGGCAACATCGGGCGGCGCGAGAAGGTCGAGGCGGTCGTCAAGGCATGCAAGGAGCGCAGCATTCCGATCCGGATCGGCGTAAACGCGGGCTCGCTGGAAAACCATCTGCTGGAGAAGTACGGTTACCCGACGGCTGACGCGATGGTCGAGAGCGCGCTGTTTCATATCGGCATTCTCGAAGAGCTCGATTTCCACGATATTATCGTTTCTCTTAAAGCCTCCGACGTGCCGATGGCGATCGAGGCGTATACGAAAGCGGCGGAAGCGATCCGTTACCCGCTGCACCTGGGCATCACGGAGGCCGGCACGCTGTTCTCCGGCACGATCAAGAGCTCGGCAGGGCTTGGTGTCCTGCTGAACCATGGCATCGGCAATACGATGAGAATTTCGCTCAGCGCGGACCCTGTCGAGGAGATCAAGGCGGCCAGGGAGCTGCTCAAGGTGTTCGGACTGATTACCGACGCGCCGACGCTTATTTCCTGCCCGACCTGCGGGCGTCTCGATATCGATTTGTTCGCGGTCGCGAACGAGGTCGAGGAGTATTTGTCCAAGCTTAAGGTGCCGATCAAGGTATCCGTTCTCGGGTGTGCCGTCAACGGCCCGGGGGAAGCGCGCGAAGCCGACATCGGCATCGCGGGCGCTCGCGGGGAAGGCATGCTGTTCCGCTACGGGGAGATGATCCGCAAGGTGCCGGAAGCGGAGCTGGTCAGCGAGCTGAAAAAAGAAATTGACCAGATCGCGGCGGCGTACGCCGAGACGGGAGTTATACCAGGACGGAGACATGGCTAAATTTGCACAACTATTCAACCGGACAGGCCAGGCCGCGGACGCGTCGTTGTCTGCGGCGGGAGCGGGCGACAGCGTCGCCCGTCCGGTTCAAAGGACGTGAAGGAATTCGTCTTCGATAAGCAAACGATCCGGGAAATGAGCGGCGAAGCGACGTATTTGCGCGGGGAAGCCTACTATCGATCGGGTCAGGTTCTGTCTCTCAGGACGGAAACGGGCAGCAGCGGCGCCGGCCATAGAGGCGTGGTCAAAGGGACGGGAGGCGAGCGATACGAAGTCGAGGTCGAGCTCGGCAAGGACGGAGAGCTGAGGGCGTCCTGCACCTGCGAAGCTTATTCGCCTTTATCGTATTGCGAGCACGTTGCCGCCGTTCTGCTGAAGCTGGCGGACGAACGGGAGGAGAGAGCGCCTGCGGCGGAGGAGGAGATGTCCGGGAAGGACGTCCATCTGACGAAGCAGGTGATCTTTTTATTCGACCGGGCCTTGAGCCGCAGGACGGAAAACGCGCTGCAGACGTTGGAAGAGGAGGCGTGGGAGAAGCGCCGGCTGGGGGTCGAGTTCGGCTTTAAGCTGGTGAAGAGCTTCGGCGGCCGCATGATGTTCGCCGTCTCGATGAAAATCGGACTCTCCCGCATGTACGTCGTCCAGAAAATCAAAGATTTCCTGCGGCATGTCGAGAACGGCACGCAGATGGCGTTCGCCAAGCATTTCTCGTACGATCCGTCCGAGCATGGGTTCGAGAAGCGCGACGAGGCGCTGATCGGGCTGCTGACGGAAGCGATGCACGCCGAGGATACGTACAAGGATTTGCTCCATTCCTTGTCTTCGTATTCCTACCGGGAAGAGAGAATACTGGCCGTCCCTCCCGACGTATGGGAGCGGATGCTTCCTCATCTGCAGCAGGCGAACGTCAGCTTCGAGGACAAGCACGGCGTACACCGGATGGAGCTGGTCGAAGGGGAGCTGCCGATCCGCGCCCGTCTGGACAAAGCGGGAAGCGGCGGCTATCAGCTCGTGTTCGAGGGGCTGAGCAGCGCCGTTTTTCTGGACAACTACGGCGTAGCCGTCACGGGAGGGCTGCTCTTCCGGGGCGATCCCGAGCAGCTGAGGCGCCTTGCAGAGCTGAAGGATATGTTCCAATACGAGTCGGGCACAAGGCTGCTGATTGCCGCGGACCAGCTCGAGACGTTTATCGATCGGGTCGTTCGCGAGCTGAGGACGATGATCCGGGTGGAAATTTCGCCGCATATCGCCGATCGGATCATCAGCCCGCCGCTGGACGCCCGGCTTTATTTGGACATGGAGAAGGACCGGCTGCTCGCGCGGCTGGAATACGTCTACGACGATATCGTCATTACGCCGCTGCCGCAGAAGGCGATCAAGAACGCCAGGGAAGACGTCCTGCTCATGCGCGACCTCGAACGGGAGAATCGCATCATGGCGCTGATCGAACGGGCCGCCTTCAAGTTTAACGGCAAAGAGGTGTATCTCGACCAGGAAGACGAGATGTACGATTTTCTGTACGGCATTCTTCCCCAACTCGGCGACGATGTGGAGGTCTATGCGACCGAAGCGGTCCGCGCGGTTATGCGGGACGCGGAATACGAGCCCCGGGCCCGTCTGGACGTCGACGCGGAAACGAATTGGCTGGAAGTGTCGTTCGACATGGAAGGGCTGGACGAAGACGAGATTCGCAGCCTGATGCGCAACCTGATGGAGCGGAAGAAATATTACCGGCTGCCGGACGGCCGCTTCCTGTCGCTGGAGCAGGAGAGCTTCCGCGACATTAGCCGGCTGTTCGAGGATCTCGATTTCCACAAAACCGAGATGAACGGCGCGCGCATGCGCCTGCCGGCCGTTCGCGGCTTCCAGCTCATGGATCGCTTCGGCGACGCCTCCCGGGGAGTTCAGGTCGGGAAGACGCTGCGCCGGCTGTGGGACAATCTTCGCCACCCCGACAATCTCGATTTCGAGATTCCTCCGGGGCTGGAGCCGATTTTGCGCGATTACCAGAAGTTCGGGTTTCACTGGCTGAAGACGTTGTCCTATTATCGGCTCGGCGGCATTCTGGCCGACGACATGGGCTTGGGCAAGACGATCCAGAGCATCGCGTATATCGTCTCCGAGACGGCGAGTCCCCCGGAAGAAGGGGCTTCCCCGCCGCCGGTGCTGATCGTCTGCCCGGCTTCGCTCATCTACAACTGGGAGAGGGAGATCAAACGGTTCGCGCCTTCGCTCAGAACGGTCGTCGCTGCAGGCGATCCGCAGGAGCGCGAAGGGCTGATGGACGACGGCTTGCAGGACACGGACGTGTGGATTACGTCCTATCCGCTGCTGCGGCGGGACATCGATTGGTACGAGAGGCGGACGTTCCGCGCGCTGTTCCTCGACGAGGCGCAGGCGGTCAAGAACCACGCCTCCCTGACCTCCCACGCGGTAAGACGGCTCCAGGCCGGCCAACGGTTCGCGCTGACGGGAACGCCGATCGAGAACTCGCTCGAAGAGCTGTGGTCGATCTTCGAAGCGGTGTTCCCCGGTCTCTTCGGAAGCCGCAAAGCTTTCGCTGAGCTGCCAAGGGACAAGGTCGCCAGAATGGTCCGCCCGTTCATTCTCCGCAGACTGAAAGGCGACGTGCTGAAGGAGCTTCCCGACAAGATCGAAAGCGTGCAGCCCTCCGAGCTGTCCGCCGATCAGAAGCGGCTGTATCTGGCTTATCTGCAGCGGCTGCAGTCGGACGTCGCCCGGGATCTGTCCGCGGACGGCGGCTTTCAGCGCAACCGGATGAAAATTTTGGCCGGCCTGACCCGCTTGCGGCAGCTCTGCTGCCATCCTTCGCTGTTTCTCGAAGGCTACGAAGGCGGCTCCGGCAAGCTGGAGCAGCTGCTCGAGCTGGTCGAGGAATGCCGGGGAAGCGGCAAGCGGATGCTGATTTTCTCCCAATTCACCTCGATGCTGGACATTATTCGCCAAGAGCTGGACGGCCGCGACGTTCCGTATTTCTACCTCGACGGGGCCACGCCTTCCGCTCGCAGGGTCGAGATGTGCGACGCGTTTAACGGAGGGGAACGGGATCTGTTTCTGATCTCGCTGAAGGCCGGGGGAACGGGGCTGAACCTGACCGGGGCGGATACGGTCGTTCTGTTCGATCTCTGGTGGAACCCGGCCGTGGAGCAGCAGGCGGCGGACCGGGCCCATCGCATCGGGCAGAAGAAGGTTGTTCAGGTGTTCCGGCTGGTGGCGCAAGGCACGATCGAAGAAAAAATGCTGCAGCTTCAGCAGCGCAAGAAGGATCTGATCGAAGAGATCGTGCGTCCGGGAGAAACTTCCCTGTCCGCGCTCACGGAAGAAGATATCCGCGAACTGCTGGAGATCACATGACTATAGGAGCCGACATTCGGGCAATACTACCAAGTATAGCCTGGGTGTCGGTTTTTTTGTTCTGTGGCCGAACGGGGATAACCGGGGTCCGAAGCAGGAACGGGAAGGATGATCGCAAATGAACTTAAGCATGATTCTGATGCTGATTCAAGTTTTTTTCGCCGTCGTGATCGGCGTTTATTTCTGGAACCTGCTGCGCAATCAGAAGAGCAACCGCAGCGCGGTGGACCGCGAATCGCGGAAGGAGATGGACAAGCTGCGGAAGCTGCGGTCGATCTCCTTGACCAAGCCGCTGGCGGAGAGAACGCGGCCGGTGTCGATCACCGACATCGTCGGCCAGAAGGAGGGGCTGCGGGCGCTTAAGGCCGCGCTGTGCAGCAGCAACCCGCAGCACGTGCTCGTCTACGGCCCCCCGGGGGTCGGCAAGACGGCGGCCGCGCGCGTTATTCTGGAGGAAGCGAAGAAGAACAAGCTGTCGCCGTTCCGGCTGGACGCGAAGTTCACCGAGATCGACGCCACGACGGCCCGTTTCGATGAGCGCGGCATTGCCGACCCGCTGATCGGATCGGTTCACGATCCGATCTACCAGGGCGCCGGTGCGATGGGTGTGGCCGGAATTCCGCAGCCCAAGCCGGGAGCGGTGACGAAGGCTCATGGCGGTATTCTGTTCATCGACGAGATCGGGGAGCTTCATCCGATTCAGCTGAACAAGCTGCTCAAGGTGCTGGAGGACCGCAAAGTGTTTCTGGAGAGCGCGTATTATCATGCGGAGGATACGAACATTCCGCTGTATATTCACGACATTTTCCAGAACGGGCTGCCCGCGGACTTCCGGCTTGTCGGAGCGACGACGAGATCGCCGGGAGAGCTTCCTCCGGCGCTGCGCAGCCGGTGCATGGAAGTGTATTTCCGCCCGCTGCTGCCGGGGGAAATCGCCGAGATTGCCGAGAACGCCATTCAGAAGATCGGCTTCGCTCCCCTGCCGGAAGCGCTAGACGTGGTCAAAAGGTACGCGACGAACGGACGCGAAGCGGTCAACATCGTACAGCTTGCGGCCGGGCTGGCGCTTTCCGAGAATCGCGAGCAGCTGACCGGAGCGGACATCGAATGGGTCGTCAACAGCAGCCAGCTGCCTCCCCGCCCCGACCGCAAAGTGCCTTCGAAGCCGCAGGTCGGCTTCGTTAACGGCTTGGCCGTATACGGACCGAGCATGGGCGCCCTGCTGGAGATCGAAGTGTCGGCGATCCCGGCGCAGCGCGGCAAAGGGCAATTCAACATCACCGGCGTCGTGGAGGAGGAAGAGCTTGGCGGCGGCCAGCGGACGCTTCGCCGCAAGAGCATGGCGAAGGGTTCGCTGGACAACGTGCTGACCGTGCTGCGCAGCCACGGCTTCCAGCCGGAGAACTACGACCTGCACGTCAATTTCCCCGGCGGCACGCCGGTGGACGGTCCTTCCGCCGGCGTGGCGATGGCGGTGGCGATCGCTTCCGCGATGACCGGGCGGCCCGTCGATAACAAGCTGGCGATGACCGGGGAGATCAGCATCCACGGCGCGGTTAAGCCGGTCGGAGGCGTCGTCGCCAAAGTCGAGGCCGCGTTCCAGTCCGGAGCCGACACGGTGCTCATTCCGAAGGAAAACTGGCAGGCGATCTTCGACGGGCTCGAAGGCGTCAAAGTCGTTCCGGTCGACCGGATGGAAGATGTGTTCAGGCATGTGTTCGGCGAGACATCGCCCTGGATGGAGAATCCAAGCCAGACGATCGAGCTGCCTGTGGCGGCGGACGCCTTCGCCGCGGCTCCGGCCGGCTCGGTGCTGCACGCCGGAAAGCTGCAGCCCGGCGCCCGGCCCGTCGACGGAGCTTCTCGCGCGCTCGACCGTTAATTGCATTACCGCCAGTCAATTGGCAGCCGTCCCATCGGGGCGGCTGTTTTCGCGCCCGGCCGCCGCGAGGGGAGAGGGCGGCGGCTCCCGTTTTTTGCGGCGAGCGATTACATTTGATACAATGACGAAAGGTTTTGAAATCGTTCCAGAACAGCGAGGTGCGTCATTTATGGGTTCGAGCAAACAGAAGAGCCGTTCCATACCCCTGCTGCCTTTAAGAGGGCTACTCGTATATCCGAGCATGGTGCTCCATCTGGACGTCGGGCGGGAGAAATCCGTCAAGGCGCTGGAGCAGTGCATGATCGACGATCATATGATATTGCTTTGTTCCCAGTCGGAGGTCAACATCGAAGAACCGACGCAGGAGGATATTTACCGGGTCGGAACCATTGCGAAGGTCCGTCAGATGCTGAAGCTGCCCAACGGAACGATTCGCGTGCTCGTGGAGGGCGTAAGCCGGGCCGAGATCGAGCAATACTTGCCGAACGACGAGTTCTACGAGGTGCTGGCCGGCGAGCTTCACGAAACCCAGGCCAACGACTCGGAGCTGGATGCGCTCATGCGCGCCGTGCTCAGCCAGTTCGAGCACTACATCAATCTGTCCAAGAAAGTGACTCCCGAGACGCTCGCCGCCGTGTCCGATATCGAGCAGCCGGGGCGGCTGGCCGACGTCATTACGAGTCACTTGTCGCTCAAGATAAAAGACAAGCAGGAGATTCTCGAGACCGTCGAGATTCGTCCCCGCCTGGAGAAGCTTCTCGATTTTCTCGGCAACGAGCGGGAAGTGCTCGAGCTGGAGCGCAAGATCAGCCAGCGCGTCAAGAAGCAGATGGAGAAGACGCAGAAGGAATATTATCTTCGCGAGCAGATGAAGGCGATCCAGAAGGAGCTGGGAGACAAGGAGGGCCGGGCCAGCGAAATCGAGGAATTGCGCTCGCAGATGATCGAAGCGGACCTTCCGGAGAAGGTCGCGTCCAAAGTGGCGAAGGAGATCGATCGGCTGGAGAAAATGCCGGCTTCCTCCGCGGAAGGGGGCGTTATCCGCACCTACGTCGAGTGGCTGCTGGCGCTGCCGTGGTCGAAGATGACGGAGGACGATCTGGACATCGAAAACGCGGAGCGCATCTTGAACGACGAGCATTACGGTCTCGACAAGCCGAAGGAGCGCGTGCTGGAATATTTGGCGGTGCAGAAGCTCGTCAAGAAGCTGAAAGGGCCGATTCTCTGTCTTGTCGGGCCCCCCGGCGTCGGCAAAACCTCGCTGGCGAAGTCGATCGCCAAGTCGCTGGGCCGCGAATTCGTCCGCGTCTCCCTGGGCGGCGTGCGGGACGAGGCGGAAATCCGCGGACATCGCCGAACGTATGTCGGCGCGATGCCGGGACGCATTCTGCAAGGGATGCGCAACGCCGGCACGTCCAATCCCGTATTTCTGCTGGACGAGATCGACAAGATGGCGATGGATTTTCGCGGCGACCCGTCCTCCGCGCTGCTGGAGGTGCTCGATCCGGAGCAGAACGCGACGTTCAGCGATCATTACGTCGAGGTGCCGTTCGATCTGTCCAACGTCATGTTCGTGACGACGGCCAACGTCGTTCATCATATCCCCCGTCCGCTGCTCGATCGCATGGAGCTGCTGCAAATCCCGGGCTACACCGAGCTGGAGAAGGAGCAGATCGCCGAGCGCCATCTGCTGCCGAAGCAGAAGCGGGATCACGGGCTGGAGGAGGACCAGCTCGTCGTGGAGAACGACGCGCTGCTGTCGCTGATCCGCCACTATACCCGCGAATCGGGCGTGCGGAGCATGGAGCAGCAGCTCGCGTCTCTGTGCCGCAAGGCGGCCAAGGCGATCGTCTTCGATCCTTCCGCCGCGCCGATCGTCGTCGACGCGAAGAAGCTTAAGGAGCTGCTCGGTCCGCCCCGGTTCCGATACGGCATGGCGGAGCAGGAGGACCAGATCGGCTCCGTGACGGGCCTGGCCTGGACCGAGGTAGGCGGCGACACGCTCGTCATCGAGGTGACGATTATGCCCGGCTCGGGCAAGCTGACGCTGACCGGGCAGCTCGGGGACGTCATGAAGGAGTCCGCCCAGGCCGCGTTCAGCTATACGCGAAGCCGCGCCAAGGAATTCGGCATCGATCCCCTGTTCCACGAGAAGAACGACATTCACATTCATATTCCGGAAGGCGCGATTCCGAAGGACGGCCCTTCCGCCGGCATCACGCTCGCGACCGCGCTCGTCTCGGCGCTGACCGGACGCAAGGTGTCCCGCGAGGTCGCCATGACGGGCGAGATTACGCTGCGCGGACGCGTGCTGCCGATCGGCGGGCTGAAGGAGAAGTCGCTCGCGGCCCATCGCGCCGGCATGAAGAAGGTGCTGCTGCCCAAGGACAACGAGCGGGATTTGCGCGACATTCCCGATACCGTGCGGGCGAGCATGACGTTCGTGCCCGTCTCCCATATGGACGAAGTGCTGAGAGAGGCGATGGCGGAGCCTCTGGCGGTCGCGGGGGAATCGGGAGGAGACGAAGAACGTCTCGAAGCGCGCGAGCCGGCGGCCGGACTGGCGCAGCCGGTGGAGGACAAACCGGAGGAAACGCCGCCGCTGAGCACGCACTGAGAGGATAGGAGAACTTTATTTCCATGAAAATCAAGCAAACCGAATTCGTCATCAGCGCCGTAGGCCCGAGTCAATATCCGGAAGGCGATCTTCCGGAGGTGGCTCTAGCCGGGCGCTCCAACGTAGGCAAGTCGTCGCTGATCAACAAGATGCTGCTGCGCCGCAATCTGGCCCGCACGAGCCAGCAGCCGGGCAAGACGCAAACCTTGAACTATTACCGGATCAACGGGGAGCTGTTCTTCGTCGATTTTCCCGGTTACGGGTATGCGCGCGTATCCAAGTCGGAGCGCGAAGCGTGGGGCAAGATGATCGAGCGCTATCTGCGCGAGCGCGAGCCGCTCAAGCTCGTGCTCCAGCTCGTCGACGTGCGCCATCCGCCATCTGCGGAGGACGTAAGAATGTACGAGTGGCTGTCCCATTACGGCATACCGATGATCGTCGTCGCCACCAAGGCGGATAAAGTGTCGCGCTCCCAATGGCCGAAGCATCTGAAGGTGATCCGGACCAGTCTCGGAATGCCGGGTCACGTTCCGCTCGTTCTTTTCTCGTCGGAGACGGGGCAGGGAAGGGACGAATTATGGAGCATGATCGCGCAAGCGGCAGGAATCCCGCTTAATTCCCCCTCAGAACCCGCTAACAACGCGCAGGAAACAGAGAATAACGGGTAAATCTTCGTCTGGATCGCGCGAGGAATCGATTTTTAACCGATTTTTCCGTAAATATCGCGTTTGGATAGCAGGAAACGGCTTGCGATATCGCGTATAATAAAAAGAGTTAGCGCGTACACAATCGCAAGACAAGGGAATTGAGGAGATTTTATGGCTCAACGCGTAGCCACGGAGTATGTCAACGCCAATCTGCAGTTAACGGAAGCCGAAATGCCGAAATTATTCTCGATATGCGAAACCCAGCAGCTTCATTTGCAAGTTTTCGTGCTGGATAACGGCAATCAGGAAGTGGTGCTGGAGGACGAGAGCGTCGGGGAATCGATCCGCCTTACGTTCGAACGCATGGACGGTTGTCTCCGCTGCTCGCTAACGTGCCGTGTCGTCCATCCCAAGCTCGCCAACGCGCTGCGCAATCTTGTGGCGGCTTTCCGGGGAGACGCGGTCGTCAATCGAATTTACCAAGGTTTTACGATGATTTACCATTATATTCAGGGCAAGGTCGCTCGGATTGTGGAGAGCAAGGGCACGAGCCTGCGCACCGTATTCGAGCATCGGGACACGGCCGGAAGCTTGCAATCGCTGTTCGAGCTGGCGTCCGTCGAAGAGGAAATCAACCGGTTAAGGGGCTCGGTCAACGATCTGCTCGATCTGCGCAACGAGACGGCAGACCCCGGACTTATTCGCGAGATCGATCAAAGCTTGAATGATCATAGCCGCATCCTGTTCGCGCTGGAAGCCTGAGCGGAACGGCCGGCGTTCGGGGAGAGCCTTCAGGGCTCTCTTTTTTTGCACGATTCAGAATTTATAAGTTTCACCCTTATCCTTGTCCGTATCGTCTCCGACAAAAACGCGTTCGCCGTCCTAAGGACGCCGCAGGCGTTTTTGCTTGGCTTCGGAGGGCCTGTCCATCGTCGGCAGTCCCACTGTGAGCTTCTGCAGGGAACCCCGAAGGAAGCGATGCACGTTCATTGGCCGACCGCATACACTGGAGTGGCAGCCGTAGACTCTCCCCTATGCGCCGTAGGATTAAAATTCCTTGCAGGGCCGCGGAATGCAGCGATTTTTCCCCCTTTTTAAAAAACTATTGCATTTACCCAGGATAGATGTTATTTTTAGATTCGTTGACAACACAATACATTAGGAACCAGGATTCACTCAAGGAATGCGGTGAGAGCAAATTCCCTCCAAGTGAATGACGTAGGTCCTAGCGGATGAAATCAGTTTCACAATTTTATTCCTAGGAAGGGGGAACCGAAAGATGGAATACTCGACTTTCGGACGGCACGTTGCGGTGGATACATGGGGGGGCAACCTGGAGTTGCTGAACAGTGCGGAACTTCTCCAGTCGCACATGGTGGAAGCGGCGGAAGCATGCGGCGCAACCGTACTCTCGGTTCAAGCGAAACAATTCGAGCCTCAAGGCGCAACCGTACTGGTTATGCTCTCGGAGAGTCATCTCTCCATTCACACGTATCCTGAGAGAGGCTTTGCCGCGATCGACTGTTATACGTGCGGCGAAACCGTGGACCCGCAGCTGGCGATCGATTATCTCGTCGATGTTTTGAAGCCGGAGAAGACCTATGCCAAGAAGCTGGTTCGAGGGCTTGGCGAACTGCAAGTCGAAGAACCGGTCATCAAGCAGGTCGAGCTCGTAAAATAAGCATTCAAGCCATGAGCCGAAGCCGCTCGTGGCTTTTTCTTATGTCCGCATACGAACCGGACAAATCGCCTACAATAGGAAAAGAGCGGAGAAGCGGTTTTCATAAAGTATTCATAATTGGCGGGGAAGCGTCCTTGCAACTGTGCTATAATAAGCGTTGATATACAGGTTAGTCCTTACTTCTACGAAGAAAGCCGGGTGAGTTGCCATGCATCTGATCGTCGTCGGATTAAATTATCGTACCGCTCCCGTGGAGATCCGCGAAAGGTTCGCCTTGTCCGAACGGGAGATGCCGCTTGCTTTGCAAGCGCTCCGGCAGACGACCAGCATTCTCGAAGGAGTAATCGTGGCGACCTGCAACCGAACGGAAATTTACGCGGTCGTAGACAGGCTGCAGCTGTGCGGACATTACATTCGCTCGTTTATGGAGCAGTGGTTCAGCATTCCGCGGCAGCAATTCAACAATCATCTGTACATGTACGAGGACGATCGGGCGGTTCAGCATCTGTTCCGCGTTACCAGCGGCCTCGACTCGATGATTATCGGCGAAACCCAGATTCTGGGCCAGGTTCGCGACGCTTTCCTGCTGGCTCAGGAGGAGCGCGCTACCGGGACGCTGTTCAACCGTCTGTTCAAGCAGGCGGTCACGCTGGCCAAGCGGGCTCATTCCAGCACCTCGATCGGGGAAAACGCGGTCTCCGTCAGCTATGCGGCGGTAGAGCTGGGCAAGCGGATTTTCGGCCGGTTCGATAACAAGAAGGTCATGATCGTCGGAGCGGGCAAGATGAGCGAGCTGACCGCCCAGCATCTGCACGCGAACGGCGCGAAGGAAGTATTTGTCGTGAACCGCACCGTCGAGAAAGCGCATGAGCTGGCGGACAAGTTTCAAGGCGCGGCCATGTCGATGGAGCAGGCGATCGACCGGCTGGCGGAGATGGACATCGTGATCAGCAGCACGGGCGCCGACCGGTTCGTTCTGAACCGCAAGGTCGTGGAGCGGGCGATGGCGTCCCGCAAGAAGAAGCCGCTGTTCTTGATCGATATCGCGGTGCCCAGAGACATCGAGCCGTCGTGCGGGGATTTGCCGAACGTTTTCCTGTACGATATCGACGATTTGGAAGGGATCGTGGAGACGAATATGGCGAAAAGACGTCAAGAAGCGGCGATTATCGAAGAGATGATCGAGCTGGAGCAGGAGGCGTATCGCCAATGGTACGCGACGCTGGGCGTCAGTCCGCTGATCCGGGCGCTGCAGGAGAAGGCCGACGCGATTCACGACAGCACGCTGGAAAGCCTGACGCGCAAGCTTCCGGAGCTGGACGAGCGGCAAATGAAGGTCATTCGCAAGCTCACGAAGAGCATCGTCAATCAAGTGATCCACGATCCGATATTGCGTATTAAGGAACTGGCCGCGGAGAAGCGCAGCGACGAAGCAATGAAGCTGTTCGTGCAGCTGTTCGCGCTCGAAGAGGAAGTGGCGAGGCTGAAAGCGGAAGAGAAAGCCGAGGAGAAATCCCGCAAAGCAAGCTCCGCGCCCGTACTGGACGTCGACAAGCTGTTGACGCAGCTGGCGGGAGCGCTGCAATAAAGCAAGCGGAGGCTGGAGGCGCTGCCCTCATGATTACGCAAGATTGGTTAACCGATGCGGTTCTTTATATTTACGCCCTGAGTCTGCTGTTTTTCGTTTCCGACGCCGCTTCCGGCAATCGGAAGGCGAAAAAGGCAGGAACAGGGCTGCTTGTTTTTGTATGGATTCTTCAGGGGGCGTTCCTCTTAAGTTTCCTGATTGAGAGATTTTCCGTTCCGCAGCTGACAACGAAGGATTATTTGTTTTTCGTATCCTGGATGCTCGTGTCGGTCTCCTTCGTTCTTAACCGGCTCATTCGCGCGGAGCTGCTCGTGCTGCTGGTGAACGTCGTCGGCTTTGCGGTGCTGGCGCTTAACCTGATTCAGCGGCCGAAGCACACCGCGGCGCTGGAGCCGTGGGAGGTGGCGAGAAGGCTGCTGATCATGCATGTCAGCCTGATTACGCTCTCCTTCGCGCTGCTGACGATCATGGCGCTGCTCGGCGCGATGTACCTCTTCCTGCACCGCAAGCTGAAAACGAAAAAGTGGACGCACGTCATGCGCAACATGCCAAGCCTGGAATGGATCGACCGCTACGCGTTCCGGCTGGGGGCGATCGGGGTTCCGCTGCTGCTGCTGTCCCTGTCCACCGGAACGGCGGCGCTGATTCTGGACCACGACCCGGGCAAGCTGTTCGACGGACGGGTGGTGCTGTCGTTTATGGCCGGACTGGTCTATATTTTTTATCTGCTGCGCAAAATGGGCGCCAAGGACGACGGGAAAAGGCTGGCGATCTGGAATCTGCTCGGCTATGCGCTGCTGGTTGTCGGATTTTTCATCGGCTCCTCGTCTTCCTTCCACCAGGTCGTATGAGCCGGGGCAGGGAAATTATCCGGAAAGAGGGAGCGCCGATGGCGAATTGGTATCCGCTGCTGCTTAAGCTGGAAGGGCGCAAATGCGTCGTGTTCGGAGGCGGAGCGGTTGCGCAGCGCAAAGCGGGAGGCCTGCTGGAGACGGGGGCCGACGTTCTTGTCGTCAGCCCGCGGCTTACGCCGGAGCTGCTCGAATGGTCGAGACGGGGCCGGCTGCGCTGGACCGCGCGGGAAGCGGAGGAGAGCGACCTGGACGGGGCCGCGCTGGCATTCGCCGCGACGGATCGTCCCGACCTGAACCGGCGCCTTGCCGAAGCTGCGGCCGGAAGGGGAATACCGGCGAATGTGGCGGACGACGGCGAGAGCGGAGACTTTATCGTGCCGGCGGTTCTGCGAAGAGGGGGCCTCGTATTGACGGCGAGCGCATCCGGAGCCGGGCCGGCGCTGCCCGTCCGCATTATCGGCGAGCTTGCCGAAAGGTACGGGCACGACTACAATGAGAACGTCGAGATTTTGAGAACGATTCGCCGCATCGTCAAGAGCAGCGTCGCCGATCCGGCGGAACGCCGGGCGCTGCTCGGCGCGGCGGTGACGGACGAAGCGCTCGCCGAATGGCGGGCGGCTTCCCGTCTGGACGATGCGGACGGGCTTGTCGCGCGATTGCGGCAGCTCGCGAAACGAACGGAAGGGACGGATACTTCATGCGGAACATAATGGTCGGCTCGAGGCAGAGCGCGCTTGCGCTGACGCAAACGAACCAAACGATTCAATTGTTGAAAGAGCTGTGCGAGAGGGAAAACTTGCCTTATACGTTCGAGGTGAAGCCGATTGTGACGAGGGGCGACCGGATTCTCGACGTCACCTTGTCCAAGGTCGGCGGCAAAGGACTGTTCGTCAAAGAAATCGAGGAAGCGCTGCTGAACGGGGAGATCGACATGGCGATCCACAGCATGAAGGATATGCCGTTCGAGCTGCCCGAAGGGCTCGTGATCGGCGCGATTCCGCGCCGCGAGGACCCGCGGGACTGCATCGTAAGCCGGGGGAACAAGCCGCTCGCGGAGCTTCCCCAAGGAGCGAGAATCGGAACGAGCAGCCTGCGCCGTGCGGCGCAGCTGCAGGCCTACCGGCCGGACTTCCGCATCGAATCGATTCGCGGCAACATCGATACCCGGCTGCGCAAGCTGGAGGACGAAGGCTTCGACGCGATTCTGCTGGCGGCGGCGGGCCTGCACCGGATGGGCTGGAAGGACCGGATTACGGAATACTTGTCTCCGGAAATTTGTCTGCCCGCCGTCGGACAGGGCGCGCTGGCGATCGAGTGCAGAGGCTCGGACCGCGAGCTGCTGGATGTGCTGGATCGCTTGAACGATACGGCGACCGCGCGGGCGGTCGAGGCCGAGCGGCGTCTGCTCGGGCTGCTTAACGGCGGCTGTCAGGTGCCGATCGGCGCGTATGCCCGCCTGGAGACGGAAGATCCCGCCGGCGCTCTGGTGCTGGAAGGGCTGGTCGCTTCGCCGGACGGAAGCCGGCTGCTGCGGGAATCCGCTTCGGGCGGCGAGCCGCTAAAGATCGGTTCGGATACGGCGGAAGCGCTGCTCGGCCGCGGCGCGGGCGATCTGCTGGCGGAAGCGAGGGAATAGACGGGGATGGCTCAAGGGAAAGTCTATTTGGTCGGCGCCGGTCCCGGCGATCCGAAGCTGATTACGATTCGCGGACTCGAAGCGCTGAAGCGCTCCGACGTCGTCGTATTCGACCGGCTGGCCGGGCCCCATCTGCTTAATTACGCGCGGCCCGACGCGGAGAGAATTTACGTCGGCAAGCTTCCGGACCGCCATACGATGAAGCAGGAGGAAATCAACCGCCTGCTGGTCGACCTGGCGCTGCAAGGCAAAACGGTCACCCGGCTGAAGGGCGGAGATCCGACCGTGTTCGGGCGCGTCGGCGAAGAGGCCGAGCTGCTTAGAAAAAACGGCATCGTTTATGAGATTGTTCCGGGCATCACATCGGCGATCGCGGTTCCGGCGTACGCGGGCATTCCCGTCACCCACCGGGATCTCGCCTCGTCTTTTTCCGTCATCACGGGTCACGAAAGTCCGGACAAGCTCGATCATTCGATCTATTGGGACAAGGTGACCAACGCGACGGGGACGCTTGTCTTCCTGATGGGCGTGGCCAAGATCGGATATATCAGCGAGCAGCTGATCAAGCACGGCCGAACGCCGGAGACGCCGGTGGCGCTCGTGCAGTGGGGAACCAGAGCCGAGCAGCGGACCGTCGTCGGAACGCTGGGCGACATTGAAGCGAGGGTGAAGGCGGCGGGCCTTCAGCCTCCCGCCGTCATCATCGTCGGCGATGTGGTCAAGCAGCGTGAGACGCTCTCTTGGGTCGAGAGCAAGCCGTTGTTCGGACGGCGTATTCTCGTTACGCGCGCGCGTTCGCAGGCGAGCGAATTGATGGAGAGAATCGACGAGCTGGGCGGGGAGCCGTACGAATTTCCCGTTATCGAGACGAAGCTGCCGGCGGGCGAGCAGGCCGAACGGGAGATCGAGCGGGCGCTGGCCCGCGCGGAGGAGTACGACTGGGTCATGCTGACGAGCGTGAACGGGGTCGATTATTTTTTTCGCTGGCTGGATCGGTTCGGGGTCGACGTTCGTCGGTTCCACCGGGCCCGGTTCGCGGCGGTCGGCCCGAAGACGGCCGAGGCGCTGGGACTTAGGGGAATCCGCGCCGATCTGCTGCCGGAGAGCTTTCACGCCGAGGGTTTGCTGGACAGTCTGGGGGATCAAGTGAAGGAAGGACAGACGGCGCTGCTGCCGCGAGGCGATCTGGCCCGGAAGGTTTTGCCGGAGGAGCTCGGGGCGAAGGGCGTGCGGACAGTCGAGATCGACGTCTACGACACGGAATTATCCGTTCCTCGCGATATTTGGCTGCCCGGCATGCTGGAGAACGGCGAGATTCACACCGTTACGTTTACCAGCTCGTCGACGGTGGTTAATCTGTTCGAGGCGCTCCGCCGCTTGGGCGTCGAGGATCCTCGGCAGGCGTTGTCCCGCTGCGAGATCGCGTGCATCGGCCCCGTCACGGCGAAGACCGCCGAGCGGCACGGCCTGAGCGTATCCGTCGTGCCGGACGATTATACGATAGACGGTTTGGTGCAAGCGCTGGTAGAGGCAAGGCGCCATACGAAGGGAGAATGAGATTTATGGCTTATCCGATTGTGCGTAATCGCAGATTAAGAGGCTCCGCCGGTTTGCGCGGTCTCGTCAGGGAGACTCAGCTAGATGCGGAAGATTTTATGATGCCGATCTTCATCACGGAGGGCGAAGGGGTGCGGGAGGAGATTTCCTCGATGCCCGGCGTCTATCATTGGTCGCTCGATACGATGGAGCGGGAGCTGGCCGAGCTGACGGAAGCCGGCGTCCGGTCGGTCATGGTGTTCGGCGTGCCGGATCGCAAGGATGCGCTCGGCACGTCCGCTTACGACGACAACGGCATTGCCCAGAGAGCGATTCGCAAAATGAAGGCCCTCTATCCGGAGCTGGTCGTCGCCGCGGATAACTGCCTGTGCCAGTATACCGATCACGGGCATTGCGGCGTCGTCCATACGACGGAATGCGGCGCGGAGATCGATAACGACGAATCGCTGGAGCTGCTGGCGCGCACGGCGGTGTCGCAGGCGCGCGCGGGCGCCGACATCATCGCTCCGTCCAATATGATGGACGGCTTTGTCCTGGCTATTCGCAAGGCGCTGGACGAGGCCGGATTCGAGAGCGTGCCGATTATGTCCTATTCGGTGAAATATTCGTCCGCTTACTACGGTCCGTTCCGCGAAGCGGCTCATTCCGCGCCGCAGTTCGGAGACCGCAAGACGTATCAGATGGACCCGGCGAATGCCCGCGAGGCGCTGCGCGAAGCGCAAAGCGATATCGACGAGGGCGCGGACTTCCTGATGGTCAAGCCGGCGCTGGCTTATCTGGACGTCATACGGATGCTGAGGGACAGATATGCGCTGCCGATCGTGGCGTACAACGTAAGCGCGGAGTATTCGATGGTCAAAGCCGCGGCCAAGATGGGCTGGATCGACGAGAAAGCGATCGTGCTGGAGACGCTGATCGGCATGAAGCGCGCGGGAGCGGATCTGATCATCACGTACCACGCCAAGGATGCCGCGCGCTGGCTTCGGGGAGATTAGTTAGGGGATCGTCGGGGACGGCTTAGCCGCGAAGCTTATCGAGGTTAAGCTTGTACTCTCCCAGATCGAATTGCAGGACGCCGCGCGTCTCCAATTCGCGGATGACTGCGGTCAGGACGGTCTTGCTTACGCCGGCCAGCTGGGCCAGCTCGTCGTAGTTCAGGGACATGGAGATGGCGATGACGTTGCCCTCGCGTTTGCCGCTGCGATTGGCGAGCGCGATCAAATTTTTGAGCACCCTCGTCCGGCCGTCCAGAAACGTCAAGTCGTTGACGTGCTCGTTGGTGGCCCGCAATCTTCGGCAGAGCTCAACGAGAATTGCCCGGGTAATATCGAAATGGGTCTCCAGCAAGCTCATGAACTGCTTGGAGGTCAGCTCCAGCACGGTCGTCTTCTCCAGCGTCTGCGCGGAAGCGGAGCGCGGCCCGCCGTCGAGCAAGGACAGCTCTCCGAAGCTCTCCCCGCCGTTCACGAGCGACAGCACCTTCTCCTCTCCGCCGGCGCTTCTTGTGAACAGCTTGATGGAGCCGCTTAGCACGACGTAGAAGGTAAGGCCCATATCTTTTTC
The DNA here is from genome assembly GCF_042431195.1 of Cohnella cellulosilytica. Lineage (NCBI taxonomy): Bacteria > Bacillati > Bacillota > Bacilli > Caryophanales > Paenibacillaceae > Cohnella > Cohnella cellulosilytica. Next base: position 378,041 of record NZ_JBHMDN010000055.1, read on the forward strand.
ATGGAACAGGGTTGTGCCGGCGTTGAACGTTTTTCTTTGGGAGATGCGCACGACTTGCTCCAATTGCTCGTCGTTCAGGTTGTCGAAGAGCGATACTTTTTTCAGCCATTCGATCATGAAACCGTCTCTCCTTCTCATTAAATGCGGCTTTCGTTCGGTAGGAAGGCATAACAGCCGTATCCAGTTTAACATAGCCTTTTCCAATTCTGATAGTAGGATGTGACGAAAATGAGCGAAAAACGGCGAATTCGCGTCGATTCCCGTTCCAAAACGGAGTTCGAGCGCGCCAAGCGCGTCATTCCGGGCGGGGTGAACAGTCCGGTGCGGGCGTTCAAGTCGGTGGGTCTGACTCCGCTTGTGATCGAGCGGGGGGAAGGAAGCCGCATTACGGACATCGACGGGCAGACGTATGTCGATTACGTGCTGAGCTGGGGACCTCTGATCGCGGGTCACGCGCATCCGGAAGTCGTCGAGGCGATCAAGCGGACGGCGGAAAAAGGCACGAGCTTCGGCGCGCCGACCGAATTGGAGACGCTGATGGCGGAGCTCGTCTGCGAGCGGGTGCCTTCCGTCGAGGTGGTGCGGATGGTCAATTCCGGCACGGAAGCGACGATGAGCGCCCTCCGGCTGGCGCGCGGCTATACGAAGAGAAGCAAAATCCTGAAGTTCGAAGGCTCCTATCATGGACATGCGGACAGCCTGCTCATTAAGGCCGGCTCCGGCGTCGCCACGCTGGGACTGCCGGACAGCCCGGGAGTTCCGGAGAGCGTAGCGTCTCACACGCTGACCGTTCCTTACAACGATCTGAATGCCGTGAAGCTGGCTTTCGAGCGTTACGGGGAGGACATCGCCGCGGTGATCGTCGAGCCGATCGCCGGCAACATGGGCGTCGTTCCGCCGCTGCCGGGCTTTCTGTCCGGTCTTAGGGAGGTAACGAGCCGCTACGGCAGCCTGCTCATTTTCGACGAAGTCATGACCGGCTTCCGGGTGCACCTCAATTGCGCGCAAGGCTTGTACGGGGTCACACCGGATTTGACCTGTCTGGGCAAAGTAATCGGGGGCGGACTTCCGGTCGGCGCCTACGGGGGCAAGCGGGAGATTATGGAGCGGATGGCTCCGGTCGGCCCAATCTATCAGGCGGGAACGCTGTCGGGCAATCCGCTGGCGATGGCGGCCGGCTACACGACGCTGAAGCTGATGACGCAGGAAGCTTACCAGCTGCTGGAGCGGCTGTCCGGCCGCCTGCAGGCCGGCCTGCAGCGCAATGCCGACGAGGCGGGCGTTCCGATGACGATCAACCGCGTCGGCTCCATGGTGTGTCCTTTCTTTACCGACAAGCACGTCATTAATTACGATGTCGCCAAGACGTCCGACACGGAGCGGTTCCGCGACGTGTTCCGCCGGCTGCTGGACAACGGCGTCAACATTGCCCCTTCCCCGTTCGAAGGATGGTTCGTGTCGATCGCGCATTCCGAGAGCGACATCGATTTTACGATCGAAGCGCATCGTTCCGCGCTTGCCAAGCTTTAGTTACCGCTCGTTGCGCGGCTGCAGCCTCTGCCATTCCCGGCAGAGGTTGTTTGTATTTTCAGTCATGCCCGCCCATCCCGGGCATATAGATAATTAATGAATTGCATAGGTGCCGGTCTTATCGGCCGGACGCCGATGCCGAAAGGAGGACTTCGTCGTGACGGACCAGTTGAACGGGTTGCGCTTCGACATTTACGAACGCGTGCATCTTCCTGACGATGTAGCCGCAATCGAAGAGCTGGAAGAAATCGAATTGGTACCTCATATGCAAGCTCTGCCTCAAGACGACCAAGTGCTGTTGAGAGGGCATTTGCTGTTGTCGGGGGTGTACCGCGCCCAAGGCGGCAGCGGCTTGTCCCAGCTCGAGCACTGGATTCCGGTGGAGATCGGCCTCCCCCTTAACCGGATTCAGAGCGTGGAGGAGCTGGCGGTGGAGATCGACAACTTTGACGTGGATCTGCTGACGACCCGCTCGCTGAACGTGACGGGGGTGCTGGCGCTGCGCGGGCTGCAGCTGCAATCCGCCCAGAGCCCGATCTGGCGGGACGACAGCTTTACGGTCGTGCATCAGGCGCAGCCGGAGGACGATGAGGATGCGGCGCAGCTCAGGTCGGCGGGGGAGCTCGCGCTTGAAAACGGGGTCGAGCGGGAGGCCGCAGGGGCGGACGCTGCCCAGTCCCTTGCAGCGGAGGGACCGGCCGAGCAGGAGCGCGTTGACGAATGGGGGCTGCAGCAGGAGACCGACGCGGCGCTCGCCTACGAGGCTTCGAAGGAAGCCAAGGAGGCGAAGGAAAGCAGCTGGCTGTCGATGTTCCAGCATCTGGAGGAATCGAGAAGCGATCAGGCCGATGCGCTGCAGGAGAAAATAGCGGAGGCGTCTCCCGATCCCGCCGGAGAGACTGTCCAATGGGGCGATCTGTCGAATGGGAGGATCGCGGCCGAGGAGCAGCTGGCCGATGCCGGCGCTGACGGCTCCTCGCTCGAAGCAAATGGAGCCGAGGCCGGAATCCCAGCCGATTCTGCGCCGGAGACTGCGGCCGAGCCTCCGGCGGCCGAAGAGAAGCCGGACCTTCGGGTCGCGCTGGGAGGCAAGCCTCTCGAATCGCCGGCGGAATATCCGTCCTCCGGAGTCGGTCTGCTCTCCCAGCTTGGAGAGAAGGGCGCGAAACGGGAGGCGCAGCTCCGCGACCAGGAAGCGGCGGCTCAGGCGGCGGAGCAGCTGGCGCAGTCGGCCAACACTCCGGCCCAGGGCAGCACGGGGGACGAAATCGAGTGGACGCGACTGTTCCTCAACAGCGGCTCGGAGGGACAATCGTTCCGCAAAGTCCGAATGTGCATCGTCCAGCGGGAGGAGACGCTCGAATCCATCGCCACCCGTTACAATCTCCAGACGCGCGAGCTTCAGCTCTACAACCGCCTGCAGGAGCCTTATTTGTCGGAAGGGCAAGTGCTTTACATTCCGTAACCGCATGGTAAAAAGGACGGCGCTGTTTGCTGTGCAGACAGCGCCGTACGATGTTCTAAGGAATCGGTTATCTGGCCCGGGAAATCGGCGATTTGGCGTCCAATGTTCTAAGGAATCGGTTATCTGACCCGGGAAATTGGCGTTTTGGCGTCCGATGTTCTAAGGAATCGGTTATCTGACCCGGGAAATCGGCGATTTGGCGTCCGATGTTCTAAGGAATCGGTTATCGTCCCGGGGAAATCGGCGTTTGGGCGTCAGATGTTCTAAAGAATCGGTTATCGTCCCGGGGAAATCGGCATTTTGGCGTCGGATGTTCTAAGGAATCGGTTATCATCCCGGGGAAATCGGCATTTTGGCGACTAATGTTCTAAAGAATCGGTTATCGCTATCGCCAACTGCAGGTTACTCCTCGGATGATCGACTCACCTCACTAATATTGATTTTAATTGCTCAAAACCCGCTCAAAGCTCCAATGTGGCACCCAATGCCTCACGAGAAACTCCAAAGTCCACCGCTAATCCGAGCAACCCCTCCGAGAAACTCCCTAAGCTACTTTTAAGTTCACCAATGTTCCGAGCCCCCAAGCTCCCACTAAGCCAACCAATGCCCTCCCAAGCCCCCCAAGCTCCCACTAAGCCGACCAATGCCCTCCCGAGCCCCTTAAGATACCGCTAAGCCCACCAATGCCCCCCAAGACTCCTAAGATACTGCTAAGCCCACCAATCCAGATTTTCCCCAAATCCCAACTCAGCCCGCCCAAATTGCTTCTAAAGCGCCTGTATTGACTCTATTCCGGGGGAAAGGTAAAATAAGTTACAATAACGAGGATAGGGAAGAGTAGTCAGATCGTCCGTCAGAGAGCGGGACCGCTGCTATGTCAGCGCTGAGAGGTTCCGCGGGAATGCGCTGCTGCGAGTCGCCCTGGAGTTTCCCGGTTCGAAGCCCGGCATATCCGTCGGGAGCGAGTAGAGCGGGACGGTAGCAACCGTTACTTTGCGTCGAGTGCCGTTACGGTCCCGTTTGATCGGTCCGTACGGAACGAAGGTGGTACCACGGAAGTTAACCTTTCGTCCTTTGCGACGGGAGGTTTTTGTTTTTTTACGATACAGATTCGATAGTCCGCGTTGAGCATGACCTGTATCGTCCCCGCAAAAGCTGCCCGGCGTCTGAGGATGCCGAAGGCTTTTTTGCCCGGACGGCTCGCCGAAGCTGCAAAGCCGACGCGGAGCCGCAAGTTAACCGCGAATCGATGTCTCTATGGAGGTAGTGCCACACATGTCCGAATCCACGAAAAGCCCGAACGTCGAAATGCCGACGACCTACGACCCGACGAGCGCCGAGCGCAAATGGTACGACCATTGGCTGAAGAGCGGGTACTTCCAAGCCGGACGTCGTCCCGACGCTCCCAAATACACCATCGTCATTCCGCCGCCGAACGTCACCGGAATGCTGCATATCGGGCATGCGCTCGATTTTACGCTGCAGGATATTTTGATCCGCTTCAAGCGGATGCAAGGCTTCGACGCCCTCTGGCTGCCGGGCACCGACCATGCCGGTATCGCCACCCAGACGAAGGTGGAGCAGAAGCTCCGCGAAGAAGGCAAGAGCCGCTACGATCTGGGACGCGAAGCGTTCCTGGAGAAGGTGTGGGAGTGGAAAGAGCTGTATGCCGGAACGATCCGCGACCAATGGTCGAAAATGGGGCTCAGCCTCGACTACTCGCGCGAGCGGTTTACGCTGGACGAAGGCTTGTCGAAGGCGGTGCGCGAAGTGTTCGTGCGCCTGTACGACAAAGGGTTGATCTACCGCGGCAAGCGGATTATCAACTGGGACCCGGCGGCGCGCACCGCGCTGTCCGATATCGAGGTCGAGTATAAGGAAGTCAACGGCCATCTGTATCATCTTCGCTACCCGCTCGCCGACGGAAGCGGATCGATCACGGTCGCCACGACGCGGCCGGAGACGATGCTCGGGGATACCGCCGTCGCCGTTCACCCGGAAGACGAGCGCTATAAGCACCTGATCGGCCGCACCATCCTGCTCCCGATCGTAAACCGCGAAATTCCGATTATCGGCGACGAATACGTCGACAAGGAATTCGGCAGCGGCGCGGTCAAGATTACGCCGGCGCACGACCCGAACGACTTCGAGGTCGGCGGAAGGCACGATCTGCCGCAAATTACGGTCATGGACGAAGGCGGCAAGATGAACGAGTTCGCCGGTCCGTACGAAGGCATGGATCGCGCCGAATGCCGCAAGGCGATCGTCAAGGATCTGCAGGAGCAGGGCGTCTGCATCGACATCGAAGACCACGTGCACCAGGTCGGCCATAGCGAGCGCTCCGGCGCCGTCGTCGAGCCGTACTTGTCGACGCAATGGTTCGTCAGCATGAAGCCGCTCGCCGAGAAGGCGATCGCCTCCCAGAAGTCGGGAGAGGGCGTCAACTTCGTGCCGGACAGGTTCGAGAAAATTTATCTGCACTGGATCGAGAACGTACGTGACTGGTGCATTTCCCGTCAGCTCTGGTGGGGACACCGCATTCCGGCCTGGTACCACGAGACGACCGGCGAGATTTACGTCGGCATGGAAGCGCCGGAGGGCGCGGAGCAGCCCGGTTCGCCGTGGAAGCAGGACAACGACGTGCTGGATACATGGTTCAGCTCGGCGCTGTGGCCGTTCTCCACGCTTGGCTGGCCGGAGGAAAGCGAAGATTTCAAGCGCTACTACCCGACCGCCGTACTCGTGACCGGCTACGACATCATCTACTTCTGGGTCGCCCGGATGATTTTCACCGCGCTGGAGTTTACGGATCGCATTCCGTTCAAGGACGTGCTCATTCACGGACTCGTCCGCGACGCCGAAGGCCGCAAAATGTCCAAGTCGCTCGGCAACGGCGTCGATCCGCTCGAGGTCATCGAGAAGTACGGCGCGGACGCGATGCGCTTTATGATTTCCACCGGCAGCACGCCGGGGCAGGACTTGCGCTTCCGCTTCGAGCGGGTCGAGCAGGCGCGCAACTTCGCGAACAAGATCTGGAACGCTTCGCGGTTCGCGCTGATGAACCTGGAAGGCTTCACGAACGACCGGATCGACCTTGGCGGCGAGCTGTCGACGGCGGACCGCTGGATTTTGCACCGGTTCAACGAGACCGCGCGGGACATTACCCGCTTGATGGAAGGCTACGAGTTCGGGGAAACCGGACGTCTGCTGTACAATTTCATCTGGGACGATCTGTGCGATTGGTACATCGAATTTTCCAAGCTTACGCTCTACGGCGAAAATGCAGAGGCCAAGCGCAGCACGCAGTCGGTGCTGGCCTATGTGCTGGATCGCACCTTGCGTCTGCTGCACCCGTTCATGCCGTACTTGTCCGAGGAAATCTGGCAGCATCTGCCGCACGAGCCGGGCGAGACGATCATGCTGGCGGCATGGCCGGAATACCGCCCGGAATTCGAAGCGCCGGGCTCCGTCAAGGAGATGGAGCTGCTGATGGAGGCGATCCGCGCCGTGCGCAACATTCGCGCCGAAGTGAACGTATCGCCGGGCAAGAAGGTCGAGCTGCTGCTGAAGCCGACGGGCGAGGCGGAGGAAGCGATTTTCTCGCGGAACGAGATTTACGTCCAGCGGTTCTGCAATACGTCCGCTTACACGCTCGACCGCGGACTGACGCCTCCGGACAAGGCGATGACGGCGATCGTGACGGGAGCGGAGCTGTACCTGCCGTTGGCCGGACTGATCGACATCGCGCAGGAGATCGCCCGCCTGAACAAGGAGCTCGACAACCTGAACGCGGAAGTGCAGCGCGTCGAGAAGAAGCTGTCCAACGAAGGCTATATCGCCAAAGCGCCGGCGCACGTCGTCGAGCAGGAGCGGGCCAAGGGGCAGGATTATCGCGACAAGCGGGACAAAGTGCTGGCGAGAATCGCGGAGCTGCAAGGATGACGGGAGGCGCAGGGAAACATGACGAATGACATACAGGCCGAGGAGGCCGCCTTCCGCACCGCGAAGGAGGCGATGGCGTGGATTACCGGGCTGACCGCCTTCGGCATCCGGCCGGGACTGGAACGGATCGGGCTGCTGCTGGAACGCTTCGGCCACCCGGAGCGCCGTCTGAAATTCATCCACGTGGCGGGCACGAACGGCAAGGGCTCGGTATGCGCCTACTTGACGAGCGTGCTGCTGAAGAGCGGATACGATGTGGGGACGTTTACGTCCCCGTATCTCACCTCTTACTCCAACCGCCTGCAATATAACGGACAGGACATCGGGGAAGAGGATCTTGTGCGGCTTGCGAACCGGCTGAAGCCGGCGGCGGATGAGCTGGCGGCGACCGAGCTCGGCTCGCCCTCGATGTTCGAGGTGACGACCGCCTTGGCGCTGCTCTACTACGGCACAGTAGCGTTCCCCGACTATGTCGTCTGGGAAACCGGCCTGGGAGGCCGTCTGGACGTGACGAATATCGTCACTCCGGTCGTCAGCGTCATCACGAACGTCGGTCACGATCATATGGACGTGCTCGGTCCGACGCTCGCCGATATCGCCCGGGAGAAGGCGGGCATCGTCAAATCGGGCGTTCCCGTCGTTACGGCGGTCGCCCAGCCGGAAGTCGTGCAGATTGTCGAAGAGACCGCCGGCTTGCGGCAGGCGACCGTGTACAGGGCGGGAGAGCAGTTCTCCTATCAGCCGCTTGCGATAGCCGAGGACGAGCAAAGCTTTTCCTTCCGCAGTCCGTTCCGGGCGATTCCTTCGCTGACGATTACGCTGAACGGGGAGCACCAGCTCGCGAACGCGGCGACGGCGGTGATGACGCTTGAGGTTCTTCGCCAATATTACGCGCTGATCGTCGACGACGAGCATCTTGAGGCGGGGCTGCGGGAGACGAAGTGGCCCGGTCGGCTGGAAATGGTGTCCCGCGACCCGCGGATTCTGATCGACGGAGCGCACAATCCCGAAGGGATGGAGGCGCTGGTCCGGGCATTGCGGAACCTATACGCATACGATCGTTTAAATGTCATGCTGGCGATGATGCCGAATAAGAATCATGAGCATTCGTTGAGGCATATACTACCATTGGTGGATACGCTTGTGGTTACGGAACCCGATTTTCATAAAAAAATGAACGCCTCCGAGCTTGCGGCCGTTGCCCGGCGGGTAGGGGCCGAGCTTGGACGGTCCCCGAACGTGATCGTCGAACCGGATTGGCGGCGCGCGCTGGAATTGCTGTCGGGAGCTTCGTCGTCCGCCGGAGACGGGAATACGCTGAACGTGGTGACCGGTACGCTGTACCTGATCGCGGACGTCCGTTCATGGCTGCTCCAAGGAACGAAATCTGAAAAAGGCTGGTGAAGCGTTGTTGCGGACCGCAGAGCATGTGCATTTTATCGGTATCGGCGGCTACGGCATGAGCGCCATCGCCCGGGTGATGCTGGAGATGGGCTATCAAGTGTCGGGCTCCGATGTGGCGAGCCAGGAGCTGACTGACAAGCTGGCCGCCAAAGGCGCGCAAATCTATATCGGCCATGAACCGGGGAACGTCAGGGGAGCCGACCTCGTCGTCTATTCGACGGCGCTGTCGAGGGACAACGTCGAGCGTCAGGAAGCGGAGCAGCTCAATATTCCCATTCTGCACCGGGCCCAGATGCTGGCCCGTCTTCTCAACGCCCGTACGGGCATTGCGGTTGCGGGCGCCCACGGGAAGACGACCACCTCATCGATGATCGCCCTCGTCATGGAAAACTGCGGTCTCGATCCGACCTATATTATCGGCGGAGAGATCGTGAACGTCGGCACGAACGCGAAAGCGGGCAAGGGCAAGTTCGTCGTGGCGGAGGCGGACGAGAGCGACGGCTCGTTCCTGCAGTACGAGTCGGCAATCGGCATCGTGACGAACATCGAAGCCGATCATTTGGAAAACTACGACGGCGACTTCAATAAGCTGAAGGCCGCTTACGTCTCGTTCCTGCGCAACGTCAAGCCGGACGGCTGCGCGGTCGTCTGCGCGGACGACGAGAATATCCGGGAGCTGCTGCCCCAGGTAAAAGACAGGCACGTGATCACGTACGGAGCGGAAGCGGACGACGCGGAATACCGGGCGACGGACATCGAGCTCGGCGACCGCTGCGTCTCGTTTACCGTCTACCATCGCGACCGGAAGCTGGGCCCCGTATCGCTGTCCGTGCCGGGACGCCATAACGTGTATAACGCTTTGGCTACCGTAATCGTGTGCCTGGAGGCGGGAGCGCCGTTCCCGGCGATCGCGGAAGCGATCCGGGAGTTCCGCGGCGCCAAGCGCCGGTTTCAAGTGCTTGGCGAAGTGAAGGACATGCTGGTCATTGACGACTACGCCCATCACCCGACGGAGATCCAGGCGACAATCCAGGCCGCGAAGGCGACCGGCAAGCGGATTATCGCCGTCTTCCAGCCCCAGCGGTACACGCGGACGTATTTCCTGCTGGACGCGTTCAGCAGGGCGTTCGCGGACGCCGACGAGGTGTTCATTACCGACATCTATTCCCCTGCCGGCGAGCAGCGAATCGAAGGAGTCAATTCGCGCAAGCTGGTCGAGATGATCGCGGAGAACAGCAATTCCAACGTGGCGTACGTTCCGACGAAGGAAGAGGTGCGGGACATTCTCGCCGGGAAGGTCTCGCCGGGCGATCTCGTGCTGACGATGGGGGCCGGCGACATCTGGAAGACGGCCGTCGAGCTGTCCCGTCTGCTCAAGGAACGCGAAACCGAATAATCGACAACCGTCCGGGGACAATGGCTCCCGGGCGGTTTTTTGTTCATATTTCTCTTTTGTCTCTCATATTCTATTTCATAGATTAAAGGGACAAGGAGAGACGCCGCATGCCATCCAATGCCAGAATGACCATCCGTTTCGAGCCGCCGGTCAAGCCCAAATCCAAAGCGGTCGAGACGCCCGCGGCCCGTCGGAACGAGCCGATAGATATTACGCCCCCGAAACAGGAGGAGCCCCCTGCCGCGCCGGCGACTTTCGAAGCGTGGGACAGCCCCTACCAGGACGATATTCGCGCGCTGGAAGAAATCATTCGAAAGCAGGATTCGCAGGAACGGCCGCTGCTGTCGGAGACGTCCTTCGCCTCTCGTCGGAAGCCGAAAAGCGATCGCGGCGGCCTGGAAGACATCACGATGCAGGAATGGCTGAAGGACGGAGGCGGCGAAGCGGCGGATCGGAACAGGGAAAGCTTCGTCGACTCGGGAAAATTCGGCGCCGACAACGGCTGGTACGATTCGATTACGACAACGGAAATCGTCCGGGAGCGCGGGCCGTCGTGGGGAAGAGTCGTCTTGTCCGTTGCCGGCGCCATCGCGACGGGCGTGCTGTTCGGTTATATGGTGCTCGGCCTGTTCACGGGCGAACCGCTGTTTCCCGGCCAGACGGCCGCCGAATCGCCGGCGCGGGCGGTGCAGGCCTCCGCAGGGTCGGACGGAGCCGAACCGGCCGGCGCCGACGGCGCGAAGGCCGGGGAAACGCCCGCGGCCGCGAAGACGAGCAGCGGCGAGGGTGCCTTGCCGACGACGGCCGAAGTTGCGGCGAACCGGTTTTACCTGCTGCAATACGGCGTGTTCCGCAGCGAGGAGAGCATGGAGGTCGCCGTAAGCCAGCTTAAGGATAAAGGGTACTCCTGGGGAACGGAGACGAACGAAGGCTACCGCGTATACGCGGCGGCTACGATGACGAAGGAGGAGGCCGAGCTGCTGGCCTCGCAGATGGCCGGGCTGGAAGTGTATATCAAACCGGTCGATGGACCGGCGCTGCAAGTCGGCCAGGGAAGGCTGACGAGCGAAGCGGCGGAGCTGGTCGAGGCGTCGGCGGGGATGATTCGCCAGCTTGTCGAGGTGTCGGGAGCCGGCCTGCAGGAGCGGCAGCCCGCCGCGCTCGGCGACAAGCGGCTCGCCGACTGGCAGGCGGCGCAGGAGCGTTGGCGGAAGGCGTCCGCCGGCGAAGCGACATTTGGAGGCGACGCCGCGAACGAAGCGGGAGCCATTGCGCAAGCCTTGAAAGCCGGAGAGACGGCGATGGCCGAGTATGTGCGCGAGCCTTCCCGGAAGCAGCTGTGGAACATGCAGACGGCGGCGATGACCGCGCTGCTCGCGGACCATCGTCTGCGCGCGCTGCTGCAGCAGGGAGAGTAGCGCGCCCGGACTGAAACCGCGCGGGCAGGCGTGCGCAGGTCCCCTGTTCCAGGACAACCTTCAGTCGATCGGGGGCGGCACAGGGACTTTAGAACGGGACAGCCTGCATCGCTGAGGCTGTCTTTCGTTTTATCCGTTGTGCGAGTTGTCCGGGGGACGTATAATGGAAGGACGGGTGTCAAAAAATGGTGGGAGACGGGGAAAAATGAAGAAAAACGGATGGATTCTGCTGCTGTTTCTCTTTCTCGGACTGCTGGCCGGCGCATTGCTCGCCAATTGGCTGAAAGAGGTTCCGGGGCTCTCGTTTTTGACGCGCGCGCTGGAGGTGAGTTGGTCGCCGGCCGCGGATTTGGCGGTGATCCGATTCAACCTGAATCTGGAAATCCGGCTCACCTTGCTTAGCGTAATCGGAGCGGCGGTCGCGATCTGGCTGTACCGCAAAATGTAATTCGAAAGGAAGCTGAAAGGAATGTCCTCCGTGACGCGCGCCAGAACTTCTCTCGTGTTGGCTTCTTCCTCTCCGCGCAGGCAGGAATTGATCTCGTTGCTCGGCTTGCCTGTGCGGATCATTCCGAGCGGAGCGGACGAACGCACGCCGGCGGAGTGGTCTCCAAGCAGGATCGTCGAGGAGCTGAGCAGGCGCAAAGCGCTCGCGGTCGAAAAAGAGCTAACCGAAGCGGCGGATGAATCGTCTATTATCGTGGGCAGCGACACGATCGTCGTGCTGAACGGTCAGATTATGGGAAAACCTAGAGACAGGCAAGACGCCGAACGCATGCTTCGGCAGCTCGCCGGCAACGTTCACGAGGTGTACACCGGCGTGTCCTGCGTGCGGCTCTCCGACGGCAGGACGGCGACATCCCACCGGGTAACGAAGGTCCGGATGAGGCCGCTGTCCGCGGAGCAAATCTCCCGTTACGTCGCAACGGGCGAGCCGATGGATAAGGCGGGAGCGTACGGCATTCAAGAGATCGGCTCCGTGCTCGTCGAGTCGATCGAAGGCGACTATTTCAACGTCGTCGGCTTGCCGGTGTCCCTCCTCGCCGTGCTGCTGGAGCAATTCGAGATTACGATTCCTTGAATGACGAAGCCAATTCCGCGGCCGACGCGGCATAACGAAAGCGGGTTATCCCATGGAACAAAGATCGTTTCGCCTGAGAGACCTTCCCTCCGGAGAACGTCCGAGGGAGCGGATGCAGCGGCACGGCGCGGAGGCGTTAAGCCATGCCGAGCTGCTGGCGATTCTGCTGCGGACGGGAACCTCGAACGAGTCCGCCGTGCATCTGGCCCAGCGCATTCTGAACGAAAGCGGCGGGCTGCGCAAGCTGGCGGAGAGCGGCTGGGAGGATTTGGTCCACATCCGCGGAATCGGCCCGGCCAAAGCGCTGCAGCTGCAGGCTTCCATCGAGCTCGGCCGGAGGGTCGCCCGCTCGAAGCTCCCGGAGACGGTCAAGATCACCTGCCCGCAGGACGCCGCCGATCTGCTCATGGAGGAAATGCGGCATTATCGGGAGGAGCATTTCGTCTGCTTGTTTCTGAACACGAAAAATCACGTCATCGGCCGTCAGACGTTATCGATCGGCAGCCTGAACGCGTCCATCGTTCATCCGAGAGAAGTGTTCAAGGCGGCCATCAGGCGCAGCAGCGCATCGATCCTTTGCGCGCACAATCACCCCAGCGGCGATCCGACGCCGAGCGCGGAAGACCTTCAATTGACGAAGCGGCTGGCGGAAGCGGGCCAATTGCTGGGCATCGAGCTTCTCGACCATTTGGTAATCGGTGACAGCCGCTTTATTAGTTTGAAGGAGATGGGCTGCATATAATATAATAAGAAAGATTGTCCCGACGACTGGAACGCAGCCCGAATTAAAGCGTCAACTTAGCAGTCGCGGTCATAGCAGGAGGTAGCAGAATGGTTGGAGGATTTACGCGGGATCTGGGCATCGATCTTGGAACCGCAAATACGCTGGTGTATATAAAGGGCAAAGGAATAGTAGTCAGGGAGCCGTCCGTGGTTGCTCTGCGTACCGATACAAAGAGAATCGAAGCGGTAGGCTCCGACGCGAAGAAAATGATCGGACGCACGCCCGGCAATATCGTGGCCATTCGTCCGATGAAGGACGGAGTCATCGCGGATTTCGAGACGACGGCGACGATGATCAAGTATTTCATCCGCAAGGCGCAGAAGCCGCGCGCGATGTTCCCGCGCCATCCCGACGTGATGGTATGCGTTCCTTCCGGCATTACGGCCGTGGAGAAGCGCGCGGTGGAAGACGCCACGAAGCAGGCCGGAGCCCGAGAGGCCCATATTATCGAAGAGCCCTTCGCCGCGGCGATCGGCGCGGACTTGCCGGTATGGGAGCCGACCGGAAGCATGGTCGTCGACATCGGCGGCGGCACGACGGAAGTGGCCGTCATCTCGCTCGGCGGCATCGTCACGAGCAAGTCGATCCGCATTGCGGGCGACGAGATGGACGACGCGATCATCGCGTATATCAAGCGCCTGTACAATCTGATGATCGGCGAGAGAACGTCCGAACAGCTCAAGATGGAGATCGGCTCCGCCATGCCGCTTGACAAGGTCGAATCGATCGAAATTCGCGGCCGCGACCTCGTGTCGGGACTGCCGAAGACGCTTGCGATCACTTCGGACGAGATCACGGAAGCGTTGTCCGACACGGTCAACTCGATCATCGAGGCGGTCAAGGCAACGCTGGAGAAGTGTCCTCCGGAGCTGTCCGCGGATATTATGGACCGCGGCATCGTATTGACCGGCGGCGGAGCGCTGCTTCGCAATTTGGACAAGATGCTCGCCCGCGAGACGGGCATGCCCGTTCTGGTGGCCGAAAATCCCCTCGACTGCGTGGCGATCGGAACCGGACGCGCGCTCGAGAACATCCATCTGTTCCGGTCCAAGGGCGGAGGGTCCCGGTCCGGCCGCTAAATTCACAGGACGGGAAAGCAGGTGAGCGCGATCTTTCGCTTGATGCGCAATAAGCGTTTGTTTATTCTCATGATCGGGCTGATCGTGTTTATCGCCCTCATGGGATTTACGTTAGGCCGGACCCGGCTGACCTGGCCGGAGAAATTCGTCAACGACGCTTTCGGGGCTGTGCAAGGAGTGCTCTACCGGCCGGTCGGGGCGGTCGCGGATTTCTTCCACGACCTCGGCCGGCTTTCCGATGTCTACAAGGAGAACGAGCAATTCCGCCAGACGGTCGCCCAGTATACCCAGGACCAAATCAGGTTCAATATGCTCGAAGCCAGAAACAAGGAGCTGGAGGAGCTGCTTGGCTTCACGGAGCGCCAGAAGAACATGGACAACTACCGCTATCTGGCCGCTCAAGTCGTCGGCAGCACCTCCAATCCGTACGAGAAGACGATTACGGTCAACCTTGGCAGCAAAAACGGGATCAAGCCGGATATGGCCGTTCGCACGTCCGACGGGCTGGTCGGGCTGGTCAGCAAAGTTAAAAATTTTACGTCCACCGTAACGTTGATCACGAACCTGGACCCGAGCTCGTCCAAAGGCACTCCCGTATCCGCGACCTTTTTAAGCAAGCCGGACTCTTTCGGAATTATCGAATACGACGAAGAAACCAAAACGCTGCTCATGTCCAAAATCGAGGAAAAAGACAAGCCCGCGGACGGCGACACGGTCATTACCTCCGGGTTGGGCAGCTTGTTCCCCAAAGGGATCATTATCGGCACGGTCAGAACGAGCCAGGTCGGCGATTTCGGATTGACGTATACCGCGGCGATCGAGCCGGCGGCCAAGTTCGAGCATCTCAGAGACGTGTTCATCATCGTTGTGCCAGAGGTGGATGAGCCGTGACCATGCGCATCAACTGGGCGATTCTGCTCGGGCTTGTACTCGTGATCGCGGAGAACGCGATCGTGCCCTGGCTGATTCCGCCGGGCTGGAGCGACAGGCTGCTGCCCCATCTGACGTTCATTCTTACGATCTTCGTGGCCGGCTATGCGGGACGTCATCCCGCGTTCCTGTTCGGTCTCGGCTTCGGACTTCTTCAGGACATGTTATCCTACGGGCATCTGATCGGGCCTTACGGCTTCGGAATGGGATTGATCGGATACCTTGCAGGCCTGCTGTCGGAGTACAAGAGCTATACGATCAGCCTGTTCTCGTGGGCCGTTCTTGTCTTCGGAGCGCTGCTCGATTCCATCGTGTACTCGATCTACAACCTGTTCCGGCTGACCGAATTGCCGTTCGCGCACGTGTTTTATTGGCAGGTGGCGCCGACCGCGCTCCTGCAGCTTCTGATCGCGCTGCTGCTGTACGTTCCGGTACGCCGCTACTTGGTCAAGGCTTCGCTGTCTCCGGGAGAAGACAATCCGGAATAGGACGTTGTTTACCCGGCAGGCAGGAATTCCGCTTCGCGAAGCCGAATTTCAATAGCGTAGGGAGGAGCGGGCATCGTGACGGGCAAATCTATCATTACGATTAAGGGCGTCAAGGAAGGATTGGTCTTCCTGCTGGACGACCGGTGCGATTTCGTCGAGCTGCTGGACGAATTAAACGCGAAATTGGATAAGCACGGCCAACAGTTCAACGGGCCTATCGTGCATATTTTCATAAAGCTTGGAGCAAGGCAACTAAGCGAAGAGGACAAGGAGCGGATCAAAGCGGTTTTCCGCAAGCAAGGCAATCTGCTCATTCAATCGATCGAGAGCGATTCGCCGGAGGTCGATCCGGCCGAGAAGCCGGTCCCGTTGCTGCACACGATGACCGGCATGGTCAGATCCGGCCAGACGGTCGAATACGACGGGCATCTGCTTCTGATCGGCGACGTCAATCCGGGCGGCACGATTCGCTGCAGCGGGGACGTGTACGTGCTGGGCGCGCTCAGAGGAACCGTGCACGCGGGAACCCTGGGCAACGAGGAGGCGATCATCGCCGCTTCGCTCATGAGACCGACCCAGCTGCGCATCGCCGACGTGATCAGCCGGCCTCCGGACGAATGGACGTCCTCGGAGCCGTGGATGGAGTATGCGTTTCTGCGCGAAGGAACGATGTCCATCGACAAGCTGACCAGCCTCGGGCGCCAGCGCAAAGAAGTTATGCTGTTCAAAGGAGTGTAGAGATCATGGGAGAAGCGATCGTTGTCACATCGGGCAAAGGCGGAGTCGGCAAAACGACGACGTCGGCGAATCTGGGCACCGCCCTGGCGATTATGGGCCAGAAGGTGTGCATGTTGGATACCGACATCGG
Organism: Cohnella cellulosilytica; assembly: GCF_042431195.1. Lineage (NCBI taxonomy): Bacteria > Bacillati > Bacillota > Bacilli > Caryophanales > Paenibacillaceae > Cohnella > Cohnella cellulosilytica. The sequence continues at coordinate 394,426 of NZ_JBHMDN010000055.1, forward strand.
GCTGCGCAATCTGGACGTGGTCATGGGGCTCGAAAATCGGATCGTATACGATCTGATCGACGTGGCCGAGGGGCGCTGCCGGGTCAATCAGGCATTGATCAAGGACAAGCGCTTCGATGAGCTGTATATGCTTCCCGCGGCGCAGACGAAGGACAAGAACGACATTTCTCCGGAGCAGGTTCGGCAGATCGTCGAGAGTCTGAAGCCGGATTTCGACTACATTATTATCGATTGCCCCGCCGGTATCGAGCAGGGCTTTCGCAACGCCATCGCGGGCGCATCTCAGGCGATCGTCGTGACGACGCCGGAGAATGCCGCCGTCCGCGATGCGGATCGCGTCATCGGCTTGCTGGAGAAGAGCAATTTTCCTTCTCCGAAGCTGGTCATCAATCGCATTCGCCCGGGGCTCGTTCGCAGCGGGGATATGCTTGAGGTGAACGACATCTGCCAAGTGCTCGCGATCGATCTGCTGGGCATCGTGCCGGACGACGAGACGGTCATCAAGGCGGCGCATTCCGGGGAACCTACCGTATTAAACGCGAATTCCCGCGCGGCGATCGCTTATCGCAACATCGCCAGACGCATTTTGGGAGAAACGGTCCCCCTGTCTCATCTGGACGAGAAGTCGGGCGTATTCAGCAAAGTAAAGAAGTTTCTTGGAATGGGATGATCGGGCTTGCTTAACCGATTGAAAAAAATGGACTGGATGATGCTGGCGATTCTCATGGCGTTCATGGGGATCAGTTTTTTTACCATCCGCAGCGCGACCTATAACAATCCGCTCCCGGCTTATCAGAATCTCGACATTCAGACGCTGGTTTTCTACGCTGCAGGGTTTGTCGTCATCGTGCTGTCCACCTTGGTCGACTATCGGCTGATCCTGAAGACGTGGTATGTCTGGTATGCGATCGGAATTGTCATGCTCCTGCTGATCTTCGTGCTGGTAGAGCCGAAGAACGGCGCGCGCAGCTGGTTCGAGTTCGGCTCGTTCTCGTTTCAGCCGGCGGAGATCATGAAGCTGTTCCTCATTATCGGGATTGCGGCCATCATGGGAAGACGGCAGGGCGATCCTCTAAGAATGCGGACCGACGTCATGACTGTCGCGGCATTCTCCTTCGTTCCCTTTCTGCTCGTTATGCTCCAGCCGGATCTGGGCAATGCGATCATCTACATTTTCATCGTGCTCGGCATGCTCTGGATCGGCAACGTTCGATATTCCTACGTCATGATCGGACTGATGGTCGTAGTGGGCGGCCTGGTGCTGTTCGTTACGCTGTTCAATTCCTATAATACCGAGATCGAATCTTATTTGAACGACCGCAAGCTGGGGCACTGGTACGAGAGAATCAATACGTACATCCATCCGGAGGAGGCGTCGGCCGACGCCAGGCGCCAGTCCGAATACGCGATGATCGCGATCGGGTCCGGAGGGCTGGCCGGAGACGGCTACCTGCAAGGCGAATCCAAAAATCGCAAATTCATCCCGTATACCTATTCGGATTCCATCTTCGTCGTCATCGGCGAGGAGTTCGGCTTTCAAGGCTCGGCGCTGCTGCTGCTGCTCTACTTCCTGTTCATCTACCGGATGATCTTGATCGCGTACCAGTGTTACGACCGACGAGGGTCGTTCGTCATTATCGGCATCGCGACGATGCTGGTGTTCCAGATTTTCCAGAACATCGGAATGATGCTCGGCATTATGCCGATTACGGGCATTACGCTGCCGTTCGTCAGCTATGGCGGCACGTCGCTGCTGCTGAACATGCTGTCGATCGGACTCGTCTTCAGCATCAAGGCGCATCAAGAGAAGTTTCCGTTGGATCAGTAACGAAATATCGGAACAGACCGGCCGAAGCGGGCCGTTCTCCCGTCATCCGAAGATGGCGGCGGGGACGGCCCGCTTCTTCGGCGTTCGCGCACCTCCGCCAGGTCTATTCCCCCCTTGTCCGCCATAAGGTAATAAAAGAAAGAGGACAAGGGAGGGGCTGGCGATGCAGATACGGGATAATGTGCGCGAGCGAAGACGGGAGAGGATTGCCCAACTGGTGGAACGGCAGACGGACCAGAAACGGCAATCCGCGCCGGCCGCTCCGCCTCGCGAAGAGACGGGACCGGAGCCGGTTCCGATTCCGCCGAACTTCTCGCGGCCGGCGGACAAGGGAGAGTCGTATGCGCCGCCTGCGTTCGAGCCCGCGAATTCCGAGCCGGAAAGGGAGCTTCTCCGTCGGAAGATGACGTTGTCCGACCCGGATCCGGAGCTCTGGTGGAGAGAACGGGAGAAACGGCTGAAGACGGGACAAGCTCCGGGATGGCAAGGCCTTAAGGGCATTCCACCGACCTCGGCTTCCGGGGGCGGAGGTTCTTCCGAAGAGCCTCGTTCGGGACGTTTCCTGCGCGGAGTCGGCATTCGGCTTGTCGTCTCGGCACTCGCTCTCGGCGGCTTCTGGGGCTGGATGAAGCTGGAGCTGCCCGGCAGCGCGCAAGCCAAAGACTGGATGGTCAGCTCGGTTACGCGGGATATGGATTTCCGCGCGATCGAGGTGTGGTACGGAGACACGTTCGGCGGCTCGCCTACGTTCTTGCCGTTCGGCCGCGGGGAGCCGAAGACGCTGGAGGCGTCCGCGCTGCTGGACCCGTCGATCACCTCGGCGCCGATCCGGGGGACGATCGTGGAGACTTACGCCGAGAACGGCCAGGGCGTGCGGGTAGCCGCTGCGGGGAACGGAGAGGTGTATGCCGTCTTTACCGGCAAAGTGCAGCAGGTGACGCGCGATTCGTCGGGCGGCGTTACGATACTCGTTCAGCATCAGAATCGCGTATTGACGGTATACGGCGGTCTGGCGTCCGCGGACGTCAAGCCGAACGATTGGGTGGAAACGGGACAAACGATAGGCCGGCTCGATCCCGCCGCGGACGGACAGTCCGGAGCGGAGCTCTATTTTGCGGTGCAGCACGACGGGAACGTACTCGATCCGGCGGAAGTGGTTACCTTTGATTAAATGGAAAGGGATCGCCTTCAGGCTCCATCCGCTGTTCGTGCTGATCATGATCGGCTCGGTCGCGACCGGACGCTTCGCCGAGCTTCTTGCCTTGTTTTTTATCGTCTTGTGGCACGAGCTGGGGCACCTGCTGACGGCGCTGCGCTTCGGCTGGAAGGTGAAAGAGGTCAAGCTGCTGCCGTTCGGAGGCGTGGTCGAGGTCGAGGACGCGGGCTCGGTACCCGTTCGCGAGGAGCTGTGGGTGGCGTTCGCCGGACCGGCCCAGAACGTCGTGCTGGCGGCGATCGGCATGCTGCTGGCCTACGTCGGCTGGATCGACAAAGCCTGGTCGGACGATTTTGCGCGTGCCAACGCGCTGATCGCCCTTTTTAATTTGCTGCCGATTCTGCCGCTGGACGGCGGGCGGATGCTGCAATCGTGGCTCAGCCTGAAGCTGCCGTATCATCGAACGCTGATGTGGAGCGTGAAGATCAGCATGGCCTTCAGCGCGCTGATGGTCGCGGCGTCGCTCTATCCGCTCGCTCGCGGCGGATTGCTTCATCTGAATCTGCTGGCCGTAGGCCTTTTTCTCTGCGTGTCGAACTGGACTTATTTCCGCAACGTTCCGTTTGTTTTTTTGCGTTTTCTCGTGCATCGCAGCGAGAGAGCCGAGCAGCATTTTGACCGGGGGAAGCTGTCCATGCCGATCGTCATCTCCGAGAACCGCCCGCTTACCCGTATTCTGAAGCTGTATATGAAAGAACAGTACCATCTGGTGTATGTGATGAAGCAGGGAAAAATCGTCGGTGTCGTTCCGGAGAAGGCGATTATCGACGGTTTTCTGGGGCGATTGACATCCGGGCATGCGGACTTGAAGTTTTTCATGTAAAATGAAAGGAGTGAAAATAAGCGGATCGAGATAAAGGGTTCCATTAGGGAGGTTGGCATGAAGCAGCTGTTTATCCATTGTTCGAATCAGGTGACTCAGTCGGCGCTGCTCGAGGACGGCATTCTGACGGAATTCGCCGTGGAGCGGACGGAAGGCGCCTCGCTGATCGGCAATCTGTACAAAGGGCGGGTCGTTAACGTCCTGCCCGGCATGCAGGCGGCTTTCGTCGATATCGGCTTGTCCAAAAACGCCTTCCTCTACGTGGACGACGTTCTGCACCCTCACCTGGACAAGCAGCCGAAGGAGAAGCCCTCGATCGACGAGCTGCTGAAGCCGGGAGACGAACTGCTCGTCCAGGTCATGAAGGAGCCGCTCGGAGGCAAGGGCGCCCGGGTGACGACCCATTATTCGATTCCCGGAAGATGGCTGGTTTACATGCCGGATGCGGATTACATAGGCATATCCAAGAAAATCGAGCAGGAGCAGGAACGAAGCCGGCTCAAGAGCTTGGCAGAAGCCGTTCGGGAAAATACGGAAGGCATGATCCTCCGGACGAACGCGGAAGGCGAGAGCCGGGAGGCGCTCGAGGAAGATTTGAACGGCCTGCGGCGAGTCTGGCGAAGCATCGTCGAGCGCAGCAAGCATGCGAGAGCGCCGTTCGAGCTGCACAGGGATACGGGGCTTGTGGGCCGGATGGTCAGAGACGTGATCACTCCGGATACCGAGTTGCTGATCGTCGACGACGAGGCGAGGGCCGAGGAAGCCAAGTCGTATTTGCGGCAGACCGCCCCGGCGCTCGAGGAACGGGTTCAGCTGTATCGGGAAGCGAGGCCGCTGTTCGAGAAGTTCGGCATCAAGGAGCAGCTCGACAAGGCTTTTCAGCCGCGGGTATGGCTGCCGAGCGGCGGTTATCTGGTCTGGGAGCAGACGGAGGCGCTCACGGTAATCGACGTCAACACGGGCAAATATACCGGATCGATCGATCTCGAGGAAACGGTATTCCAGACGAACGGGGAGGCGGCGGACGAGGTGGCGCGACTTCTCCGGCTGCGCGACGTCGGCGGCATCATCATCATCGATTTTATCGATATGGAGACCGAGGAGCACCGTCATCAGATCGCGCATCGGCTGGAGACGGGCATCAAGCGCGACCGCACGAAGTGCCAGGTCGTCGGCTGGACGCGGCTCGGGCTGATGGAGCTGACGCGCAAGAAGGCGCGGGAGAACGCGATGAACTACTTCTACGAGCCTTGCGCGGCCTGCAAGGGCAGCGGGAAGATTTATATTCGGTGAGCGGGCGCGGGTCGATGTTCTAAGAAATCGGTTATCGTGGCGTGAAAGGGCGAGAATGGCGGGTCGGTGTTCTAAGAAATCGGTTATCGTGGCGTGAAAGGGCGAGAATGGCGGGTCGGTGTTCTAAGGAATCGGTTATCGTGGCGTGAAAAGGTGCGGATGGTGGGTCGATGTTCTAAGGAATCGGCTATCGTGGCGTGAAATGGCGAGAATAATGCGGCGATGTGCTAAGGAATCGGTTATCGTCCATTGCGCATGATGGGGAACAAGCTGCGGGGGCAAGCGACGATTTTAATTTATAGAAAATTGCCGAAAGAGTTGCTAATCGTACGTGGTACATGCTATATTATGGCCAAATATAATTCTATTAAGCGTGAAGCACACGCCGTTTTCTCCCTCTGTGGGAGCAAGCGGCGTTTTTTTATTTTCTCTACATTTTGGAGGGATTCGGTATGGACGGATTTGAAGAGGAATTTGAGAGGTTTCTCGAAGCGCAGAAGGCAGCCGCAACGGGACAGCGAGGAGAAATGTTAAGTCGGAATTTGACCGGGACGAAGCTGCTCCTGAAACATCTGCTCCTTCCGGTATTCGGGAAGAGCGACGGGATGGTGTTGGAGTACGAAATGAAGGGTCCAATGGGAGTATCGGTTTTTGGAGATGTCGGTCTGCCGTGGCTGCGTTTGATTGTCGAAGAGGATTATTACATTACGCATGCGGAGAAAGTTACGCGTGATCGGTTCTCCTTTGAGAGGGCGCGGGCCCGCTCGGTTGCGGTGAACAGTTTTATCTATTTTCCGTACAGTCGGGACGAACTGGAGAAAAGGCCGGAAGAGTGTCAGCGCAGCTTGTATGAGCTGTTGGGGAAAATCGGCACGAAGGAAGGGACCGGTTTGATGAAGCTGCCCGTGTACGAACGGGAGGTGCTGAGGTGCGCGTGGCTGAGAAGAGAAACGTTTCGTCTGGGACATGTGAGCGAATGGCTGCTCCTTGGAAAAGAAACGAGCAGAAAGATCATCACGGAGATGCAGAAGAAGGAGCTTATTTGCTCCGTGGGCGGAAGCTCCAATCGCTGCTATGAATTTCACATTTCTGAGACGGCGCTGCAGCTTTTGATGAGGTTGATTTAACGTATGGAGGCCGCCATATCGAGCCAAGCAGCAATCGAGAATCTAAACATAGGAGGACAGACGAGAAGTCGAGCGATAATCGAGAAAACAAAAAACAGAAGAAGACAGCAGTAGAAATCAAGCAGCATCCCGAAAAAATAGGAGGGAGATAGCGGAAAGGCCCCGGAAAGGCCCAAGCAGCAATTAAATAAACAATTTTCTTGTGTTCCCGATGTCGGTGTGCTAAAATTCTATGGTGCGTGCAATCTGAGGATATGCAGGCTACAACCGCACTCCACCGGGTCGACAAGATCGGCGCTGCCCTGGCTTCCCTAAGCCGCGGCAACCGACACCCTATGAGGCGAGTCTTAGACATAAGGAGGTGCACCAGATGTACGCGATTATTCAAACAGGCGGCAAACAGTACAAAGTCCAAGCGGGCGACGTTATCTTCGTTGAGAAGCTTTCCGCTAATGCCGGCGACAGCGTAACGTTCGACCATGTGTTGGCCGTTTCCAAAGACGGAGGGCTGACGACGGGTTCCCCGACGGTTGCCGGAGCTTCCGTAACGGGCAAAGTCGAGCAGCAAGTCAAAGGCGAGAAGATCATCGTTTTCAAGTACAAGCCCAAGAAGAACTACAAGCGCAAGCAAGGCCATCGTCAACCGTATACGAAAGTGACGATCGAGAGCATCAAGGCATAAGAGAGGCTGCCGAGATGATCGCGATTACGATCGTGCGCAACGACGAGAAGGCCATCGTACGGTTTACCGTAACGGGGCATGCTTATTACAACGATCCCGGCAAGGATATCGTCTGCGCCGGCGTATCGGCCGTAACCATCGGAGCGGTCAACGCGATCGAGAAGCTGACGGGGCTCGTACCCGAAGCCGAGTCGAGATCGGGACTGCTTAAGGCGGAAGCTCCGCATAGCGCGGACCCTGGGCGGAACGATCAGGTCCAGCTGCTGCTGGAAGGAATGGTCGCCGCGCTCGAATCCATCGAGGAATCCTACGGCAAGTATGTAACTATAAAAGAAACCTTTGAACGAAAAGGAGGTTGACACCATGTTGAAGTTAGATCTTCAGTTATTCGCCTCGAAAAAAGGGGTCGGATCGACGAAGAACGGACGCGATAGCCACTCCAAGCGCCTGGGCGCGAAGAGAGCGGACGGCCAGGTCGTAACGGCCGGCAGCATCCTGTACCGCCAACGCGGCACGAAGATCCATCCGGGCACGAACGTCGGCATCGGCAAAGACGACACGCTGTTCGCTCTGACGGCGGGCGTCGTGAAGTTCGAGCGTCTGGGACGCGATCGCAAGAAAGTCAGCGTCTATCCTGTAGCGCTAGCTCCGGTAGCTGCTGCGGTTGAAGCTTAATAGAGCATCCAGAACCCCGGCCAATGCAAGTTGGTCGGGGTTTTTGCATGACGATTCGACGAGCCGCGTTTCGTTCGGAACGGCGTGGTGACGGGCGTTCCGCCATGGTATACTGAACGGGAGGAGCTTCCGGACGTCGACAGTTGAGGACATACGAAACGGGGATATAAGATGAGATTTGGGAAAATGTCACTGAAGGGGCCGGCGGCTCTCGCGTCGTTGGCTATGCCTGTCGCGGCTGTCCTGATCTGGCCTCGTTCATGGTGGGCGTTAATCGTATTCGTTCTATGGACCCTAGGAGTATTCGCCGGCTTGGCCGCGCGGCAGCGGAAGCAATATCGCGAAAACTGCGACAAGCTGCTGGCGCACGCGCAAGTCTCGACGATCCGCACGCTCAGCCATCATCGCCACGATTGGATGAACGAGCTGCAAATTTTATACGGGTATCTGAGGCTTAACAAGCTAGATAAAGCGGTCGACGTCGTGGACAGAATAAGAACGAAAATGGAGCAGGACAGCCGCGTATCGCAGCTTGGCTACCCGGAGCTGTCTTCGTATTTGCTGTCGTTTCGCACGATATGCGACACGATGCGTCTGGAAGTCGAGGTCGAGGACGGCTTAAGCCTGGACAAGCTGCCTCTGGAAGCCGAGAGCTTAAGCAGAGCGATCATCGGTCTGGTCAACGTGATTCGCTTCCGCGCGTCCGTGCCGCTGGCCGGAGAGAACGTGCTGCGCATGGAGCTGACGCAGGAGGAAGGCGGTGTGCTGAAAATCGTCATGAAATACTGCGGCGAATTGGCGGCGGCGGACAGCATAACCGAGGAATTGGAGAAATGCCTGCAAGGAACGGGACGATTGGCGCAGGGACTAGAGCCGGCGGAAAATTCGGCGCAAGCGAGGAAAATGGTGATCCATTTTCCGCCGTCGGCATAATGGAGTGAAGACAACATGTTTGTGGATAAAGCAAAAATATTTGTTAAAGGCGGGAACGGCGGCGACGGTCTCGTCGCCTTCCGCAGAGAATTGTATGTGCCGGAGGGCGGTCCTGCGGGCGGCGACGGCGGGAACGGCGGCGATGTCGTATTTCGCGTGGACGAGGGCTTGCGGACGCTGATGGATTTCCGTTACCAGAAGCATTTCAAAGCTCCCAGAGGGGAGAAGGGCCGCAACAAATCGCAGCACGGAGCCAACGCCGACCATATGATCGTTCGCGTTCCCCCCGGAACGATCGTCATGGACGACGATACCGGGGAAATGGTTGCCGACCTGACCAGGCACGGCCAGGAGGTCGTCGTGGCCAAGGGAGGCCGCGGAGGCAGAGGCAACATGCGGTTCAAGAGCTCGGTGAACACGGCCCCGGCGATCGCCGAAAACGGAGAGGAAGGCCAGGAGCGTTGGGTTACGCTGGAGCTGAAGGTGATGGCGGACGTCGGACTGGTCGGCTTCCCGAGCGTCGGCAAATCGACGCTGCTGTCGGTCGTATCGGCGGCTCAGCCGAAGATCGGCGCTTATCATTTTACGACGATTACGCCCAATCTGGGTGTCGTGGATTTGGATGAGGAGCGCAGCTTCGTTATGGCCGATCTTCCGGGTCTGATCGAAGGCGCCCACACAGGGGTCGGCCTGGGGCATGAATTTCTGCGCCATGTCGAGCGCACCCGCGTCATTCTGCACGTCGTCGACATGTCGGGGATGGAAGGCCGCGATCCGTTCGACGATTGGGTCAAAATCAACGACGAGCTGCGGCTGTACAACGCGAAGCTGGCAGATCGCCCGCAGATCGTCGCGGCCAATAAGATGGATATGCCGGAGTCGGAGGAGAATCTGGCCGTCTTTCGCGACCGGATCGCGGAGATCCGACCGGATATCGAGATTATGCCGATATCCTCGCTGACGAAGCAGGGCGTCCGGGAAATGCTGTACCGTGTCGCGGAGCTGCTGGAGTCGCTTCCGGAGATCACGGAACAGGAAGCGGACGAGCAGGCGGCGAAAGCCGAGGAAGGCGTTGTTTTCCGGTACGAGGCCGACGACGACATGGCGTTTACGATCGTGCGGGACAACGAAGTGTACGTCATCGAGAGCGAGGGCATCGAGCGGCTCATGCGCCGGACGCAGTTCAACTCCTACGAGGCGGTTATGCGGTTCGGACGCATTTTGCGCGGGCTCGGCATCGACGAGGCACTCCGCAAACGGGGAGCGAAGAACGGAGACACGATCCGTATCGGGAAATTCGAATTCGACTTTTTCGAAGGCGGGCAGGACGAGTATTTGTTCGAAGATAATTAGGAACGAGACGGCATCCAAGACTGCTGCGGGTTTAATCGACCTGCCGCGGTCTTTTTATTTGCTTCGACCGACGGATACTCTCGGGGATACCCGGACGGGCAGGCCGCTCCGCAGAGGGAGAGAGCCCGAAGAGCAAGACGGCTGTTAATTGCCTATTGCCCCAAGCCGCGCATTTCGCTATAATGTCCTCTATGTACACACATTCGTCTTTCTTGGGAGGACGCATCATGACGGAGCGTTATTTTGTCGTCCGCGAGGACTTGCTGCCCGAGGGGATTCTGAAGACGGAGCAGGCGAAGGAGCTGCTGCGGCGCGGCGATGCGGCAACGGTTCACGAAGCCGCGGAGCGCGTAGGCTTAAGCCGTAGCGCCTATTACAAATACAAAGACGGCGTTTATTTGCTCGAGCAGGCTTCGCGTGAATCGCTCGCGACATTGTCGATGGACCTGGAGCATCGCTCGGGGGTACTGTCCAAAGTGCTGGGAATTCTGGCTTCAAGCGAAGGGAACGTATTGACGATTTCCCAGTCGATTCCGCTCCAGGGCATGGCCAACGTCGTCATCTCCATCGACACGGGAGGAATGGGCGGAACGCTGCCGGAGCTGCTGGAGAGGCTTCGTTCCCAGGACGGGGTTAAACGGGCCAGCGTAATCGGACGCGGCTGAAAGGCAAATATAAAGAACGTTGACAGCGGGAAGCGGAGGAATTGGAATGAAGCCGATAAAAGTGGGGTTGCTGGGATTGGGTACGGTCGGGACGGGCGTCGTCCGCATCGTCGAAGGCCATCAGGAGGATCTGTCCAATCAGGCCGGTTCGCCGATCTCGATCTCGCAAATTCTCGTCAAGGATCGGAACAAAGGGCGCAATCTGCCCATCGATCCGTCGAAGCTGACGGAAGACCCGTGGGAGATCGTGCGCAACCCGGAGATCGACGTTATCGTCGAAGTGATGGGCGGAATCGGTCAGACGAAGGAATATATTCTCGAAGCGTTGGAGCGCGGCAAGCATATCATTACGGCCAACAAGGACCTGATGGCGCTGCACGGGCAGGAGATTTTGGAGAAGGCGCGGGAAAAAGGCTGCGACGTGCTCTACGAAGCAAGCGTCGCGGGAGGCATCCCGATCATCCGTACTTTGGTCGAAGGCTTTTCCTCGGACCGGATTACGAAAATCATGGGCATCGTCAACGGCACGACCAATTATATTTTGACCAAGATGAGCCAGGAGGGCGCGGCTTACGCCGAAGTGCTGAAGGAGGCCCAGGACCTCGGATACGCGGAAGCCGATCCGACCTCCGATGTCGAAGGGCTGGACGCGGCGCGCAAAATGACGATACTGTCTTCGCTCGGCTTCCGCTCCAATGTCGCTCTCGAGAATGTCAGCGTCAAAGGGATCAGCGGAGTGACGCAGGAGGACATTCGGTACGCGAAGCGGCTCGGCTACGAAGTGAAGCTGCTCGGCATCGCGGAGCGTCAGGACGATCTGATCAGCGTAAGCGTGCAGCCGACGATGATCAAGACAAGTCACCCGATCGCTTCCGTGAACGGCGTCTTTAACGCCGTATACGTGCATGGCGAAGCGGTTGGCGAAACGATGTTCTACGGAGCCGGAGCCGGCGAGCTGCCTACGGCGACGTCGGTCGTCGCGGATCTGGTCGCCGTGATCAAGAACATGAAGCTTGGCGTCAACGGCCGTCAGGCCCAATTGACCTATAACGTGATGAAGCTGAAGTCGGACGAACAGATCGCTTCGAAGTTTTTCCTGCTGCTGCACGTGGAGGATAGGGCCGGGGTGCTCGCGCAGATCGCCCGTGTGTTCTCGGACTGCGACGTCAGCATCGAGTCGGTCATGCAGCCTTCGACTCCGCACCAATCGACGACGGAAATTATCATTATTACGCATATCGCCAGCAAGAAGGCGATGGACGAAGTGCTGCGGGAGTTCGAAAACCTGTCCTCCGTGAAGAGAATCAAGAGCGTCTATCGCGTCGAAGGCTGAAATCAGACTTAAAGGAGCTTTAATATGCAAGCAGCAACCGCAACTGGCGTTCGCTCCGAGCTTGGCCGCGTCGTCGTCCAAGTGCCGGCGAGCACGGCCAACCTGGGGCCGGGCTTCGATTCGCTCGGCATGGCCTTATCCCTGTTTTCCTGGGTCAGCATGGCTCCTTCGGAGCAGACCCGAATTACGCTCGTCGGAGATCATCTCGAAGGCGTGCCCGAGAACAAGACGAATTTAATCTACGAAGTGGCGCAGGCCGTCTTCCGCAAGGCGGGGGTTGACTTGCCGGAGCTGGAGATCGGAATTCGCAGCGACATTCCGTTGACCCGGGGTCTGGGAAGCAGCGCATCCGCAATCGTAGGCGCGCTCGTCGCCGCCAACGCGTTGGCGGGCGGGGCGCTGACGGACGACGAACTGTTCCAGATGGCCACGGAGCTGGAGAAGCATCCGGACAACGTCGGCGCCTCCTTGTTCGGCGGCATCGTCGTCGCGTCCTGGGACGGCGAGCGAGCCGATTACGTGCGGCTTGAACCTCCGGCGGGACTGGAAGTAATGGCGGCGATTCCCGAATTCGAGCTGGCGACGAAAAAAGCCCGGAACGTGCTTCCGGAGCAGGTGTCGATGAAGGATGCGGTGTTTAACGTCACGCACAGCTCCTTGCTGACGGCCGCTCTGGCTTCGAGAAGGCTGGACCTGCTGGCTCGCGCCATGCGGGACCGCCTGCATCAGCCGTACCGCGCGGCGCTGATCCCCGGCATGGAGACGATCCTGCGGGAGGCGACCGGTCACGGCGCGCTGGGGGCGGTGCTGTCCGGCGCGGGGCCGACGTTGCTGCTGCTTGCGGATACGGCGCAAATTGCGGACGGAAGGCTTGCGGCCTTCGTCGAGAGCGTCATGGCCGCGGAAGGAATCCGGGTCGACGCGCGCTGGCTGAAGCCGTGCCTGCACGGCCCGCAAGTCCGGCGCATCGGGAAGAACGATCCGGAAATGGGTCTGGACCCGCAATCGTACCTGCAGAGCATTCAAGCGGAGGTGGGCGTATGAGCCGGAAAAAATCCGTAGCCGTGCTGCCGCAAAGCACCGTATCGGACGAGGCCGTTCGTTACTTGTTTCGGAACGAAGACGTGGAATTCGTATATTGCAAAATGATCTCGGACGTATTCCAATCGACGGCGAACGGCCACACCGATTGGAGCGTGATCCCGATCGAGAATACGATCGACGGGTCCGTGAACCTGCATACGGACTGGCTCGTTCATGAAGTGGACTTGCCGATTCGCGCCGAATGGGTGTACCCGTCGATTCAAAACTTGATCGGATGGGGCTCGGAGCTGAGCGGCGATAACGGCCGCTGGGACCCGGCCAAAATCGTCAAAGTGATGAGCCATCCGGTCGCCATGGCGCAGTGTCTGCAATTCATCCGCGCCAATCTGCCGCATGCGGAGCTCGAGACGCTCAGCAGCACGTCGGAAGCCGTGCGCATGGTCAAGAACAATCCCGGCAAGGGCTGGGCGGCGCTCGGTACGAGGCTGGCCGCGGCGGATATGGGCTTGGACGTTCTGGAGCAGGGCGTGACCGACCACGACAACAACTACACGCGGTTTCTGCTCGTCGGCCGCACGCCTTACGAGAACAAGGAAGCGACCGCGCAGAAGACGAGCGTGCTGATCACGCTGCCCGAGGATTATCCGGGATTGCTGCACCAGGTGCTGTCGGCGTTCGCCTGGAGAAAGATCAACCTGTCCAAGATCGAGTCCAGGCCGACGAAGAAAAAGCTGGGCACGTACTATTTTTATATCGATATCGCCTATGCTCTCGACTCGGTGCTGCTCCCCGGAGCGCTTGCCGAAATCGAGGCGCTTGGCTGCCAGGTACGGCTGCTCGGCTCTTATCCGAGCCTGCCTTACGAGCCGGCGAAAGCCGGGAACGGCTCCTCTTCGCGATAGTTCACAAGATCCGGCGCGCCGACAGGCGGCCGGATTTTTGCCGTAATAGATGTCAAATGCCCAGAACCTGCATAGGATGTAAGGATTGCGCGAGGGCATTCGCCCGGTCGTGAACGATTTTATCACTATCAGGAGGGAACGGCGTGAAAATCCATATCGTTAAACAAGGGGATTCGCTGTATTCAATCGCCCAGAAATACGGCGTGTCGCTGGAAGACGTTTTGAAAGCCAATCCGGGCATCAGCAATCCCGACGTGATCGACGTCGGAATGAAAGTGAAGATTCCGACCCAGCCGAAGACGGCGCTTGGCGTCATTCACCAGCATATCGTCAAGCAGGGAGATACGCTGTGGAAGCTGTCCAAGGCGTGGGGCATCCAGCTTACCGATTTGATCAAAGCGAATCCGCAGCTTAAAAATCCGAACGCCCTGCTCACCGGCGAAGTGGTCAACATTCCGCAAGCTTCTTCGCCGGAGGACGGTTCGGCGGCAGCGATGCCCGGCAAGGCCAACACGGGCGTCGCTGCGGGAGCGGGCACGGAAAAAGGAAAAGCCAATACGGCCGTCAAGCCGCAAGAGACCGCTCCGATCGTCGAGGAGACTCCGGCGCCGATAGCGGCGCCTTCGAAAGTCGTTCCGAAGCCGGAAACGAAGCCGATTTACGGAATCGAAGTTCACGAGCAGGTCGAGTATATTCATTATCCGGTCAAAATAGGCGGCGAGCAGGCCGAGTATTCCATGCCGCATCAAGGCTACGGGATGGAGCATCAAGGCTACGGGATGCCGGCTCAGGGGTACGGCATGGAACAGCAAGGCTACGGGATGCCGGCCCAGGGGTATGGTATGGAACAGCAAGGCTACGGGATGCCGGCTCAGGGGTATGGTATGGAACATCAAGGTTACGGGATGCCGGTTCAGGGGTACGGCATGGAGCATCAAGGTTACGGGATGCCGACTCAGGGGTACGGGCATGGGCATCAAGGTTACGGGATGTCGTATCCGGGCGTGGGAGCGCAGCAAGGGTATGCCGATCAAGGCTATGCGGATCAGAGCTACGGCAGCGGCTATGCGCAGCCCGCGGTCGCGGGAACGGAGTGGCAAGGCGGATACGGGTCGCCGTCCGCGGTCTCCCCGCTTGCCGGAGGCGTTCCCGCGAATTTGGGCGGCTTGTACGGGCAGCAGGATATTTCCTACAGTCCGCCGGATGCCGCTCAAATTCACGGCTCGATGCCGGGGGGAGGCTCCTCCGGATGCAAGTGCGGCTCCAAGTCGACGCTGCCCGGCAACATCTATGCTGCCGAAGCTTACGCGAACGCTGCGGGGGTTAGCGAGATTCCGTATGGGCAGACGCCTTTTGTCGCGGGAGCGCAGACCGCTGGCGCAGAGATGTCGGGCGGCTACGGCGTGAATGCGGGGATGGTAAGCCCGATGTCGAGCGGCTATGGCTCGAATGCGGGGATGGTAAGTCCGATGTCGAGCGGCTATGGCTCGAATGCGGGGATGGTGAGTCCGGCGTCGAGCGGCTATGGCTCGAATGCGGGGATGGTAAGTCCGGCGTCGAGCGGCTATGGCTCGAATGCGGGGATGGTAAGTCCGATGTCGAGCGGCTATGGCTCGAATGCAGGGATGGTAAGTCCGGCGTCGAGCGGCTATGGCTCGAATGCAGGGATGGTAAGTCCGATGTCGAGCGGCTATGGCTCGAATGCGGGGATGGTAAGTCCGATGTCGAGCGGCTATGGTTCGAATGCGGGGATGGTGAGTCCGGCGTCTGGCGGTTTTCCGGGCATGCAGCCCGGGTACGGATATGGAACGCAGATGGGGGAAATTCCGGTCGGCTTTAACCCGATGGCCGAAGGGCTGCCGGGAGTGATGGGAGGAGCTTATGGCGCCCCGTCCTACTACGCCCCGGGTTACGCCGGAGATTTTCCCGCCATTCCGCCGATGCCGGGATTTCCCGCGATCCCTCCGATGCCTCCGCTGAGAGACAGTTTGAACGAGCAAAGATCCTCTGTCGACGAAGCGGATGAGGAGGTCGAGATCAAAGCGGCCCCGTCTTCCAAGAAACGCCAGACCAAGCCGAAGTCCAAGTCGGCTGCGGCGCGGGCGAACAAATCGAAACGCAGAGAAAGCATGCCCTGGATAAAATGGTAATCGGAACGCATAGCCCCGGAATCCCCAGGCAACACTAGAGAAAAACGAAGAGAAGGGGATTCCGGTGTCTCGCTTCCGTATTTTCAAAGAACTGAAGAAATCGTTAAAGAGAAAACGCCGTCACGTCTTGTCGCTGGGAATGATCGGATTCGCTTTCGTTCTGGCGGCGCTCGCGGGAACATGGATCGCGGATCGGGTCGTAACCGATATGAGCCTGGAGGTCGTTCAGCCCGCTGAAGCGTCGCCGGTCTGGCCGGACCGGCCGACCGCTTCGGAGCTGTCGAGCCGCGATCAAGCGCTGCTCGCGCTGCAAAAGCGTCAAGGCGAAGTCGAGCTCGTCCTTCATCGCTCCTACCTATGCGGCGAAGAGATCCGGCAGCTCGGCAGGCATTCCGCCGTCGAAGCGGCCGAGCTGCTCAAGTCCCATCGGGAATGGGGCGCGAATCTCGACGCCTCCGGAAAGCTGACCGTGCGGGAAGAGGTGGACGACCTGTCGCCGCAATGCCGGAAGACGGCTTACATCGGGGTGGATAACGATGGCAATCTGTCCTTGTTCGACGGGCCGCCGTGGAAGGAAAAGGTGATCCGCACTTTTTTTCAACTGGACGTGGACATGCTTGAATCCCGACTGGGGGACGATCGCGTTCGCGAATTGGCCGAGGGTATTCGCGTATCGGACAAGGACGAGTACAACAGCGTGCTGTCCACCTTTAACGAGTATGCCGCCAGCTTACGGTCTCAAGCGAAGCCTCATCCCTGACCCGCGCTAATCTGTCGGCGCGTTCAAACTCTGCCCTTGATAATCTGGCGGAGGATAGGGGGCGAGCAGTCGCAATCCGTCCTCCAGCAGCGGCAGGAAGAGAATAGCGGCATAGGAGCAGGCGCCTTTTGGGGCGTCTTTTTCTTTTTTTGAGGCGGTGAAGCTTACTGGGAGGGGGCCTTGTCATGACCTTAAATAAGCTTGCTCTGCGGTTTAATTGCGCCAAATTCCTTATCAACATCGGCCTTAAGCCCGTCCCGCAGCCTTATTGCGTCAAACCCTTCGCCAACATCGGCCTTAAGCCCATCCCGCAGCCTTATTGCGTCAAACTACTCACCAACATCGGCCATAAGCCCGTCCCGCGGTCTTATTGCGTCAAACCCCTCGCCAACATCGGCCTTAAGCCCTTCCCACGCTTCTATCTGCCCACTAGCCCCCCGCAAGAATTGTTGCAAGGCGCGGCGACGACATGTCGATGCCGGCCCGGTTGGCGCGTAATCCCGGATTATGGGAGTCGGGTTTGCGGAGTGTTCTTTAGTCTCTTTCAAATCCGCAAAGCGATTGCGCAGGCTTTGTGTTCTCCTTCTGTTCTCATGGGCAGGAACTTTTGCTATAATGAGGAGTATTATTTCTACATAGAGTCGCTAGGGCGTGTATGCAAACCCGCTCAGGGGCATCTATCACCGCCTTTTCGCCTTCTGCTGCGTCACTTTTGCTTGACGTACCCCCGGTACGCCTTCACAAAAGTTCCTTGCATGGAACGAAAATTCGGTAATATCTGTTATCCTCGGAGTATGCATACACGCCCTAGATTAGAGAAGCTGGAATCGAGGGATCGTTTCATGAGGGTGTTGGGAATCGACCCTGGGATAGCCATTATGGGATTCGGGTTTATCGACAAGACGGGACATAAGCTGACGCCCGTGCAGTACGGATGCATCGAGACGGCGGCCGGCACGCCGCAGGAGACGAGACTTAAGCAAATCTATGAGTCCGTATGCGACTTGCTGGATCAGTATAAACCGGATACGGTAGCGGTCGAAAAGCTGTTTTTCAACAAAAACGTAACGAACGCGTTCAGCGTCGGACAAGCCCGCGGCGTGTTTATGCTGGCTGCGGCCCAGCGGGGACTGCCGATCGCGGAGTATACGCCGATGCAGGTGAAGCAGGCGGTTGTCGGTTACGGCGCCGCCGAGAAGAGACAAGTTCAGGAAATGGTCAAAATGCTGCTTAAGCTATCCGCCATCCCCAAGCCGGACGATGTGGCCGACGCGCTCGCGGTCGCGATCTGCCACGCCCACTCTATCGTCCTGAATGAGAGAATGAATGGAGTGACGCGTCGGTGATCGATTATTTGCGGGGCAAGGTTGCCCACGTAGAGTCGGAGTACGTCGTATTGGACGTGCGCGACATAGGCTATCAAGTATTCACGCCCAATCCGTACGGCCTGGCCAAAACCGACGAGCCGGTGCAGCTGTTTACTTACCATCACGTCCGCGAGGACGCGATGCAGCTGTTCGGCTTTACGACGAGGGACGAGCAAGCGCTGTTCCGGAGGCTGCTGGAGGTGTCGGGCATCGGCCCGAAGGTGGCGCTCGGCGTGCTGGCCGGAGGCCGGCCGGAGAACGTCGTGGCAGCGATTCAGCAGGAGAATCTCGCTTTTCTGACCAAGCTCCCCGGCATCGGCCGGAAAACGGCGCAGCGAATGATACTCGATCTGAAGGACAAGCTCGGCACGATCGACAGCCGCTGGGCCGTCGCCTCGATGATCGACCTGCAGCAATCCCAGGCCCAGCCGGAGGAAGGCGGGTCATCCTGGGCGGCCGCGCGCGAGGCGCTTGCGGGGCTCGGTTACAAGGAAGCGGAGATGGACAAGGCCTGGCTGTCCATGAAGGAGCGGGTGACCGGCGAGGAGTCGCCGGATACGCTGATCAAGCTCGCGCTGCAGCAATTGTTCCAGGGATAATCGGCAAGCGGGAGAGGAGGCCGGAGCAATGGAAGAGGAGCGTATCGTCACCGCGCATCTGATGATGGAGGACCAGGCGGTGGAGTACAGCTTGCGCCCTCGCTACTTGGCGGAATATATCGGCCAATCGCAGGTGAAGGACAATCTGAAGATTTACATAGAGGCGGCCAAAATGCGGCGGGAGCCGCTCGATCACGTGCTGCTGTACGGTCCCCCGGGGCTGGGCAAGACGACGCTGTCCAACATTATCGCCAACGAGCTTGGCGTTCATATTCGTACGACAAGCGGGCCGGCGATCGAGCGTCCGGGCGATCTGGCGGCGATTCTGACGAATTTGCAGGAAAACGACGTGCTGTTCATCGACGAGATCCATCGTCTGCACCGGACGGTGGAGGAGGTGCTGTATCCGGCGATGGAGGACTTCGCGCTCGACTTCATTATCGGCAAAGGCCCGAGCGCGCGTTCGGTTCGGCTCGACCTGCCGAAGTTTACGCTGATCGGCGCGACGACGCGGGCGGGACTGTTGTCCGCGCCGCTCCGGGATCGCTTCGGGGTCGTCAGCCGGCTGGAGTATTACGGTGAGGACGAGCTGAGCTTTATCGTGACGAGAACGGCGGAAATATTCGGAGTCGGCATTATCGGAGAGGCTTCCCGAGAGATCGCCAGACGCTCCAGAGGGACGCCAAGAATCGCGAACCGCCTACTCAAGCGCGTTCGCGACCATGCCCAGGTCAGGGGAGACGGGATTATAACGGAAGAGGTCGCGCACGATGCCCTGGAACGCATCCAGGTCGATCCGATGGGCCTCGACAGCATCGACCACAAGATGCTCCGCGCGATGATCGTCAGCTTCGGAGGGCGTCCGGTCGGCGTAGATACGCTGGCGGCTTCGATCGGGGAGGAAAGCCAGACGATCGAGGACGTCTACGAGCCGTATTTGATGCAGATCGGATTTCTTCAACGCACGCCGCGGGGAAGAATCGCAACGCCGGCGGCGTACGGGCATCTCGGACTGCCTATGCCCGACTCGGGGCGTTAACGGCAGGCCATCGCCCGCCCAGACCACAACAAGACCGGAGGTAACGTTATGAACCCAAGCGCAGCAGAGAAGACAAGACCGTCCCGCCTGCTTTTGTTCGCCCTGCTCTCCGCCGTGCTGGCGCTGAGCTCGTCGCCGATCGTCGCGAAGGCCGCGGTCGCCGTGCCGGATACGATTCGCGTCGCGCTGTTCCTGAACCTCGGAGCGAGCAAGTATCAAGCAATTACCTCGACGGCAACGCTATCCTCCGCCGGGGGGATGAGCCTGGCGTGGAGCGACGGCCAAGCGAGCTTGCCGATCGGAACCGTGCCGGCCAATCGCGCGGCGATCTTCGCGATGGACGCTTATCGCGCGCTTGTGCTCGAAACGGCGGATTACAACGCCGCGCTCGCTTCGCTGAAGAAAATCCAGGTGTCCTCGAACGCGGGAACGATCGTCCAGCTCGCCAAGTCCGGCAAAACCGTCTACCAGGTAACGGAAGGGGCTTACTCCAGCGCTGCCGGGGCGAGTGCCGCGCTGTCCAAATGGACAAGCGCCGGAGCGGCGTCGGGCCCGGCGCTCTCGAAGGCGCGGGTGGTCGGCCCGTGGGCGGTCGAAACGGGAGCCTACGCGAGCCTGGCGGAGGCGCAAGCGGCCGCCGACCGGCTCGGAGGCGCCGGCCTGGAAGCGTTCGCCGCGCTCAAGCCGCTTGGCGGGGCCGTGCAGTACGTCGTGCGGATCGGGCAGGAACAGGACGCCTCCAAGCTGGGCGAGCTGCGGCAGACCGCAGCGGCCGCGGGGGCGGCCAACGCTCGGGTGCCCGAAGCTGCGGAAGCTTATGCGGCGCTTCGCCAGACGGTCCCGCAGGCGGACGCGGAGGCGACGCTGTACGCGCTGCCCGCCGGAGCTTCGGCCGTCATCCGCGCCGAGCCTGCGGGAGCGGACGGCATTTTGCTGGCCGAACGCAGCAAGAGAACGTACCGGGGCAGCCTGGAAATCGGAATCTTGAACCAATCGTTGTCCGTCGTGAACGAAGTCGGTCTGGAGTCGTACCTGTATTCCGTCGTCGGCGTCGAGGTGGGCCAGAGCTGGCCGCTCGAGGCACAGAAGGCTCAGGCCGTCGCGGCCCGCACGTACGCGCTGTTCAGCGGAACGGGCTTCCAGATCGCGAACGTCGTGGACACGACGGTAAGCCAGGCGTATTACGGAATCGACTCGGAGAATCCGAATTCGACCGCAGGCGTGGATGCGACGGCGGGAGAAGTGCTGACTTACGGGGGCAAGCTGATCAACGCGGTCTTTTCCGCCAATGCGGGGGGAAAAACGGCCGACAACAACAGCGAAATCTGGGGCGGGGACCAGGCCTATTACTCTCCGGCGGTAACCAGTCCGGACGAAGGACCGGGAGAAGGCAAGCTCGATTGGTTTCATGTCGCCTTGTCGAACGGCGTGAACGGTTATGTCCGGTCCGACCTGCTCGAGGACAGCGGCCGCAAGCACGACAGCGGCGCGAAGCTGCTGCGGGTCGTCGGAGACGGAGTCGCGGTACGCTCCAAGCCGCAGATCGTCAGCACGGTAGAGCCGCTTGCGCGGCTTAACGCGGGCGAGCTCGTCGTGGAGCTTAAGCGGGTTCCCGAGTACAACGACTTCAGTTGGATCGAGGCGCCGGCGACGCCGGAGCAATTGCTGGATTCTCTCAACAAAAGGGCGAAAACGCCGATAACCGGCCCGCTGCGCACGCTCGAGGTGACCAAGCGCGGCCCGTCGGGACGGATTACCGAGGTGAAGGCGAACGGAGCCGTCGTGGACGTCGGGGTCGGCGACAACTGGCGCAGCGCGCTCGGCGGCGTCAAAAGCACGCTGCTCTCGATCGAGGAGACCGGACGGTATACGATTGCCGGCGGAGACGGCAAAACCCGCGAGGTCTCCGGGCAAGGCGGTTCTTTGCAGGTTGCGGGAGCCGACGGCAAGGCGCGGGCTTTGTCCGGTCCCAACGTATATGTGATGGACGGGGACGGAGTCTTGCGGGCCGGAACGACCGCCGCAGGCTTCGTGATCTCGGGCAACGGCTTCGGCCACGGCGTGGGAATGTCCCAATGGGGCTCTCGCGGGCTGGCCGAGCAAGGGTATGACTACCAATATATCCTGAAATACTACTATCAGAACGCGACACTCGAAAAGGATGCCAAGCGATGAACGTTAGCGATTACGATTTTGAACTGCCGGAGTCTTTGATCGCGCAGACTCCGCTGCCGGAAAGAACCTCGTCGCGTCTGCTTGTGCTGGACCGGAAGACGGGCAAGGCGGAGCATCGCGGGTTTACCGACTTGGCGGAATACTTGCAGCCGGGGGACACGCTTGTGCTCAACGACACAAGAGTGCTCCCGGCGCGTCTGTTCGGCGTCAAAGCCGATACCGGGGCCAAGGCGGAGCTGCTGCTGCTTAAGCGGATCGAGGGCGACCGCTGGGAGACGCTCGTCCGTCCGGGCAAAAAGCTGCATCGCGGAGCTCGGATCGTTTTCGGTCCGGTCGATCGTCCGCTGCTGTCCGCGATTGTGGAGGAAGAAGGCGAGCTTGGAGCGCGAATCGTCCGCTTCGAATATGAAGGCATCTTTAACGAGCTGCTGGACCGGCTGGGCCATATGCCGCTGCCTCCGTACATTAAAGAAACGTTGGCCGATCGCGAGCGCTATCAGACCGTCTATTCCCGCAACGAGGGCTCGGCCGCGGCGCCTACGGCGGGGCTGCATTTTACGAAAGAGTTTCTGGACCGGCTGCAGGCCAAGGGCGTCAAGCTGTGCCCGATCACGCTGCATGTCGGGCTCGGCACGTTCCGTCCGGTATCGGCGGAGACGATCGAAGAGCACGAAATGCATGCCGAGTGGTATTCGGTGAGCGAAGAGAGCGCCGGACGGCTTAACGAGGCGAAGGCGAGCGGCGGCAGAATCGTCGCCGTCGGCACGACTTCCGCCAGAACGCTGGAGACGATCGGACAACGCTTCAAAGGCGGCCCGGTCGAAGCGTGCAGCGGCTGGACGAGCATTTTTATTTTCCCCGGTTACGAATTCACGATGGTCGACGCGCTGCTGACGAATTTCCATCTGCCCCGCTCCACGCTCGTAATGCTGGTCAGCGCGCTGGCCGGCAGAGAAAACATTCTCGGCGCTTACCGGGAAGCGATCAAGCGGGAGTACCGGTTTTTCAGCTTCGGGGACGCCATGTTTATTACCTAGGCAATCGCATCGCCTGACTTGCAGGCCACTATTTATCATCCGAAAGGAATTTCCCTACAATGGCAGTCAAATACGAATTGATCAAAACCTGCGCCCAGACCGGAGCGCGGCTCGGCAGGCTGCATACGCCGCACGGCGTCATCGATACGCCGACGTTCATGCCGGTCGGCACGCAGGCGTCCGTCAAAGGAATGAGCCCCGAAGAGCTGAAGTCCCTCGGCGCGCAAATTATTCTGAGCAACACGTACCACCTCTTCCTTCGTCCGGGCCACGAGCTGGTGAGAGAGGCGGGGGGCTTGCACCGGTTCATGAATTGGGATCGCCCGATCCTGACGGACAGCGGCGGCTTCCAGGTGTTCTCGCTGAGCGAAATGCGCAAAATCACCGAAGAAGGCGTGGAGTTCCGCTCCCATATTAACGGCGATAAGCTGAGCTTAACCCCGGAGAGCGCGACGCATGTTCAGAACGCGCTGGGCGCCGATATTATGATGGCTTTCGACGAGTGCCCGCCTTATCCGGCGGAGTACGAATACGTCAAGCAGTCGACCGAACGGACGAGCCGCTGGGCCGAAAGATGCCTGAAGGCGCACGAACGATCGCACGATCAGGCGCTGTTCGGCATCGTTCAAGGCGGCATGCACAAAGATTTGCGTAAAATGAGCGCCGCGGATTTGACTTCCCTTGATTTTCCGGGGTATGCTATTGGTGGACTAAGCGTGGGCGAGCCCAAGGCGCTCATGTACGAAATGTTGGAAGAGACCGTTCCGCATCTCCCTGCAAGCAAGCCGCGGTATTTGATGGGCGTCGGTTCACCGGATGCCCTGCTTGAAGGAAGCATTCGCGGCGTGGATATGTTCGATTGCGTTCTGCCGACGCGGATTGCCCGCAACGGAACGCTGATGACGAGCCAGGGCCGAATGGTCGTCCGCAACGCCAAGTACACGAACGATTTTAGTCCGCTCGATCCGGAGTGCTCCTGCTACGCTTGCCGCAACTATTCCCGCGCTTATATTCGCCACCTGATTAAAGCGGACGAGATGTTCGGACTCCGCCTGACGACCATACATAATCTTCACTTTTTGGTTCAATTGATGGTTCAGGTGCGCGAGGCGATCCGGGAAGATCGGCTGGGGACGTTCCGCGACGAATTTTTCGAGAAATACGGCATGGCTCGCAACGAAAGCGGTTTTTAAGAGAGGGGGGAAAACGACATGTGGTTGGCAGACTCGGCAGCCGGCGGAAACATCTGGATGACACTGGCGCCTTTTATTCTCATGTTCGCCATTTTCTATTTCCTGTTGATCCGTCCGCAGCAGAAGAAGCAGAAGCAGCGCGGAAGCATGCTGAACGCTTTGAAGAAGGGCGATAAAGTGGTGACGGTCGGCGGATTGCACGGCACGATCGCGGAAATTACCGACGATACGGTTGTGCTCAAGGTGAACGACGTGACGAAGCTGACGTTCGACCGTTCTTCCGTGAACAACATCACGGCAAAGACGGAAACGCCGTCGCTGGAGAAGTCCTGATTGTTCGCAGCAACCGATAACGCCCTGGCGTAAAAGAAAGCCTTCCCTGCCGATCTTGTCGGCGTGGAAGGCTTTTTTTCTGTTGGATGAGTGGTCACGACTCCACGGAAGGCTCGAGCTTGTCGCGCGCCGGCACGACGGCGTTCGAACGGGCTCTGTTTTCGGCCCATGCCCCGAGCTTCAATCCGACGTAAACGCTGAATGCGGCAAGCGCGACCCCGGCCACCATGTCGGTAAACCAATGAATGCCGAGATAGAAGATCGAGAAAACGATGACGATCGCGTTAATCCAGGCGAAAATCGTCCATCTCCGGATGCCGGATTTGCTCGCGAGCAAAGCCAGAGTGACGGAAAGGGAAGTATGGAGACTCGGAAAGCAGTTGTTCAAGCCGGATAACGAGCGATAATGCTGCTCGAATGTCGGAAAGACGTTGAGCATCAGAAATTGGATTTGCGGATTCGCATGCCAGGCTTCGTTAACGGGGACGAACAAATAAAAAGGAACGGCGAGCAAATAGTTCAACAAGATGGCGATGCAGATGGCGTAATAAAGCTTCATGTTTCGCACATAGGTGTAGATGCCGACCGACGCGATCATCGTCGCCTGAAACAGCACCAGGTAGAAGACCGCGCATATCGCGACCAGCGCGTCGGAACGAAGGGTGTTCTGCAAGCCGGCTTGCCAGGCCCCTTCCCATCCGATCATCGCGGCGGTGAGATCGTAGGAGATATCGATCCAGTTTTCGAGATGCAGCTCGTACTTGTTCAAGAGCAGAATCGCCAGAACCGCGACGAAGAAAAGCAAATACTTGCGGGATTGAATCAACGCTTTGACGAAGGCCCATGCGACCGCAAGGGGCTGTCGGCCCGTGCCGTACCAGATCAGAACGGCAACCGCGAAAGCCGTGGAATAGGCTATTGCCGACATGTTGTGAAATAGGGTCATGATGCATCCTCCGAGCACGATGTTAACAAGCACCAGGCTATTATATCACATTGTCGGAGCTTTCACCCATCAGCGGGATTTCGTGCCAGAACCGGCGTTTACGCCGATCATCCCGCCCAAGGCTCCGGCCAGGCAGGCGACGAGCAGCAGGATCGGCACCGAGGACGACCAGCCGGCGTCGGTCGCCAGAAAGCTGACTGCGAGCAGCAGCACGGCGTACAGCAGGCCGTTGGCAAAGCCGAAATACCAGCCCTTGCGTCCGGATTTTTTGGCGGATACGAAGCCGCCCGCCATCGTGGCGAAGCCGTGCACGACGAACACCCAAGGCAGCATGTTCGATTCGTTTAAGGAAGGGCCGGTCAGCAGGACGGACAGGATCAGAGCGCCGATCGCCAGCCATATTCCCGACCAGTACAAGCCGGAAGCAACGGGAGAAGCATTGCGCAGCCCGAAGATGCGGGATAACGTACTCAATGCCGATCACTCCTAACGAAATAGGTTTTGTATCAGCTTATGGCGGCGAAACGGTTCCTAGTACAGGCCCGCATCGATTTTTCCGGCGGGGACGACGAAGGTTACCATATTTTCCGCAGGCTAGAACGGAATGAGAGGCTTGAACGGCGGTGACACTAAAGGTCCGAACTACCTTACCTGGCATGCGCCGCGCAGCGACGGACTGACGCGCCGGGGCGAAACGCGGAGGGAAACATGGAAATGACGGCGATATTGCTTCGGACGATCTTCATGTATTTCTTCATATTCCTGGTCATGAGAACGATGGGCAAGCGGGAAATCGGCAAGCTGTCGGTGTTCGATCTGGTGATCTCGATCATGATCGCGGAGATTGCCGTGCTCGCCATCGAGTCGACGGAAAAAACGTTGATGATGGCCATGACGCCGATCGTGCTCCTGGTGCTGATCCAGATCGGGAGCGCCTTCCTGTCCCTGAAGAGCCGAAAGATGCGGCTGTTGTTCGACGGGAAACCGAGCGTCCTGGTCCAGAACGGGCATTTGAACCGGAAGGAAATGCTGCGTCAAAGATACAACCTGGACGATCTGATGATTCAATTGCGGGAAAACCAGGTGGCCGATCTCCAAGAGGTCAAGCTGGCCGTGCTGGAATCGACGGGCAAGCTGTCGGTCATTCTGAACGACCGGAGCGGCGGAGAAAGCTCAGACTCCCCGGAAGCCTCCGATACCGCCGGAACGAAAGCCGGAGCGGCGCCGAAATTTCGCTACGAGCTGCTCCCTATGCCCCTCATTATGGACGGGCAAGTTCAGGACGATAATTTGGAGAAGCTGGGCAAAACCCGATTTTGGCTGAAAAGCGAGCTCCAGCAGCACAACGTGGACAGCTTTAAACAAGTGTTCATGTGCAGCATCGATCATAAAGGCAAACTGTATGTGGACAAGAAATAGCGGTCAACAGCTTGCCCGTATGGCTCAAGACGAATTTCGGGGAGGCAGGAAGCGCCTGATAATCGGCACGCGGGCGATATCCTCCCGGGCGATCAGCCTGAACGGGACGAGCAGCAGCACGTAGACGACGATGCCGGTCGCGCCGGCAGCGGCAAGGTTGGCGGGGCTGGGGCCGAACCAGTCGAATTCCCATATGCGCAGCGTCGCCGCGCTCATGACGATCATCGCGGCGGTCACCTTGAGAAAATCGAGAGAATGCATCCGAAAGCCGGTCAGGCGGGCAACGCTGATCCAGTGCAGCAGCGTGACGAGCATCATGTTGATTCCGATCGCGATGACGACGCCGACGATGCCGAGCTCCGGGTCGGTCGCGAGCCGCACGATCAGCACAAGCTTTACGGCCGCTCCGGCGAACGTATTGAATAGAGCGGTTCCGGGACGATTAAGCGCCTGCAGCGAGGCTTGCAGCGGGGCCTGCATATACAGGAATATCGCCAGCGGGGCCATCCACCTGAGCATGTGCGCCATCGAGTCGTCCCCGTAGAGCAGCTTGCAGACCGGAGCGGCCATCAGCGAGAGCAGCACGACGAACGGCGCTCCGGTAATGACGGCCAGCTTCATCGACTGATGCAGCCGCGCGTGGATCGTCGCCCAATCGCCTTTGGAAGCGGCTTCGGACAAGGAGGGCACGAGCGATACGGCCAAGGAGTAGGTCAGCGCGCCCGGCAGCAGCAGCAGCGGAATGACCATGCCTTGCAGCGCGCCGTACTGGGCGGTCGCGGCGGCTGTCGCGACGCCCGCGATCGTCAGGCTGCGGACCGTCAGGATCGATTCCAGCAAGTAGGAGAGGGAGCCGATCATTTTGCTGCCGGTGACCGGAACGGCCGTGTTCAGCAGCTCGCGGAGATAGCTGCGTTTGGCGTTCTTGCCGGCGTTCTCGGCCGGGGCGGCGGGCTCTTGGCCGCGGTCGCGGACGTATTGCCGCCACAGTACGAGCAGGCCGGCGCATTCCCCCGCCGCCATGCCGATTACGCCTCCCGCTGCCGCCATCTCGAGACCGTAGGGCAGCAGCAGCCAGGCGAGCAGCAGCGTAAAGACGATGCGGCACACCGTCTCCGCGGTC
The DNA here is from genome assembly GCF_042431195.1 of Cohnella cellulosilytica. Taxonomy (NCBI): domain Bacteria; kingdom Bacillati; phylum Bacillota; class Bacilli; order Caryophanales; family Paenibacillaceae; genus Cohnella; species Cohnella cellulosilytica. The sequence continues at coordinate 422,441 of NZ_JBHMDN010000055.1, forward strand.
TGGGACATGGCGGTGGGGATCATGTTCTGCTTCCCCTGGAAGTAGCCGCGCCAGACGGAGGAGACCGCGACGAGCGGAAGCATCGGTATCATGGCGAGGAAGGCGGTATGCACCCGGGAATCGGTCATGATCCGCGTCGAGATGAACTCGGACAGGGACAGACAAGCCGCCGCCGCGACGAGGCTGATCCCGACCGATATCGTCATCGCGATTCTGAGAATTCGGCGCACGCCGGACGAATCGCCTTTGGAGTCGGCCTCCGCCACCAGCTTGGCCACCGCAAGCGGAATCCCGCCGGATATGAGCGTCAGCAGCACAACCGTGAAGGGGAAAACGAGCTGGATCAGCCCGACGCCCTCCGCTCCGATCATTCGCGGCAGCGCGATGCGGGGAATGAAGCCGAGCACCCGGTTAAGCAATCCGGCCGCCAGCAGGATCATGGCGCCCTGGATAAAAGATTGTTTGCGCAAGCTCAAAGAAATCCCTCTTCCCTGGCATGGGGTTAGTCCAAATGTATGGGGCTAGTCCATATGTATGCGGAGGTTGATCTTCTTCATGCCTTTGGCAGGAAATCGGGCGCGAACGGAGAAAGAATAGTAATCTGGTTTTTTCTGTGGCCGGAATAGCGGTCTGCCAGACCGTTAACGGGCCGGTTATCGGTGGAACGGCCGAATAGCGGTCTGCCAGACCGTTAACGGGTCGGTTACCGGTGGAACGGACGATTAGCGGTCCGCCAGACCGTTAACGGGCCGATTATCGGTGGAACGGCCGAATAGCGGTCCGCCAGACCGTTAACGGGCCGGTTATCGGTGGAATCGCCGAATAGCGGTCTGCCAGACCGTTAACGGGCCGGTTACCGGTGGAACGGACGATTAGCGGTCTGCCAGGCCGTTAACGGGTCGGTTATCGGTGGAACGGACGATTAGCGGTCCGCCAGACCGTTAACGGGCCGATTATCGGCGGAATCGCCGAATAGCGGTCTGCCAGCCCGTTAACGGGCCGGTTATCGGTGGAACGGCCGAATAGCGGTCCGCCAGACCGTTAACGGGCCGGTTATCGGTGGAACGGCCGAATAGCGGTCTGCCAGACCGTTAACGGGTCAGTTACCGGTGGAACGGACGATTAGCGGTCTGCCAGACCGTTAACGGGTCGGTTATCGGTGGAATCGCCGAATAGCGGTCTGCCAGACCGTTAACGGGCCGGTTATCGGCGGAATCGCCGAATAGCGGTCCGTCAGACCGTTAACGGGCCGGTTATCGGTGGAACGGCCGAATAGCGGTCTGCCGAAGGCAGTCAGCCGCTCGAATTGGCCTGCGCAGAGGCCCGCCGGGTCGCAAACGACGGGCAGTTGGAGTGGTGTTGTGCGATTTCTTCAAGTTTGTGTGTGCGAATGGGTCAGTACTATAGTTTTTTGAGCGTCCTTTTCAAGAGGATGATAGGGAATAACAACGTCGACATACATCAGGGCAGGAGGGAATCGCTGTTGGAAGAGCATGAGAATACACGATCGGCCGGCTTGATTTCGCAGAACGATTCGACCGCGCGGGACAATGAGGCCGTCCGCGGGGACGAGGCCGTACAAGTACAAGGCGCTGCTGACACGAAAAGCGATGCAGACGTACAGGACAATGCGGACCTACGGAATGTTGCGGGCACGCGAGGCGACACGGCCGACTCACATGAGGCCGAGGGTGCGCCGGACGGAGCAGACGGACGCGACGACGCGCTCATGCAAGATCAGGCGGATGTGCAAGACGAAGCCATCGCACGGGATGACGCAGGCGAAGGAGACGATGCGGTAAAGGAAGAGGAATCGATCTACCAAGAGGACGGGACCGTGCAAGGCGATACTTCTGAGCAAAGCGACGAGGAAACCTATGAGGACGAGGTAGTCGCCCGTGACGACAGCGCCGTACAAAACGAAACACACATACAAAACGATGCATTCACGCATAACGACATGACCGAACGAGAAGACGACAGCGCCGCGCAGCACGAGGCGAACGTCCAAGATGACAAGGGAGTCGCTCAAGACGACAACGCCGCGTATGCCGTAGAAAACGCGCGGCCCGTCGCGAACGATTCGATCGGCGAGCCGGACAGGGGCGAATCGTACGTGGCCGAGCCGTACCGGGCCGAATCGTACGAAGCCGAGCCGGATCGGGCTAAATCGTACGAGTCAGAGCCGGAGCCGCTCTTGACCGAGGACGAGCTGAACGATACGATCGCGCAGCTGTGCCGGAGCAAAGCGGAGGAGTTTCATCTGATCGGCTACGACCAGGTGAGCGGGGAAGACGTGTGGGAATGCGTCAGCGACAAGTACCATAAGAAGGGGGTTCCGTCCCTGCACGAAATCGTCAACGACATTTTATCCCTGAAGGTTACGCAGTTCATGAACTTCATTACTCTCAATATGTATAGAGGCGAATATCGCAAGTGACGGCGCGGACTACCCCGGCTTTTTTCGACGGCTGACGGGGCGGTCCCTTTCTTTTTGACTTCTTTTTGATCGCGTAGGTATAATAGGAACATTGAGAATCGAAAGGGGACCGCAACAGAGATGAAACGTATTGTAGCTTTCGTGCTCGTCGTTCTCGTCAGCTTCGGGATCATGGGGATTTTCACCCCGGGGCTGCTGAACGGTACGAAGCTTGGACTCGACCTGAAAGGCGGGGTCGAAATTCTGTATGAGGCCCATCCGCTTACGGAAGGCGGCACCGTAACGAAGGAGTCGCTCACCCGCACGGCGATGAGCCTGGAGCAGCGGGCCAACCGCAACGGAGTAGCCGAACCCGAGGTGACGACGGAAGGCAAAAACCGCATCCGTCTGAAAATCGCCGTTTCGACGGGCGAGACCGCCAAGGAGCGGGACGAGGCGATCCAGAAAATCCGCGATCTGATGAAGCGCCCCGCGGAGCTTCAATTCCGCAGCTCCGTCGGCTGCGAAAACGGCGAATACTGCAACGTGGAATTGTACGGATCGGACTTTAAAGAGGGCGCGGCGAAAGTCGAGCTGGGCGACCTCAACAGCTATATGGTCCGGATCGAAGTGAAGGACAAGCAGAAGCTGTCCGACGTGTCGACCAAGCTGGTTAAGCAGAATCTGGCGATTTTCCTGGACGAGGATCTGATCTCCGCACCGGAAGTTCAGCAGCCGCTGACCGACGGCACCGCGGTCATTACCGGACAGAACTCGCGTCAGGAAGCCCAGGATCTGGCCGACATTATCAACTTGGGCGCTCTGCCGCTCAAGCTGACGGAGAAATATACGCAGAGCGTCGGAGCGACGCTGGGCCAGCAGGCTCTGCACGACACGCTGTTCGCGGGCGCGCTCGCGTCGGTGCTGATCCTGGTGTTCATGGTCGTTATGTACAGGCTCCCCGGCTTCGTCGGCAGTCTCTGTCTGATCGTGTTCGTATGGATGCTGCTGGGCGTTCTCTATCTGATGAACGCGACGCTTACGCTGCCCGGCATCGCCGCGTTCGTGCTCGGGGTCGGAATCGCCGTCGACGCGAACATTATTACGGCCGAACGGATTATGGAGGAGCTGCGCAGCGGCAAGTCGATCGCGTCTTCCTTGCGCGCCGGAGCGAAGAACAGCTTCCGCACCATTATCGACGCGCACCTGACTTCGGCCATTGCCGGTTTCGTGCTTCTCTTCATGGGTCACGGCATCGTCAAGAGCTTCGCGGTCGTTTTCCTGTGGAGCATCGCGGTCAATATTTTGACGAACGTGTTCCTGCCGCGCTATTTGCTTAACCTGCTCGTGAAGAGCTCCTATTTTTCCAAGCCGAAGTATTATAATGTGAAGGAGAGTGAGATAAATGCGCTCTAAACGGAATTTCGACTTCGTTAAATCCAGCCGCATTTTCCTTACAATCTCCGCCGTGATATTGTTGGTCGGTTTGGTCGCGCTCGGCGTGTTCGGATTGAATTACGGGATCGATTTCAGCTCGGGAACGTCCGTGGACGTCACGACGACCAAGAAGCTGGAAGAGCCGCAGCTTAAATCTTTTCTGGACGAGCAAAACCTCGGAGACTACACGCTGGCTTCCGGAGAAAACCGGGAATCCATCCGCTTCAAGACGGCGCTGAACGAACAGCAGGAGAAGGATTTCAAAGAGAACTTCCTGTCCAAGCTGGATCCGGACGCGTCGTTCGAGATCAATATCGTCGACGTGGACATCGCCAAGGAGCAGGAGCGGAACGCCCTGATCGGGATGGGGGTGGCCAGTCTGGGAATTATGCTCTACATCGTTATCCGCTTCGAGTGGCGCTTCTCGGTGGGCGCGATCGTGTCGACGGTCTACGACGCCTTGTTCGTCATCTGCGTATTTTCGATTTTCCGGCTCGAGGTCAATCTGCCGTTTATTCTGGCCGTGCTGACGATTATCGGGTATTCGATCAACGATACGGTCGTTATTTTCGACCGGATCCGGGAAAACCTGCGTTTCGCGAAAATCAAAAGCCATGCCGATCTGGAAAAGCTGGTCAACGACAGCATCTGGCAAACGTTGGCGCGTTCGATCAATACCGTCATTACCGTATTGATCGCGGCGATCTGCCTGTTCTTCTTCGCCGGAGAATCAATCAAGCTGTTCTCGCTGGCGATCATCATCGGATTGGCAAGCGGAGCTTATTCCTCCATTTTCATCGCCAGTCAGGTATGGTTGTACTTTAAGAAAAAGCAACCGTTGAAAAAGGTAGCCGTTAAACCGCAAAGCACGACGTAAGCGGCGGGAAAGGGGGGGGGCTTCAGTGGCTATGGTTCAACGTTCCCTTGCCGCGGAACGCGGCTCCCTGGTTTCCATGTGGGGGCTGCTCGGCATATTTATCGTGAAAGGCTCCGTCGGCTGGCTGACGGGAAGCAAGGCGCTGCTGGCGGACGCGTGTCATTCGGCGGCCGACTGCGCAGGCACGTTCACCGCTTACCTGGGACTGCGCAAAGCCAGGCTCGATCCGAATTCGCAGGGCTCGACGCGGCATCCGGAATCGATCGCGGCGATCGTCCTGTCGGCGATCCTGCTTGTCGCCGGCCTGGAGATGGGCGTATCGTCGATACGGACGGTCGCCAGCGGAACCGAAGAAGCGCCGGGAGTCGGCGCGGTGATCGTGATCGCCGCGGGGATCGGCGCCCGGGAGGCGCTCGTCCGCTATAAGCGAAGATGCGATACCCGCCGCGGAATGCGCGGCGACAGGGCCGGCGACAACCGCTCGGATATTTTCGCTTCGCTGACCGCGCTTGTCGGCACTTCGGGAGCCGTCGTCGGTTCCTGGTACGACATGCCTTTCCTGTACGTGCTCGATCCGGCGGCAGGGCTTGTCGTTTCGGTATTCGTCATTCGCATGGGCTTCCGGATGATTGCAGACGTCGTCCGCGTATCGAATCGCTGCTCGATCGACGAATCCGACGTGCAGACGCTGCTGGAAGCCGTGAAAAGAATCGAAGGCGTCGTCGCCGTGGACGAGGTGAAGGCGCGCGAGCGCGGGCATTACATCGTGCTGGACGTGTCCATTCGCGTGAATCCGCGCATCAGCGTATTCGAGGGCCAGGACGTCGCGAACCGGGTGCGGCGCATCCTGACCAAGCGTTTCCTGCACGTCATGGACGTCAACGTAAGGGTGCAGCCGTACGACCCGGGTTATCCTTACAAATCGAATCATCACGAAGAAGAGCTGTCCTCATTGCTTCAATAAAACGCGACTTGCGATCCGCCGCCGACTTGGGCGGCGGGTCGTTTCGTCGTTAAAGCAAGGAAAACGGGAAGGAAGACGGGCCTTATGATCAAATCGAAATACAGGTGGGACATGCCGCGGCCGTCGGGCGAGCGGGAGAGCGAGCTGATGGCGGAGCTGGGCGTCGGCCGTCTGGTCGCCGGCGTGCTGGCGAGGCGGGACTGGAACTCGCCCGAAGAGGCGCGCGCTTTCCTCGATCCATCGTCCGAGGAGCTGCTGGACCCTTATCGGATGAAAGGCATGGCGGAGGCGGTGGAACGGATCGGGCGTGCCGTGCGCGAAGGCGAACGGATTCGCGTCTACGGCGATTACGACGCCGACGGCGTCACTTCGACGGCGTTGATGATCCGTCTGTTGACCGAGCTCGGCGCCAGCTTCGATACATACATTCCCCATAGAAGCCGCGAAGGCTACGGACTGAACAATCCCGCGCTCGATCTGGCCGCCGCCGCGGGCGTCCGCCTGCTGATTACGGTGGACAACGGCATCAGCGCGGCCGAGCAGATCGCTTACGCGGCAAGTCTCGGCATCGACGTCGTCGTCACCGACCATCACGAGCCGCCCGAGCAGCTTCCCTCCGAAGCCGTCGCCCTCGTTAATCCGAAGCAGCGGGATTGTCCTTATCCGTTCAAGGGGCTGTGCGGCGCCGGCGTCGTATTCAAGCTTGCGCATGCGATGCTGGGCCGTCCGGTGCCGGAGTATGCGGATTTGGCGGCGATCGGTACGATCGCGGACCTCATGCCGCTTACGGGCGAGAACCGGATTATCGCTCGGATGGGGCTGGCGCGGCTGCGCCAATCGCCGCCGCCGGGAATCCGGGCGTTGGCCCAAGTCGCGGGCATCGATATCGGGGAAATATCGAGCGGCCGAATCGGCTTCTCGCTGGCCCCGCGGCTGAATGCCGGAGGCCGGCTGGAGCATGCCGACAGCGCGGTCAAGCTGCTGGCCGCGTCCAGCGAAGCGGAAGCGGAAGTCTACGCGCAGGAGCTGGACCGGCTGAACACGGAACGGCAGGAGCTGGTCGAGCGGACGGTGGAGGAAGCGGACGAGATGTGGCTCAAGCTTCGGGAGGCGGACGGAGAGAAGCCGAGACGGGCGATCGTGCTGGCCAAGGAAGGCTGGAACGCCGGCGTCGCCGGCCTTGTCGCCTCCAAGCTGGTGGAGCGTTATTATCGCCCGGCCGTTATTCTCGCCATCGACGCGGAGACGGGGCTGTGCAAAGGCTCGGCGCGCTCGATCGACGGATTCGACCTGTACGCCGCGCTGACGGATTGCGCCGATCTGCTCGAGCATTACGGCGGCCATCAAGCGGCCGCGGGAATGACCTTGCGGACGGACCTCGTGGCGGAACTGGGCGAGCGGCTCGACCGGATCGCGGCGGAGCGGCTGACGGACGAGGATTGGCAGCCGAAGCGCCGCGTCGATCTATGCGTAGCGCTGGAGGAAGTCACGCTGCGCGCCGTCGATCAGTTGGCCGCGCTGGAACCGTTCGGCAGCGGGAATCCGACGCCACGCGTCGTCGTGCAGGACGTTGTCATCAAGGAATGCCGCACGATGGGCAAGGAAAACAAACATTTAAGATTAACGGTCGAGCAGGCGGGCCGTTCGCTTGAAGTCGTCGCGTTCGGCATGGGGCCGCAGCGGGACAGAATGGCGCCGGGCCTGCGCGTCGATCTGCTGGGCGAGCTGAGCGTTAACGAATGGAACGGTAACCGGAAGACGCAGATGATGTTCCAGGATTTCCGCTCGCGCCATCTGTTCGTGGACGACCGGCGCGGGGAACGAAACCCGTGGGCCGAGCTGAAGCGGCTGGCCGCGGCGGAACCGGCCGGGCTTGCCGTCGTCTGCGCTTCCAAGACGGCGTATCACGAAGCCGTCCGCCTCTTGGGGCCGGCGGGCGTGCCGCTGGGCATGTACGAAGAGGCGGAAGAGGCGGACGTCACGGACGCCGCGTCCGAGATTGCCGCTGCCTCTTCCGGGCCGCGCGGGGGCCTGCCTGCCGAGCTGCGCCATCTTGTCATGCTTGGGCTGCCCGGCGAGGAGCGGGAGGCCGCTGCGCTCAGAGGCTGGCTACTGCCCGAGCGGGGACTGGAGCGGGTGACGGTGTTCGCGGCCGCAGACGAGGCGCGAGAAGGCCGTTCGTCGGCCGGCAGGGAGAGCGCGTTTCCGGGGAGGGAGCATTTCGCGGAAGTCTACAAGCTGTGCCGCAAGCGGGGAAGCTGGATGGACAGTCCGGACGGTTTCTTAAGAGAGACCGCCGAGGCGATCGGCTGGCCGCTCGCCACCGTTCGGATGATGCACGAAACGTTCATCGAGCTCGGTTTTATCGTCGCGAATGGCGTCGCGCGCAAGGCGGTCGCGAGCCCGCCCCGCAAGGAGCTGAGCGAGTCGGCGCGTTACCGCAAGGCGAAGGAGCAGGCGGCTTTGCGCGGGCTGGCGGATATGGCGTCGGCGGAGCTGCGCAGCTGGATGGCGGCCTGTCACGGCGTCGGCTGAAGCTCGCCCGGGCGCTGTCCGAAGCGGGAAAGCGCAGAAGCCGAAGGGGCGAACGGCGCCCTAGCCAAAGGCCGTTCAAAAAGTGTATAATGCTACTCGTGAACTCGAACGAATCCGTTGCATGCCGATAAAGGAGTCTGATATTCGTGAATTTCAAAGACTACATCCGCGTCATTCCCGACTTTCCCCAGCCGGGCATCCGGTTTAAGGATATTACGACGCTGCTGAAGGACGGGCCGGCTTACCGCGCCGCCATCGACGCGCTTAAGGAGCTCGTGAAGGACAAGCAGATCGATCTGATCGCGGGCCCGGAGGCGCGCGGCTTCGTCATCGGAGCTCCGCTGGCGCTGGCGCTGGGCGTAGGCTTCGTGCCGATTCGCAAGAGCGGCAAGCTTCCGGGCGAGACGGTGGAAGCCGCTTACGACCTGGAATACGGCAAAGACCGTCTGGCCATTCACAGCGACGCGATCAAGCCCGGTCAGAAAATTCTGATCGCCGACGATCTGCTCGCCACGGGCGGCACGATCTCGACCACGATCGGCCTGATTCACCAGCTTGGCGGCGAGATCGTAGGCGCCGCGTTCCTGATCGAGCTGAGCTATTTGAACGGACGCGACAAGCTCGGAGACATCGACATCGCTTCGCTCGTAACCTACTGACTGACGCCCGCGCTTCGCGCACGCTCGAAGACGCTTCGCCGGCTGACTCGCCGGCCGGGGCGTTTTTTTTCGTGATTCATCACGTTCGTTATCCCTTGCGGAAGGTCTTTGCGCTCGTCGCGTTTCGCCGTCCGCTGTTATAAACTGCTGTAACGGCGGGCGAATCCGGGACTTAAGTCTCGCGGACAAGGTTGACGTTTCCGGCCGCGAAGAGGCATAATGGTAGCAACAACAGGGGAGAATACCGGCGCCGGGCGCCGGAGGAAAGGAATTCGGCATGGGCATGGATCAGCTTCTCGAGAAAGCCTCATCTTATATGAAAGAGCAAGACTTGCAGAAAATCCGGGAAGCTTACGAATTTGCCGAAGAAGCGCATCGCGGCCAAGTTCGCAAATCCGGCGAACCTTATATTTTGCATCCGGTTGCCGTGGCCGAAATCTGCGTGGGGATGCAGATGGACGTCATTACGGTCATGGCTGCGCTGCTTCACGACGTGGTCGAAGACACGACGGTGACGCTCGATGATCTTCGCGAACGGTTCGGGGAGACGCTGGCCGGTCTCGTCGACGGTCTGACCAAGCTGGAGCGGATTCAATTCCGGTCCAAGGAGGAGCAGCAGAACGAGAACTATCGCAAAATGTTCGTGGCGATGGCCAACGATATCCGCGTCATTCTGATCAAGCTGGCCGACCGCCTTCACAATATGCGCACGTTGAAGTTTCAATCGGAGGAGAGCCAGCGGCGCATCGCGCAGGAGACGCTGGATATTTTCTGCCCGATCGCGCACCGTCTCGGAATTAGCGCCATCAAGTGGGAGATGGAGGACATCGCGCTCCGCTTCCTTAATCCGCAGCAATATTACCGCATCGCCCATCTGATGAAGATGAAGCGGACGGAGCGAGAGAAGCACATTACCGAGCTCATCGATAAAATTCGCGAGAAGCTCGAGGAGATGGGCATTCATGGCGATATTTCGGGGCGGCCGAAGCACATCTACAGCGTGTACAAGAAAATGATGACGCGCAACAAGCAGTTTAATGAAATCTACGATTTGCTGGCGATCCGGATTCTGGTCGACAACGTGAAGGATTGCTATGCCACGCTCGGAATCATCCATACGCTGTGGAAGCCGATGCCCGGCCGGTTCAAGGATTATATCGCGATGCCGAAGGCGAACATGTACCAGTCGCTGCATACGACGATCGTCGGATCGACGGGCGAGCCGACGGAGGTGCAGATCCGCACGTGGGAGATGCACCGGACGAGCGAATTCGGGATCGCGGCGCACTGGGCGTACAAGGACGGCAATTCCGCGGGCGTCGTTCCGGGCAGCTTCGGGGAGAAAATGAACTGGTTTCGCGAGATCATCGAGCTTCAGCAGGAGACGCGGGACGCGGCGGAGTTCATGGAATCGCTCAAAATGGACTTCTTCACCGACCTGGTGTTCGTGTTTACGCCCAAGGGCGAGGTGTTCGAGCTGCCCGCCGGTTCGGTGCCGCTGGACTTCGCCTACCGGATTCATACCGAGGTCGGGAACCGGACGATCGGCGCCAAGGTCAACGGCCGGATTGTGCCGCTCGATCATAAGCTGAAAACCGGCGACATCGTGGAGATTTTAACCTCCAAACATTCATACGGGCCGAGCCAGGACTGGCTCAAGATCGCCCAATCCTCCCATACGAGAAGCAAAATCCGCCAATGGTTCAAGAAGGAGAAGCGCGAGGAGAGCGTCGAAAAAGGGCGCGAGCTGCTCGACCGCGAGCTGAGAAGGCTCGGCCTGGAGCCGCACGAATGGACGGCGGACGAGAAGCTGCTGGACGCGGCGAAGAAATTTACGTTTAACGACGTCGAGGATATGCTGTCGGCGATCGGCTTCGGCGGCATTACGGCGGCCCAGATTTGCACGAAGCTGACCGAGAAGCTGCGCAAGGAAGCGGAGGAAGCGCAGCAGATCCAGCTCACGGCGGAAGTCAAGGAGATGAAGGCGCCCGCCGCTTCGGCGGCCGCCGAGAAGAAGCGGACCTCGCATGGCGTCAGCGTCAAAGGCGTGGACAATTTGCTCGTTCGCTTTGCGCGCTGCTGCAACCCGGTGCCGGGGGACGACATTATCGGCTATATTACGAGAGGCCGGGGCGTGTCCGTGCACCGCACCGACTGCGCGAACATTCCGACCGGAGAAGAAGGTGAGGAAGCCGCGCGGGTTATCGAGGTCGAATGGGAATCGTCGGTCGACGCCAATTACAGCGTGGAAATCGAGATTCTGGGCCACGACCGCCGCGGCTTGCTGAACGAGGTGCTGCAGGCCGTATCGGAGAGCAAGACGAATATCGCCGCGGTGTCCGGACGTTCGGACAAAAACAAGATGGCGATCATGCATATGACGATTCTGATTCGCAACAAGGAGCATCTGCAATCAGTCGTCGATAAGATCAAGCGGGTCAAAGATATTTTTTCCGTGCAGCGGATGATGCAATAACGGCCGGCGGCGGAGACGGAGGAAGCGGAAGGATGAAAGTGGTATTGCAGCGTTTATCCGAAGCCAGGGTAACCGTTGAAGGGGAAGTCGTAGGCGCAATCGGCAGAGGATTGCTGCTGCTCGTCGGCATCGGCCAGGAGGATGGGGAGCAGGATTTGGCCTGGATGGCGGACAAGCTGGCCGGACTGAGGATTTTCGAGGACGAGGCCGGGAAGATGAATCTGTCCGTCGAAGACGTCGGCGGGGACGTGCTGTCCGTGTCGCAGTTTACGCTGTACGGCGACTGCCGCAAGGGCAGAAGGCCGAACTTCATGGGCGCGGCCAGACCCGAGTCGGCCGAAGCGCTATACGGCAAGTTTAACGAGCTGCTGCGCGCGCGGGGACTGCGGGTGGAGACGGGCAGGTTCGGGGCGATGATGGACGTGGCGCTCGTGAACGACGGTCCGGTGACGCTCATTCTGGAAAGCCGCTGACCGTTTGCCGGAGCCGCGATTGGGCCATAATACATGTCAAAACCTTCTGTTAAAGGCGGGAGAACGGCATGAGGCAATCGCGCAAGGAAAAGACGGCACAGTGGCTGATGCAGGAAGGGCTGATGCCCGAGCGCAGGGAGGCGATGGCGCTGGCGTCGCAGGGCGAGGAGTTCGGAGGCGAGCTGGGGGCGAGTCCCGCGAGCGGAGCCTCGAACGGGCGAAGACACCCTCCGGGAGGCAGGGGGTAATCGCGGGCAATCCGCGGTAGTTCGCACGCGTCTCCGCGCGACCTTGCCGGGCCGGGACCGCGTTATCCGGAGGACTGCGCGTTAACGCTTACTTTTTTGTAATCAAACTGTAATCTGTTGTACACGCGAGCTTAAAGTTTATCGACTAATCTATAGACGACCCCCTTTTTCAATATAAACAACTATTGAACCTGCCGGTACTTGGCAGGTTATTTTCTTTCTCCGGCACTTTTCCGGGCGGAGGCGCGGATGAATGAAATGGAGCCGTGCGGCGGCAAGCTTATGGCGGTCGCGACGGCGAACGAGCGCGAATGAGCAATTTCTTGACAGCCGCACGGCAACAGACTACAATAAATTACATCTGTATTTCCAAACTGTATTTTCAAAGCCTCAGATTCGATGACGGGAATAAGTAATCCGGCCCCATGCCCGCAGAGAGGAAAGCCTTCGGCTGCAAGCTTTCCGGCAATGATCGGACGAACGACCTCCCCGAGAACCCGATGGGAACCGCCTGACCGATGCTTGTCGTCGGATTCGGCCCAGTAGCATCGCGGCGCAGCCGGGCGTTAACCGGACGAAGCAGCAGGCCTTTGTCGAGAGACGGGCTTGAATGACGGGTGGCACCGCGGGAGCGCAACGACAAGCTCTCGTCCCTGACGATCTTTATTGAGATCGCCATGGGACGGGGGCTTTTTTGATTCCCGTGCGGCCGGGCGGGGGCAAATGGCAGGATTGATCGGAGCTCGGCGAGGGCGTGTATGCATACTCCGAGGCTCCTGAGCGGGTTTGCATACACGCCCTAGAGACGGGTCAGTCTGGATTTGCATTACAGCAGGGGGAGTGAAAGGGACAATGGGTTTTCAGAAGCCTCCGGGCACGCAGGACATTATGCCCGGCAATTCCGAGCTTTGGCAGTACGTGGAGAGCACGGCTCGCGACATTTGCCGGCGCTACCGGTTCAGCGAGATTAGAACGCCGATCTTCGAGGGCACCGAGCTGTTCAAGCGCGGAGTCGGCGAGACGACGGACATCGTGGAGAAAGAGATGTACACGTTCGAGGACCGCGGCGAGCGCAGCATGACGCTCCGTCCGGAAGGGACGGCCGGCGTCGTCCGCTCTTACGTGGAGAACAAGCTGTACGGCGATCCGGACATCGCGAAGCTGTATTATATCGGGCCGATGTTCCGGTACGAACGCGCGCAGGCGGGCCGATACCGCCAGTTCCACCAGTTCGGCGTGGAGGCGATCGGGTCCGACGATCCGGCGCTCGACGCGGAGGTGATCGCGTTGGGGTACCATTTTTATCGGGAGCTGGGGCTGACCGGCGTATCGGTCGATTTGAATTCCGTCGGCACGCCGGCGGTTCGGGCCGCGTTCCGGGAGAAGCTGCTGGCGTTCCTGCTGCCGATGCGGGAAAGCCTGTGCAAGGACTGTCAGGCCAGAATCGACCGCAATCCGCTCCGAGTGCTCGATTGCAAGGTCGATCAGGACAAGTTCACGGACGCGCCGTCGATTCTGGACAGCCTGGACGAGGAATGCGAGAAGCATTTCGCGCGCGTGCGCGAATGCCTGGACGAGATGGGCGTGCCGTACCGGCTGAATCCGAAGCTGGTCAGAGGGCTGGATTATTACACGCATACCGCGTTCGAGTACAAGGCCCAGGGCATCGGCGCGATCGATACGATCGGCGGCGGCGGCCGATACAACGGGCTCGTGGCGGAGATCGGCGGGGATGACAAGCCGGGCGTCGGGCTGGGGCTCGGCCTGGAACGGACGCTGCTGCTGCTGGAGAGCCAGGGCGTCAAGCCCGACTTGGGCAACCGGGCCGACGTCTACATCGTCGCGCTGGGCGAGCGGGCGGAGCAGGCGGCTCCCGGCTTGGCGCAGCGTCTGCGGGACGCGGGAATCGCCGCCGAGCGGGATTACCTCGGACGCAAGACGAAGGCGCAGTTCAAGGCGGCAGAGCGCAGCGGGGCCCGTTATGCGGCCGTGCTGGGCGACGACGAGCTGGACCGGGGCGAAATCTCGCTGCGGCCGATGGCCGGCGGCGAGCAAACGGCCGTTAAACTCAGCGAGCTTGCGGACGCGATCAGGAAGCTTATTACACCATAAAAAAGGGGATATCTCGCAAATGATGCTTAAAACGAACGACTGCGGCAAGTTAACGAAGGAACACGTCGGCCAGACCGCCGTGCTGAACGGATGGGTGCAGGGCTGGCGCGACTTCGGCGGCCTGCTCTTTATCGACCTGCGCGACCGCACGGGAATCGTGCAAATCGTCTTTAACCCGGAAATCTCCAAGCAGGCGCTCGAGCTCGGCAGCCGCGCCCGCAACGAATACGTGCTGGCCGTGACGGGCAAAATCGTCGAACGCGATCCCGAGACGTTTAACCCGAACCTGGCGACGGGCGAAATCGAAGTTCAAGTGACCGAAGTGGAAGTGATCAACGCGGCGAAGACGCCTCCGTTCCCGATCGAAGACGGAGTTGAGGTGGACGAATCGCTGCGCTTGAAGTATCGCTACCTCGACCTGCGCCGCCCGGAAATGCAGAAGACGCTGCTGCTCCGCTCGAAGGCGACCAAGGTGTTCCGCGACTTCCTCGACGAGAACGGCTTTATCGACGTGGAGACGCCGATTCTGACCAAGAGCACGCCGGAAGGCGCGCGCGATTATTTGGTGCCGAGCCGCGTGCATCCGGGCGAGTTCTTCGCCCTGCCGCAGTCGCCGCAGCTGTTCAAGCAGCTGCTGATGATCGGCGGCCTGGAACGCTATTATCAAGTGGCGCGCTGCTTCCGCGACGAGGACCTTCGCGCCGACCGCCAGCCGGAATTTACTCAGGTCGACATCGAGACGTCATTCGTGTCCCAGGAGCAGCTTCTCGGCATGATGGAGCAGCTGATGGCGCGGCTGTTCCGCGAGACGATCGGCGTCGACATTCCGACTCCGTTCCAGCGTCTGACGTATCATGACGCCATCCACAAGTACGGCTCCGACAAGCCGGACCTTCGCTTCGGCCTCGAGATCGAAGACGTCACGGACATCGTCAAGGGCAGCGACGTGAAGGTGTTCGCGTCCGTCGCCGCGTCGGGCGGCGTTGTCAAGGCGCTTAACGCCAAAGGCTGCGCCAGCTGGAGCCGCAAGGAGCTCGACGATCTGCAGCCGTTCGCGGCGCGTTACGGCGGCAAGGGCATCGCCTGGATTACCGTGAAGGAAGGCAAGTGGAACGGACCGATCGTGAAGTTCTTCAAGCCGGAGGAGATCGCGGCGCTGACCGAGCGTCTGAGCGTCGAGGAAGGCGATCTGATCACGTTCTCCGCCGACAAGCTGAAGACGGCCGCCGACGTGATGGGCAACCTGCGGCTGAAGGTCGGCCGCGAGCTCGGCCTGATCGACAACAGCGCGTACAAATTCCTGTGGGTCGTCGACTTCCCGCTGCTCGGCTGGGACGAGGAAGCGAAGCGCTTCGTCGCCGAGCACCATCCGTTCACCCGTCCGAACGACGACGATCTGGCGCTGTTCGACACCGATCCGGGCGCGATCCGCGCGCAGGCTTATGACATCGTGCTGAACGGCTACGAGGTCGGAGGCGGCTCGATGCGGATCTACCGCCGCGACGTGCAGGAGCAAATGTTCAAGGCGCTCGGCTTCTCGCTGGAGGAAGCGAAGGAGAAGTTCGGCTTCTTCCTCGACGCGTTCGAATACGGCACGCCTCCTCACGGCGGCATCGCGTTCGGCCTGGACCGTCTGGTCATGCTGCTGACGGGACGCACGAACCTGCGCGAGACGATCGCCTTCCCGAAGACGGCCAGCGCTACCGATCTGCTCTGCGACGCTCCGTCGCCGGTCGCCGAACGCCAGCTGGAGGATCTGCATGTCCGACTGTCGGCGAAAGCGGTCGCCGCGCAGGCGAAGAACGCCGCCCCGGAAGCCGTGCCCGCAGGCGGAGCGGACGAGCAAAGCGAAGGCTAACCAAAAGGAGCGAGCATACCGATGTTGCACCAATTTTCCAGAACGGAGCTGGCGATCGGACCAGAAGGGCTCGAGAAGTTGAAGGGAAGCACGGTGGCCGTGCTCGGCATCGGCGGAGTCGGCGGCATCGCCGCCGAGGCGCTGGCCCGCTCGGGGATCGGCCGCATAATCTTGATCGATAAGGACGTCGTCGATATTACGAATGTCAACCGGCAGGTCCATGCGCTGACGACGACGGTCGGACAGCCGAAGGCGGAGCTGATGAAGGAACGGATCAAGCTGATCAATCCGGAATGCGACGCGATCGCCCTGCGGATGTTTTACACGGAGGAGACTTACGAGGAGCTGTTCAAGTATCCGCTGGACTACGTCATCGACGCGTCGGATACGATCGTCTACAAGGTGCATCTGATGAAACAATGCCTCGAGCGCGGCATTCCGATCATCTCCAGCATGGGCGCAGCCAACAAGATGGACCCGAGCCGGTTCCAGGTCGCCGATATTTCCAAGACGACGGTCGATCCGATCGCCCGCGTCGTTCGCAGGAAGCTGCGCGAAGCGGGGATCAAAAAAGGGGTCAAAGTCGTGTTCTCGACGGAAGAGCCGATCCGGCCGCGGGTGGACGTCACGCAGCGGATCGTTCCGGACACCGCGCCGGAAATCCGCAAAGCCCAGCAGCCGCCGTCGAGCAACGCCTTCGTGCCCCCGGTCGCGGGCCTGATTATGGTCAGCGTCGTGTTCCGCGAGCTGGTGGAAGCGGGAAAAGCGCAAGGATGAGCCGGCTGATTGCTCGCCGGAAGAAATAAGCAAGCCGACAACGGAGAAGGGCTGTCCCATAAGCAGGGCGTACGGCATTATCGATGAAAAAGTGAAAGCCTCTTTCATCGATAAAGGTTCGGTACGACTTCTCGCTTATGAGACGGCTCCTTCTTTGCTTTCAAGGAAGATGGATCGTCCGGACATGATCCAGATGCATATAAGAGCTTGTTCCGTCCGCGGCGACGAGCTCGAGCAGGTGGTTGTCGACCGTTTTCAGCAGACCGATCTGCCTCGGATATTCTCCCAAATTCAAAATGACGAACTCGTTTTCCAGCTTTCCGAGCTGCTGATCGAATGTGCGGGCGAGCGAAGCGGCCGGCCGGGCCGGAAGCTTGATCCGCTCCAACGCGTACGGCAGCCGGAGAGGAGCGAAGGGAGCGAGCATTTTCAGATGCCGCATCGCCACGTAGAGGGAGCGATACACCGGCGAATTAAAGACGAAAAAGTCGTTCATGACACTGGTGACGTAGCCGTGGATCGTCCGGTTGCCGGCGACGTACAGCTCGGAAAATACGCCTTTGGCGTTCAGCAGCACTTTGCGGTAGGATAATTCGGTCGCCGGCTGCAGCGGCGGTTCGGGAATCTCCTCCGCCGAACGGATCGGCGGAGGACAGCGAGTCAACTGCGCGATATGGACAAGCGGCACGTAGATGAATCGCGTTCCGTCGTACAGGACGACGAGATCGGCGCTCTGATCGACCAGCCTGCCGGTGACGGTATGCCTCCCGCCGGCGGTCGTCAAGGCTACGTATTCGTTCATGTAAGCGATCATTAGGGCGGACGCACCTCCTTACCCTAAGGGAGAGCGGGGTTGTACTCTAAATGTATGAATCCCTGCGGCCGGCGGATACGGGAGGTAGTCCGAAGGGGCGTGAAAATTCCGCGATTGCCGGAGTGCATGCGCCCGTTTTCGCGGCGATGCTGCGCCTGTCTCTATCGCAGCTCGGCTATCGCTCATAAGCTGTATGATCTTTACACAGGAGGTGCAGTTTCATTGAGCATGCTGTTGCATGGAGGCGGCAAACGGCATCCGAAGCGCGTCCGCCCTTGCAAGTGCCGAAGGACGGGCGGAGGAAAAAAGAGGAGACGGCCGCTAACCCCGATCGAGCAGGCGCCTGCGGAGCAAGTGCCGGCGCAGGGACCGAATTACGGCCAGCAAACCTGGGGAAATTGGGGCGCTAACGCCGGCCGCACGGGCGGTTATCTCGGAGCGGGCCGCACGGGAGGCCATACCGGAGGTCACCCCGGCGCCGGCCGGACGGGAGGACGAAGCGGAGGTTACCTCGGAGCGGGCCGCACGGGAGGCCATACCGGAGGTCATCCCGGAGCCGGCCGGACGGGAGGACGAACCGGAGGTTATCTTGGAGCAGGCCGCACAGGGGGCCATACCGGGGGTCATCCCGGCGTCGGCCCAACGGGAGGACAAACCGGAGGTTATCCCGGAGCGGGCCGTACAGGAGGGCATACCGGAGGTTACCCTGGAGCCGGCGACGCGGGAGAGCGCACTGAAGGCTATCTCGGAGCGGGCCGCACGGGAGGCTACCTCGGCGCAGGCCATCCGGGAGGAGGCACCGGGGGCGGATACCTCGGCGACGGAGAGCAGGGAGAACGAACCGGCGGTCATACGGGTAAAGGAGGCCGCGCGCGCCGTCCGGGCCGCTGCGTCGTCAGGCGTCCCAAACGCAAGCCAAAGCGCGGACATCGCTGCGACTGCCGCAAGGGCCGCCGGGGCCACAGAATCCCCAAGAGACCTTGCGGCAAAAAGCGTACCTGACCGCAAGCAAACGCGCATGTTCATCGATAGAAGCCCTTCGCCGATTTTGCCGACAGGGCTTCTTTTTGACATCCGCGGAACGATAGCCGTTGCACCGGAAAAAGCTCCGAAGGATTGGCTTCCTTGAAAGGGAATCGTCCTTGTCGGAGGAAAGAGGCTCCGTCATTCTTGGTTCGCCGGATATAGACAGACGCCGTTTCCGCCAATGCCGGGGAGACATACGCTGATTCAGACGACGCATCCAGAAGAAGGGCGGAGAGTGCATGGCTCTACCGGTCAGGGCGATTCGGCTGAAGGAAGAAGCGAGCCGCGCAATGGAGAAGAACCTGTGGAACGAACGCTACGTTCCCGGCAAAATGAGCACGAACGGCGCAATGGCCTCGGTCATGGTGCGATATCGGGGCGGACATACGCGGAGCTATCCGAAAAAGTCGTACGAGGTCGCCGGACAAAAACAAGTCTTCCACTATAATGCCGAGTACGACGACCCGTCGATGATTCGCAACGCGCTTTCCTTCGCTTTCTTCCCGATGATCGGCGTCCCCGCCCCCCGCGCGAAGCATGTCATCCTTACGGTCAACGGCCAATCCAAAGGCGTCTACCTGGAAATCGAAGGCGTGGAGAGGCTGTTCTTCGCCCGGCGGAAAATCGGGGCATCGTCGCTGTTCTACGCGATCAACAACCGGGCGGATTTCGGATTGATCTCGTCCGAGTCGGGCCGTCCGAAAAGATCGCTGCTCGCCGGCTACGAGCACCGGTTCGGCGTTAAAGGCGAGAAAGCGAAGCTGTCGGCTTTCATCAAAGGCTTGAATACGCTCGGCGGAGCGAAAACCGAAGCCTTCATCCGTTCGCGGCTGGACGTGGACAATTATTTGCGCTGGCTGGCCGGAGCGGTGCTGACGGGGAATTACGACGGCTTCGAGCAGAACTACGCGATCTATCGCAGCAAGAGAACGGGCAAGCTGCGGATGATTCCCTGGGACTACGAGGGGACGTGGGGACGCAACTGCTACGGGCGAATCGTCGAGAGCGATCTGGTGCGGGTAGCGGGATATAACGTCCTTACCAACGAATTGCTCGCTTTTCCTTCGGCGCGCCGACAGTACCGATCCATTTTACAGCAGGCCTTGAACGGTCCGTTTACGGAAAAACGGCTGCTGCCGATCGCGGAGAGAATGATGGAGAAGATCGCTCCGCACCTCAGAAACGACGATAGCCGAAAGTGGCCTTATCGGGACTTTATCGGAGAACCGTTCGTTATCCGCAACTATATCCGCGAGAGAAGAGAGATCGTGAAGGAATGGATATCGGGCTGAACAAGAACGTATGATCGTCTTCTCTTCCTGGAAGCGCATGTTTCTGATATGATATTAAGGAAGAAAGGCGGGAATACGAATGGATTTATTCAGCTTTCAGGCGGAGTCGGAACCGCGCGGGCGGCTGCTCGCCGACCGCATGCGGCCGGAGACGCTTGACGAATACATCGGGCAGGAGCATGTGGTGGGCCCGGGCAAACTGCTCAGAAGAGCGATCGAAGGAGACGTCGTATCGTCCATTCTGTTGTTCGGTCCTCCGGGCTGCGGCAAGACGACGCTGGCGCACATTATTTCCAAACAGACGCAGGGCGATTTCGTCCGCTTGAACGCCGTCGACGCTTCCGTCAAGGACGTGCGCGAGGTGATCGAACGGGCGGAAAGCAGCAAGAATATGTACGGACGCAAGACGATTCTGTTCCTCGACGAGGTGCACAGGTTCAACAGCGCCAGGCAGGACGCTCTTCTTCCGGCCGTAGAACGGGGAATTATCATCTTTATCGGCGCTACGACGGAAAATCCGTTCCATTCCGTGAACGGGGCTTTGCTGTCCCGGTCCACGCTGTTTCGGCTGCAGCCGCTCACGAAGGAGCATTCGCTCGCCGCGATGCGCCGGGCTTTGGCCGATTCGGTCAAAGGTCTCGGCTTCATGAAGCTGCAGGTGGACGAGGAGGCGCTGGAGCATATCGCCGCGATGGCCAACGGAGATATTCGCCGGGCGCTGACCGCGCTCGAGCTGGCGGCGGTGACGACGCCTTCCGAGCCGGACGGCACGGTCCGCGTGACGATGGAAATCGCCGAGGAATCGATTCGCCAGCCGACGGTCGTCGCCGACGAATCCACCCAGTACGACGTGCTGTCGGCGTTCCACAAGAGCGTGCGCGGCTCGAGCGACGCGGCGCTGTTCTGGTTTCTGTACGCGGTGGAGAAGCTGGGGATGGACCCGATGGTATTCCTTCGCCGCTTGACGGTCGCCTGCAGCGAGGATATCGGACTGGCCAACCCGCAGGCGATGGTGCAGGCCGTCAGCGCGATGGAGGCGTATCACCGCATCGGCTGGCCGGAGGCCAAATATATCGTGGCGCAGGCGATTCTGTTCGCGGTGGAGAGCCCGAAGTCGAACGCGATCGCGACGACGATCGGGAAGATGATGGCGGCCTTCGATGCCGTCAAGTCCGCGGAGGTTCCGCTGCATCTGAGAGACGCGCATTACAGCGGCGCGCAGAAGCTCGGCCACGTCGGCTACAAATATCCGCACGATTATCCCGGCCATTACGTCGAACAGAACTATTTTCCGGACAAGCTGTCTTCCCCCGTTTTCTACGAGGCGACCGAGCAAGGAATGGAGGATAAAATTCGACAAAATCAGCTAAAGCGCAGAGGCAAGCGCGGATAAGGGAGTGCGAGCGAACAAGCCGCCTCCTGCGAAGGAATAACGCATCTGAGCCGAGAAAACGGGCGGTTTTCGTTGGAATCGGGGATATCCGGCCTTTAAGCCCGAAAAATCGGCATAGGTGGCAGGCTCAAGCGAATACAGATGGTTACTACGGCGGATTACGAGGTCGGCCGCCGTTTGACGGGGGGATCGAAACCGTCTAAGCTATAAGGAATAGAGTTTTCTGTTTTTATATTTCTTATTCGATAAGGAGGTGTACCTGTCCTCCCCGTTATCGGCGAGGATAGGAAACATTTGGACCCTGACCCCTTTCCGTTAGGCGTGGATTTGCTTTTGATCTTTGCGTTGGTTTTTCTGAACGGTTTCTTCGTGGCTGCGGAATTCGCGATGGTTAAAGCGCGAGGCTCGAAGATCGACTCCTTGGTGCAAGAAGGACATAAGAGAGCGAAGGTGGCCTCTCATCTGATCGGACACCTGGACGCTTACTTGTCGGCCTGCCAGCTTGGCATTACGCTGACTTCGCTCGGACTGGGCTGGATCGGCGAACCCGCGATCGCCCGCATGCTCGAGCCAATGTTTCAAGCGGTGCATCTCAACGAGAGTCTGATTCATCCGATATCCTTCATCATCGGTTTTTCGTTCATTACGGTGCTTCATATCGTACTTGGGGAATTGATGCCGAAATCGGTCGCGATTCGCAAAGCCGAGACGGTCACATTGCTCACGGCCGCTCCGCTGGTCTTTTTCCGCAAGGTGATGAACCCGTTTATCTGGCTGCTTAACGGGACGGCGGGTTTGCTGCTGAAGCCGTTCGGCATCGATATGAAGGAAGATACGACAACCGCGCATACGGAAGAAGAGATTCGGATTCTGGTACAGGAAAGCCACAAGAGCGGATTGATCGACAACACCGAACTTACGCTAATGGATAACATTTTCGAATTTTCGGAGACGAACGCCCGGGAGATTATGATTCCGCGGACCGAAATGATTTGCCTGTACGGCAATCTGAGCTTCCAGGAAAACCGGACGATTGCGCTTCGGGAGATGCATACGAGATATCCCGTATGCGAGAGGGACAAAGACAACATTATCGGATTCGTGCATATCAAGGATCTGCTGAAGGTGCCGGACAACGCCGTCCTGGACATTCGCGACCTGCTGCGCCCGATGACGACGGTGCCCGAGAGCATGCCGATCAGCGCGCTGCTTAAGCTGATGCAGAAGAAGAAGACGCAGATCGCGATTCTGATCGACGAATACGGCGGAACGTCGGGCTTGGTTACGCTGGAAGATATTATGGAAGAGATCGTCGGCGAAATTCAGGACGAATTCGACGAGGAACGCCCCGATGTGGAGCAGCGCGACGACCATACGTACTCCATCAACGGCATGATGCTCATCGAAGAGGTGAACAGCTTCTTCGGGCTCGATCTGCCCACCGACGATTACGACACGATCGGAGGCTGGATTTATTCCCAGATCGAGAACCCGCCGAAGAAAAACCAGTTCGTCGTAGCCGAGGAAGGCTTCCGGTTTACGATAGAAGAGACCGATCACTTGCGGATTTCCCGAATCATCGTGCACAAGGACGAGGATTCGAACTGGGAGCCCCAAGCCGAGACGGGCTGACATAAATGTATAGAAGGGGCTGCCCCCCTAAGCAGATTTGCTTGAGATAATCGATATTTAAAGATAAGGGTATGTACTTCCTTCAGGAGGTACATACCCTTTGCGCATTATCATTGGTTCTCTTTCAGGGCAGCTTGGAATTTATGGAAAAAAACTGCGGCTGACCAGTCGGCGCACAGGACACTCGCCAGAATCTTGTGAAGTAAAGGTGCACGAAATAGATTAACCTCCGCTTTGCCTCCGCTACGACTTTACCCGTGCTCTGATCGGCGATTCCTTCGAGCCTTCAGGCTCCAAAATCGGTCGAAGCCGCCCCGTAGCGGTCTGGCAGACCGCTAAAAGGGGGCATCTGCTCGAATTCGCTGGCGTAACGGTCTGTCAGACCGCTAAAAGCGTGCAACTGTCCGAATGGGCTTGCGTAACGGTCTGTCAGGCCGCTAAAAGGGGGCATCTGCTCGAATGCGCTGGCGTAACGGTCTGGCAGACCGTCCCTCGGGTTTAGGGGGTTTTCTCACGAATGCTCACTCATTCGCAGGATTTCACAGGGTTTAGATGTCAGATCATATGAGGGGAT
>NZ_JBHMDN010000056.1:0-789 GCF_042431195.1 Cohnella cellulosilytica
CACGTAAGGGTCCTTGCAGATGAAGTGGCTCGACCACAGCATGATGTTCGGCCCGATGATCGGCTCGACCAGGTCGAGCACCTCGTCGGCCAGCAGAAACTCCAACAGCCGCTTGTCGCGAAAGTGCGGCGTATCCAGCTCGTCGGACAGCTTATCTCCTTTTTCCGCCAGGTGATCCTCGAAAATGCCCCGCAGCTTATCCATCTTTTCCTTGGAAAACACCGGTTTCTTGTACAGCGTATATCCTTGTTCTCCATAGGCGTCGACTTCGGCTTTCGTCAGTAAATGCGTCATGTTCGTTTCTCCTCCGTTCGTTTAAAGAAGCGCCTCGGCGATCATTCTGAAAATCTCAAGATCGTTCTTGTAGTCCTCCGGCGTCGTCTTCGGGACGATCCCTTTCGTCACGACCTCGTAGAAATGCTCCAGCTCCACCGTGTACGGGTCTTTCAGCGTCGGGCGGTTCGCGGTTTCCACGTACGCCTCGTCGATCGTTTCCTTGACGTTCAGCGTCGTCGGCAAATGGCGGATATACGGCGTGTCGTACTGGACCGTCATCGACTTCGTCCGTCCGAACACCTCGATATGGGCGTCGAACCGGCGCTGGTCGTCCACCCCCGTCTCGAACGTCGCGTAGTAGCCGTCAAATTCCAGAATCGCGGCGATATAGCCGCCGCCGTTCCATTGTTTGGCCGATACGACCCGTTTCGGCATGCCGAGCAGCTCCCGCATCGCCGACAGGTCGTGGCTGTTCAAGCCGCAGAGCAGGCCGTAGGCATTGTAGACGTCCTT
>NZ_JBHMDN010000057.1:0-510 GCF_042431195.1 Cohnella cellulosilytica
CCGCTGATTGAGGACGAGGGCAACCTGTTGGGCAACGGTGGGTTTACGCAATCTATCGGGTCCGACATTGCACTTTGGACAAAGGATATCGATGCGTCCGCAACAGGACAACTTGTTGTGGAAGAGAGCACAGGCAGCCGAGCGTTAAAGGTGGAAGCGACGGGTCTGGTGCCATGGGCGAGAGCGCAAGTCTTGCAATCGGTGGCAGTTGAAGGCGGCAAAACGTACCTGTTATCCGGGGATATCTATGCAGCACAGCTGCAGAATGCATTCGCGGAGCTGCATATCCAATACTATAATGCAAGCAACAGCAGTCTTGGTCAGGATTATGTCCGTCAGGAGACGGCTATAACGGGCTTCGCGCATTTGGAGAAACGTAGTGTCGCACCGGAGGGGACGGTTCGTGCGCAGGTCAGCGTCAGACTTTCTGCGAACGGGACGGGCAATGGCAGTGGTTTGCTGTATGCCGACAACATCGACCTGCGCGAGACAACGGACCCGAACCTGCTG
>NZ_JBHMDN010000058.1:0-567 GCF_042431195.1 Cohnella cellulosilytica
CAACGTTCACTTACAACTCCCCGAAGCACTATCGCGGTTCGTCGCGTCCTTCATCGGCTCCTGGCGCCTAGGCATCCTCCGTGCGCTCTTATTAGCTTAACCTATCTGCAACCGTTAATATTGACCGTAAGGACAATATTCGGTTGTCAGTTACCTGCAACTGTTAAGTTCAGTCGTAAGACTGGACTTCAGTTGTCAGTCCGCTGCGATCCGTTAAGTTTGACTGTAAAGGCAAACTCCGGTCGTCAGCATGAGTTGACACTAGTAAAGGCAAGACGATACTTCTTCTTCGCGCTAACATGTTCATTCGAAAACGTTCATGTCGTTTGGTTCGCTATCCAGTTTTCAAGGTACAAGTTGAAAGATCATCATCGTGAAGATGATTGCTCTTTCAAAACTGAACTTGAGCGTAAGAAACGGTTTGCCACTCCCACTTTGTTGACAACCTTGCGGTTGCAACTGGACCGTGGTCTTTATAGCTCCGAAGAGCTCCTTAGAAAGGAGGTGATCCAGCCGCACCTTCCGATACGGCTACCTTGTTACGACTTCACCCCAATCATCTACCCC
>NZ_JBHMDN010000059.1:0-1256 GCF_042431195.1 Cohnella cellulosilytica
CGGCGCCCTGCGCCTTCAGGTATTCCCCGTAATGGAACGTTTCCAGGTCCATCGCCTGCAGCGCCGCGGGCAGATCGCCCTTCCGCTGCCGCTCCGCCAGGTAGGCGTTGAACTGCTTCATGCAGTCCTTGCAGAAGCAGCCGCCGTAGCCGATCGCCGTAATCGGCAGCTCGCATTCGTCCAGATGCACGCCGTGCACGCCCGCGTCGATCTGGATCTCGATGATTTTCTTCAGATACGCCCGCCATACCGGGTTGTTGCGGCACATCTGATAGCACTGCTGCTCGTGTCCGACGACCTCCACCCAGGCGGCGTGGACAGCCGTGCCGTCCATTTTGCGGGCGGCGCATTCCGCCCACAGATCGGTTACCTGCTCGCCGTCGCTGTTGACGAGCCCGTCCGGGAAGTAGTCGCGGAATGTCTTGGGGAACAGCTTCGGATATTTGTCCTGGCTGAACTCGCGCAGGCCGTACGTCACCTTTTTCCCTTCGCCGCGCATGATGTTCAGCCCGAGCAGCTTCGTCTCGTCCGCGCTGATCTCGGCCGGGAACTCCCAGCCCTGCACCTCGAACACGACGCCGAACACCTTGATGCCGTGCTTGTCGCATTCGCGGATAAATTCGCGATCGTTCATGTAGCCGTACATCCGCAGACGGGACGGCACCTCGCCGTAGGCCTCTTCCTCCAAATAGGGCAGCGACACGACGCCGCCTCCGAGCGCCGACCAGACGAGCAGCGTCGCCTCGTAGTCGACCAGGTCCTCCACCATCTGCGTCCTGCGCATCGGCAGGCTCGGATGATAGCAGTGCTCGTCCCGGTACCAGCCGTCGAAATAAATTCCGCGTTCCATCCCGTTCACCTCTCGTTTGTGCTTTTCCTTCCCGAAATAGAGCAAGGGGCACGGTCGCCCGGTGCCCCTGTGCGCGCCCTGCCGCCGATTAGATCTTCACGTAGGTATTGCCGGCCAGATCGACGCCGCGAGCCAATATGATTTCCCAGTTCTCGTTCTTCTCCGGAATCACCTTCGTGTCCGTGGAGATGAACCGCATCGTGTACCCGCACCGGCGGTACGGGCTCGTGTTGGCCGCCGCCCCGTGGATGATCCGCGAGTCGTGCAGCGAGCATTCGCCCGGCTCCAGCTCGAAGTAGACGGCCTTCGATTCGTCGATGTCCTTGATCTGCGCGTGGAACGTGTTGACCGACATGTCGACGTTCTCGTACTGCGAGAAGCCGTTATGATGAGTGCCCGGGATGAC
>NZ_JBHMDN010000060.1:0-613 GCF_042431195.1 Cohnella cellulosilytica
CCCAGCCAACCTACCCAATAAATGGTTAAACAGTCGGAGTGCGTCCTTATCTATTGTGTATGTGCGCGAACTGAATCCACCTGCGGGTGTAGAGCCGATTGCGTGGTATTTGGTGACCAGTTTGGCGGTGGAAAGTCTGGAGGAAGCGGTCGAGAAAATCAACTGGTACATGCAAAGGTGGAAGATCGAGCGATTTCACTACATCTTAAAAAGTGGCTGTGCCATTGAGAAGTTACAAAATCGGACGGCGGAACGTTTGCAAAAGCTGATTTTGATCTATTCCCTGATATCGGTTCGCATTCTGGGCATGACCTATTTGGCCCGTCAGCTTCCCGAAGCCTGTTGCACGCTCTATTTGGAGGAGGAGGAGTGGAAAGTACTGTATTGCATCGCGCATCGGACTTCTACAGCACCTCCCACACCTCCAACCATCCAAACCGCTGTCCTCTGTCTCGCCAAGCTTGGCGGATTTCTAGGTCGCAAAGGGGATGGCGACCCAGGGGTCAAGGTGCTTTGGAGAGGCTTAAACGAGCTGCATACGGTACTCAAGCACCGTCGATATACCTCGTTTTAGCCCCTCCCATTTATTGGATTCACTGTGGGTCAAGCATAG
>NZ_JBHMDN010000061.1:0-890 GCF_042431195.1 Cohnella cellulosilytica
GCAGCAACCGTCCGCTCCTGACCGTTGTCACCATGAACCGATCACCCGCAAAATTCGTGGCAGTCACTTGGGCATACCTTGCCCCGGTTGACTGCCACTTGCTGTCACAGCGGTGGCAGTGGACGGGAGCCGCAGAGAAGGATCAGCGGAGCAAGTTTTGTCACACTGTCACCCGAGGATACCGATGCGAACCGAAGAACAAGGTAGCACAACAACTTGTAGCCCGGAACCGAGATCCGAAGGTGACAATGTGACAAAAGTGAAGCTCGGAACCGCAGAGAAGGAGCGAGCGGAACTGCCACCACGGTGACAGAAGGTGACAACGGGTGACAACGGGTGACAGCGAAGTGACAGAACAGGGCAAAAGAAAAATAGAGAAAGAATAATAATATACTCCTTCTTCTAAGTTTAGCTAGCGCTCCGCTTTTGACCCTACCGGGGTTGTGGCTGAATAATGCTTTTCATCTTTACAGCCAGCAACAAAATGGAACGGCTGGGCTGTCTGAACCTTGGCGCTCCGAACGGCTCCCGTTCCCGATGCTGTCAAACCGGAGGATATCGGGAACGCCAAGGAAAGCCAAGCGAATCGCTCCCAACGGCGCTCCGGCTCTTGCTCCGTACGAAAGGTTGCGCCGCGCCTGTTTGTGGATGACCGGAAGCGAAACCGACAAGCGTTCAACAACAACCTGACCCGACCGCCTTACTGTGGTTGGTTCCGGGGTTCTTGCAACTGCTTTCGTCGGGTTCTTGTTTGCAAGCTGTTGACCGAAAAGCCCAAAGAGGGCTGCAACAGGTCATTCTCTCGTAACCTGTCACAGCCCCATACTCCGCGTCCCACGCGGTCTTCCCGCTCTTACTCTTCCCCCGTCGCAATCGGATTCTCCTCATAC
>NZ_JBHMDN010000062.1:0-20017 GCF_042431195.1 Cohnella cellulosilytica
CCTCTGCTGACTTCTCATGGTAAATCTTGTTTCAACCGTGATTCGAAGCGCATCTCCTCACGTCCATGAGACCTCCCACGGTAAGACGATTCACTTTCCTCCCATGTACCCGCAACATTTACATGAATGCGTCCGTGTAGTTAATTGGATTTCGTTTTGTCTAGCAAACTCGTCCCGCATTTCATGCCTGATGATGTTCGTGTTCCTCGGGTCGGGATTTTGCCTCCAGCTTCCTTCAGATTCCACCTCGCGATGGGCACCCTTGCTCTTGGCTAGTGGTTGGCAACTACAAGCCCCCACAGCGGACTTTCACCGCCTAGTTAATCGCCATGCGTGGCACACTAGAAGAAGCCCCCGCCGCTGTGGCGAGGGCTTCCTTTTGCTTGATTTCTAACTTAGAACTCTCCGCCAAAGCCGCCGAGCAAACCGCCCATTTCGGCTTCGACTTCTTCCAACGTCATGACTTCTTCGGCTTTCGGCTCGCCAATCTCGAACTTCGGCGCCTCGTTGATGCCCGTCATGTGGGAGACGACCTTGATGCCCACGCTGCCCGTCAGCTCTTCCGATTCGATCGCGGCGCTGATCTTGGCGTCGGTATAGATCGGGTAGTCTTTCTTGTCGATCGCGTAATTAACCGTTACGTCGAGCTTCTTAAGCTCCTGCTTCATTTCCGCAATCGCCTCGGACGCATCGCCGCTCTTCGCGTTTTCCAGCTCCGCCTTCGCTTGATCGAGGTCTTCTTGCTTCAGCTGCAGCATGTCGCGGTATTCCGCGTTCGTCGACAGCAGCTCGATCACTTCCGGAGCGATCTTCTCGATCACGGTATTGACGAAGGTTTCCAGTTGGGACTGATCCAGGTGGAATTGCACGACTTGGCTGGCGTTAACGTCGGAAGGCAAACCGACATCCTTCGCTTTGACCGTCTTCAAATGCGTGTCCGCATCGACATGCTTAAACACGATTTCCATCAGATCGTTCGCGAACTTCTGGGATTTCGCCACGTCAACGTTAGGCAGCGGTTGGCCGGCTTCCTCCGCCAGCTGCTCCAAGTCGAGCTCAATGAACTTGTCGACAACCGTTTCCGGAATCGGCAGCATCGGAATGTTCGGAACCTTGATCCATACTTTCTTCTGCGTCATCACTACCGGAATGTTGAAGGTGATCGCCAGATCGCCTTGCAGAGCCAGCTTAAGGTTCAGCTCCATCAGCATCGGATCGGCGCGGTACGCCCCGGTCCAGGAGAGCTCGGCGCTCTTCATCAGATTCAAGGCAGCTGCCGCTTCCGCGGCGCCGTCCCCTTCCGCCGGGAAATTGAAATCCTCGAATACCATGCTGCCCGTAAAATTATAAGATTTAATATCCGCTGATTTGGACATCGACGATTGAAGCGCGTCCTTCGGCGACTTGTCTTTGGTTGTGCAGCCGCTGAGTGCCAGGGCAATCGTCAACATAAGCGCGACGAGGGCAAAACCCATTTTACGCTTGAACAAAATGCAAAAACCCCTTCCAAATAATGTCTACCCTTCTGAAAAACAAATGAAAATCAAGCAAAGTTCATTGTATCCTATTTCCCCCCGGGGGGAAAGACTTTGCGCGTTAAAGTTTTGTTAAAATCCTGACGTCTCTGCTAGGGCGTGTATGCCAACCCGCTCAGGGGCATCTATCACCGCCTTTTCGCCCCCTGCTGCGTCACTTTTGCTTGACGTACCCCGGTACGCCTTCACAAAAGTTCCTTGCATGGAACGAAAATTCGGCAACATCTGCTTTCCTCGGAGTAGGCATACACGCCCTAGTGAATGTCTTTCTTTTTGAAGCGACCGCCCTTGACATCGTGAATGTTGCCTACGGCCAGGAACGCTCCGGGATCCATCTCTCCCACGATCGTCTTCAGCTTCGCCTCTTCCAGCCGGTTAATGACGCAGAAAATCACTTTCTTGGAGTCCCCGGTGTAACCGCCTTCGCCGTGCAAATAAGTTACGCCGCGACCCAGTCTGGCCGTAATCGCGTCCCCGATCTCCTTGTGCTGCTCGCTGATGATCCAGCAGGACTTGGATTCGTCGAAGCCCTCAATCGTAAGATCGATCACCTTAAACGCAATATAGTAAGCGATCATGGAGAACATCGCCCTGTCCCAGCTGTAGACGAAACCCGCGCTGCTGAGAATGAAGAAGTTGATAAACATGACCACTTGGCCTACGGAAAAAGGAGACTTGCGATTCAGAAGGATTGCGACGATCTCCGTCCCGTCCAACGAGCCTCCCGCGCGGATCACGATGCCCGTCCCCGCTCCCAGGAAAATGCCTCCGAACACGGCGGCAAGCAAAATATCGTCGGTGAATGGAGATAAGGGATGCAGCAGCGCCGTGGATATCGATAATATGGCTACGCCGAGCAGGGTGGATAACGCAAAGGTCTTGCCTATCGTTCGATAACCGAGAATGAGAAAGGGTAGGTTGAGGATAAAGAGGAAAACTCCGATCGGAATGTCGCTTAGGTAGGAGGACATAATCGAAATGCCCGTAACGCCGCCGTCTATAATGGAATTGTTAACGAGGAAAATCTCTAGGGCTATTCCCACAAGAATCGCTCCAATGGTGATCAGGACGACACGGCGAACGATTTCTAACGGAGTTTGCTTATGGTGGTGAACCGGAATCGCCGATTTTATGGCACCCGGCGGCTCCAGGGTTGGTGCTGCGTCGGACATATGAGAAGTTCCTCCTTCGGTAGTCATGTATCCATTATATCAATCTAGATACTAGGGGTAAACTGTGCACAGTATCAGAGAGCAACAAAATATTCGGCGGCAGACCAAAAATCCCGGCTCGTCGCCGGGATCGGGGAACGGACGGTCCGATTAACCTTCCGCGTTATTATGTCGGGTATGGTTGCGATTCTTGACCTTCTTCGAGCCGGACAGCGGTTCGTTGGGCTGGTGATCGACGACGGAATGCCGGGCGCTGTGCTCCTCGCCGGGCTGCGGCACAGACTGCGACTTCGGTTTGCTCATGGCTTTATCGTCCTCCTGCTACAGATGCTTCAGATCCGTCGGTTTATCGTGGTTAAGCGCATCCTGATGCCGACGGTCGTTCTTCTTTTGCCGGTTCTGCTGAGCCTGGTGGGAATTCGCCGGGGCGTTCTCCAGGTATTTTACGACGTTGCGCAGATTTTTGTCCGCCATCTTCCTCGTCCCTTCTACATATGGGTAAAATGATGCAGCGCTTGCGCGGTCTCGTGCAGGTGCCGGCGGTAGTCGCCGATCAGCTCCTGAATCGGTTCCGGCCGTTCGTCCACCGTCTGTCCGTCCCTCTCGACGTCCTTCAGCTGAATGTCGATCTCCCTGCTGTCGACGTACTGGACCGCAAAGTCAAACTCCATCATCTGCCGCCCTTGCGTCTTGATGTGAACGTGGAAAGCCCGCGGATCGGCTCCGTTGGCGAAGACTTCAGCCGTGTCCCCTGGAGCCAGCCGCTCGGGAAGCGTTCTTTTCCAGGCTTCCACCAGATCCTCCTGCGATACCGAAAGCTCGTCGTTGCTTGCCATCATAACCACCTCCGCTTCCCTTAGATTGGCCTCTTGGCAGGTTCTTATGCAAAGAAAAAAACGCCCGTCAAGGCGTTCTCCGATTTTCCCTCAATGGAACCGGCGCACACGGGAGAGCCCCCCTGCACGCCGGTTTCCGCAGCCCTTTATCCCAGCAGCTCTCGCAAATAAGCCAGCGATCGCTTCGCGTTCTTCTCCGCGTCGGCGTCGTTCAGCCACTCCAGAGAGATGAATCCGTCGTAATTCAGCTCTTTCAGCGCCACGACGATGCCCTCGAAGTCGATCGTGCCGTCGCCGGCAGGCAGATTGTAGCAAGCCAGCCCGTCGCCGTCCACGGCATGGATGTGGAACAGCTTGTCCTCGTATTTATGCACGGACCACGCCAGGCACTCCCGCTGCAGGAACGATTGTCCCGTATTCAGATTCGCCCCGAGATTCGCGCTCGGGATACGGTCGAACAGGCGCAGCAAGGAATCCGTATGGGGAGCCATCGTATGATTGCGGTTTTCGATCGTCACCTTTAATCCGTATTCCTCGGCGATTGCCGCAAGCTGCTTGACGGAATCGACGAAGTTCTCCCAATAGACCGCCCAATCGAATGGTTCGGGCAGCGAAATGCGATATTTCGTCTCAAAGCGCCAGTCTTCCGGCAGCGAACGGTCCTCCATGCCGGGCAGCCGCGCATCCGGCACGTTAAGGTAGAAATATTCCGGCAGCGTCAGCGTCGAGGAAGTAATCGTCTCCGGCCACGGCGCTACGATGCTGATGAATTCCGCACCCAGCTGCCGCGCAATGCCGCATCCGGCTCTGAAGTGGGCGATCGAAGCCGATTTCTCGGCGGCGTCCAGACTGGCGAGCCCCCCCGTCAAGTTTTGGAACATCACCAGCTGCGTCAACGTCAATCCTTGCTCTGCCAACCGTTCTTTTAACGCCGCGATCGTCCCGGGCGTCCAATATTCGCGAATATCCGTCTCATTGCGCAGCATCAGCTCAATGCCGTCAAAGCCGAGCTCTCCAACTTTGCGAATAATATCTTCATAGGGCGGGGCAAAGTCGTCCATCAGCGTCCAAGCCGCGCATCCAAGTTTAATCGTCATATCCAGCTTCCTTTCCATGTCTGTCTGAATCGCGTTCAGGCTTACTCCGCTTCCACTTCCGCAATCAATTCCCGCAAATAAGCCAGCGTCCGCGCGGCGTTCTCCTTCACCCTCGAATCGTGAGCCCACTCAATAGACACATATCCGTCGAAACGAATCGCTTTGAGCGCGCGGAACACTTCAACCCAATCGATATTTCCGAAGCCGACCGGCAAGTTGTAGGAAGCGAGGCCGTCGCCGTCGCGCAGATGCACATGGTATAGACGGTCCGCGTATTTGTGGATGGACCACGGGATATATTCGCGCTGCACGTAAGCCCACACCGAGTCCAGATTGGCACCCAGATTGTCCGCTTTGACCGTATCGATCATCCGCAGCACCGAATCCGTATGCGGGGTCATCGTGTTCGCGTGATTTTCGACCGCCAGCTTCATCCCGTGGGATTTCGCGATGGCCGTGACCTGCGCGATCGAATCCATATGGTTATCCCAATACGCTT
This sequence comes from Cohnella cellulosilytica, assembly GCF_042431195.1. Taxonomy (NCBI): domain Bacteria; kingdom Bacillati; phylum Bacillota; class Bacilli; order Caryophanales; family Paenibacillaceae; genus Cohnella; species Cohnella cellulosilytica. The sequence continues at coordinate 5,140 of NZ_JBHMDN010000062.1, forward strand.
TCGCGTCGAACGGCTTCGGCAGATTGACCTTCAGCTTCGTCTGGAACTTGTCCAGGCTCCGCAGACGCGGGTCAACTCCCGGCACGTTAACATAGTAGTATTCCGGAAGATACGAGTTAGGAGAAGTTATCGTCCAAGGCCAAGGCGAGACGAAGTTGACGAGGTCTGTGCCAAGCTCTGCCGCGATGCCGCAGCCGATCTTGAACGTCTCGATCGAACGCCGCTTCTCCGCGGGGTCGAGGCTGGCCAAGCCGGCCATAATATTCTGGAACATCGCAAATTGCGAGACGTTCAAGTTATAAGAGGACAACAGCCCTTTGATTTCCTGAATCTTGCTCTTCGTCCAATAGCCTTCGACGTCTTCGAAATCCCGGAGAATAAGCTCCGTTCCGTCAAAACCCAACTCTCCGACGGTCTGAATGGCCTCCTCGTACGGAGGGTTATGCGCGGGTTCGGTAAATGTCCACACGGCGCAGCCGATTTTGATAGTCATAGCAAACTCCCATCCCTATTGGAATTGACGGTGGGCATGATGCAGGGCATGATGCTTAGCCCTTCACCGCGCCGTTCGTCAGCCCTTGAATAATATATCTCTGGAAAAAGGCATACAGAAGCACAACGGGAATCACCGCAATAATCAACGCGGCAAGTATGAGATTCCATTCGTTGACGTATTCGCCGAACAGCACGTTCGTCGACAGCACGATCGTGTACTGGTTTTTGTCGGTCAGCATCAGCATCGGCAGCAGAAAATCATTCCAAATCCACAGGAACATAATGATGCCGAGCGTAACCGTAATCGGAAGCAGCAGCGGGAAAATGATTCCGAAAAACGTCCGGAACTCGCCATAGCCGTCCATATACGCGGCCTCTTCCATCTCGCGCGGAATCGATTTGACAAATCCATGGTACAGAAACACGCCCATGTTTACGGAAAGTCCGATACAAATGAGCCCCAGCCCGACAATATGGCCATGCAGGGACAAATCCATGGAAATCTGGGTGAGCGGAATCATAATCGCGTGGAAGGGAACGAGCATCGCCGACACAAACAGCAGGAACATGAAGCCGCTCAGCTTGCCTCCCGTCCGGGACAGCTTGTAGCCGGCCAGCGCGCCGGCCACCACGATGCCGCCGATGCCGATGAACGACACGATCAGCGTGTTAAACGTGCTCCTGATCATGTGGATTCGGGAAAAGGCCTCCGTATAGTTCTCGAAATGAAACTTCGATGGCAGCGAGGTCACCGAAGCGAAAATTTCCCCGATCGTTTTGAAGGAATTGACGAGCGACAGAAGGATCGGAGAGATGGATACTGCGGCGCATAACAGCAGCACCAACGCGATGAGCCATTTTTGAGTGTGGGACTGCGTCACGCTTCCACCTCCCGCTTCTTCATTACGCTCATTTGAATGACCGAGATGATCAATACGATAATGAACAGCACCATCGCTTTGGCGCTGGCATATCCGTACAAGAAATTGCTCGAGAAGGCTTCCCGGTAAATGTTGAGCGTCATCACTTCCGTACTGGTGCCGGGACCGCCCTTCGTTAACGCGTATACGATATCGAAACTTTTAAAAGTATCTTTCAACGTCAGAAACATACAGATCGTAAGCGACGGCATAATCAGCGGCAGAATGACGCTCTTCAGTCGCTGGAACGCATTCGCCCCGTCGATGATGGCCGCTTCCTTCAACGAATGAGGGACGCCGACAAGACCCGCCAAATAAATAATCATCATCAACGGCACGCCTTGCCATAAATGAACGATCACAAGGGACCAGAACGCGACATTCGGGTTGCCGAACCAGGGCTGGTCAAGGAAAGCCAGGAACGGCACGGATTCCGCCAATTGCGGCAGCACTCTGGAGAAAATAAACGTAAACATGAACGTCGCGATGATCGGACTGATCATATTGGGCAGAAAAAAGACCGTCCGGAAAAACCCCTGCAGCCGCTTCGCGCTCGCATCGATCAACAGCGCCAGAGCCAGCGCAATCGCGTTTTGCAAAATAACAAGCACAACGACCAGCTTAAACGTAAAGAACATCGAGTGAATGAACTGCTTGTCGTCCTGGAAGATGCGGACGAAGTTATCGAGGCCTACCAAGCGGTAATTCGGGTTCATAAAGTTCCAATTGGTAAAGCTGTAGAACAAACCTTGAAACAGCGGCACGATCGTGATTACGCTGAAGAACAACAGCGCGGGCGCCAGAAATAAGAAGAACGACCAATAGCGTTTATAGGATTTCAAAAACATGCCGAACCACCTCTTGAAGGGAAATCGCGGCTTTCCTTATCGAAAGAGCAGGGCCTCCCGCTCGCTTGCTCCAGCCAATAAGAGGAGGCCCTCCGTTGCATCGAGATTAGGTTTTACTGCGTTTGGTTAAACAGATCCCAGGCTTTGTCAAGCTCCTTGACGACTTCCTCTTGCGTCGCCTGACCCGCGTAGTACATTTGCAGCATCTGTCCGGCCTTGTCGAGCACGCCGACCGGAGTGTACGCTTCGGGAACTTTATTGTAGGTCATCGACTCCTCTACCCACGGTTCGACGCCGAATGTATGAAGATTGGAAATCGGATTGACTTTCAGACTGCTGTACAGCTCGTTCGAGGCTTTCTCGTTATTGACGATGAAATTGATGAAATCCAAGGCAATCTCCTTGTTCGGGCTCTTCGAAGATACCGCCAGGGAAGTCGAAGTGCTCAGCAGCACGCTCGTTCTGTCCGCATTGTCGTCGATCGGCAGCGGCGCCACGCTGAATTCAAAGCTCGGGTCCAGCTTCTGCAGCGCTTCCGCATACCATACGCCTTGAATCCACATTGCGCCTTTGCCCGCTGCGAATGCGGCGGCTCCGCCGTCGGCGTCGAGCTCCAGCGCATTGTCCGTGCCATGCGCGTTGACCAGGTCCAGAACATTGAACATATCCGTCTGGATGTCGGCATAGGAACCTTCGCCCTTATTCATCTTCTCGACGAATTCCGGATGGTTGAATTGATAGGTCGCCTGCACCGACTGTACAGGGACGCGGGTCATATACGGAGTCTTGTAAGAAAGCACGAACGGCGTGATTTTCTTCTCTTCCAGCTTCGCAATAACCTCTTTCATTTCCGTAAGGGTTTTCGGCGGCGTCAAGCCGTTTTCCGCGAAAATCTTCTTGTTGTACAGGTAGCCCCAGATTGGCGTTTCAATCGGCAGGGCGACGATCTTGCCGTTCTGGGTGACCGCATTGCGGATCTCTTCCTTCAAGTTGGCCACGAAAGGCTGACCGGACAAATCCTCCAGGTAACCCGCAGCTGCGTATTGCGGCGCGTCTTCCGTCGCATGAAGCTTGAATACGTCCGGAGCGCTGTCAGTTGCGAACCTCGTTCTCAGCACGTCGTTGCCCGTGAATTCTTCCGGCATCTCCAGATTAACTTTCACTTCGCGGTTCTTCTCTTGCTTCTGCTGCTCCACGAAAGCATTGACCAGCGTCTCGAACTGCGTCCGGAACCGGGGAATTTGGATGAAAACATTCAGCTCCGCCTTCTGCAGCTCTCCGCCGCTGCTTGGCGATGCCCCTGGCGATTCCGAATTCGAGCCGCCTGTATTTGTATTGTTCGAATTTCCGCAAGCCGCCAGACCGGCCAACAACGCGATAAACAGAATAATGGAGACGATTTTTCTTGTGTTCATCTGCACAGATCCCCTCTAATCCTTAAAATTTTGGGTTTTGCTGCAAGCGTTAACAAGGAGTTCTACAATAGAATCATTTCGAGAATCATTTCGGCCCTGCCCGCAATCGTTCAGATGAACCGATGGCGGTGCTGCGCAAGGGGTCACCTCCTGCAAATGTGCTGTTCATTGAAATGAAATTGAAGAACTTTAATTAAAGCTATTTAAAAATAGCATATTAAAATCGCCTTGTCAAAGTGATTTTGTCCTCCGGAATTGTCCGTCCGCCTTCTGCGAACAAAGTCGATGCCGCACTAAACTCAATCCTAGCAAGGGATTCGGCCTGGTCTGGACCCTGCGGCGGTTGACAATCCGGCAGGGATAGGGTACCTTTATTCCAGCGCTTTTAAATGAAAATGAACATTAAAGAACTTCAAGGAGGACCCCTGTGGCTATCCGGGTTAATCCCAGCATTTACGATGTCGCCGCCAAAGCCGGTGTCAGCATAGGTACCGTTTCCAATTACTTGAACAACAAGATGAAAGCCGGTTCTCCCACCTACGAGAAAATCCGGCAAGCCATCCTGGAGCTCGATTACGTCCCGCACGGCAACGCCGGCTCGAAAAGAAGCCGTCAGATCGGACGAATCGGGGTTTTGTCGCCGTTCCAGATGACCCCTTCCTTTAATCTGCGGCTTCAGGGAATCGCGCAAGTTCTTGTGCCTGCCAATTGCGAAATCATCCTGTATTCCGTCACGAAGAAAAACATGCTGAACGGCTATTTCCACTCCATTCCGTTGGCCAAACGTCTGGACGGGCTCATCCTCGCCGCGTTGAACATATCCGACACCGAAATGGAGTATCTTCACCAGTCCGGGCTCCCGGTCGTATCCATCGAGCAGCCGATCCCGCGCTTCAGCTCTATCGAATGCGATAACCTCTATGCAGGCGGCCTGGCCGCGGAGCTTTTTGCCCGCAAAGGGTATCTGCCTTGCAGTTATATCGGAGAAGTTGATTCCGACGAGCCTTATCAGTTGAATTTGCGCGACCAGCGGCTGGAAGGCTTCCGCAATGCTCTGGCTGCGTTGAACCATCCTCTGCAGGACGAGCATGTCCTGTTAGGCTCGGGGACGATGGAGGACGCCGAGAGAATGGCCGGCGAGATGCTCTCGCGCCGGAATCGCCCGCGGGCGATCTTCGCCTACTCGGACCTGATGGCCTTCGGCATTCTACGGGCAGCCCACCGTTTGGGCCTGCGGGTGCCGGAGGATGTGGCTATCCTGGGCTTTGACGATATCGAGGCGGCCAACTACATTGGCATGTCCACCATCAACCAATCGCTGCTCGAATCCGGACGAATCGCCGCGGAACTGCTGATGCAGAAAATTCTGGAGCCCAGCCGCCCCGAGCAGAAAATCAACCTCATTCCCTCAATCGTGGAACGGGAGACCACTTAACCGACCATATAAGCATCCACTGCCGAGTAAGGGAGCACGCTCCTCGCTCGGCTTCTTTTTTATTCGTCTTCCACCGTACTAAGCATTCCCTTTCTTGATGTTAAAAAACCAATCGGGATCGGGGGGCCACATAACCATGAAAGAGACTGTCTCATAAGTCATTAAAGGGGCAACCCTGTAAAATGATCGATTTATTACTATGGGGATTTATCTCCTTCCGCTACAATACACCCCAGAAAGTGACGAGAAGCTTCGCAGCTTATTCCGTTTACTTTCCGGGGACCCCGAAGCGCGGCCATGAAATTTGGATCTGATTAACCCGTGACAGGGTAATTTCATGACCGTATGAGGCAGGCGCTTCGCTCTACAGGAGATATATCCCCATTCTTTTTGCGATCATTTTTGTTGCCCTTGCTTACGGAACAGTCTCACTATTCTTATGGCATGTCCGCTTAACGACCCGTTCGAATCCCACACCGCCATATGCGCAAAAAACCGATTCCTTCTCAGGAATCGGGTCGTTTTTTGCTTATGGCGGAGAGAGTGGGATTCGAACCTACGTGGGCTTGCACTCTAGCCCGCGAAATCCTATCCGAATACAACGCCTCACAGGCTTCTATGGGTGTAGTCACGGACTGTTATATCGAGATGTTTCAGTTCTCCTTTACTGATCATTGTCCCTATTCCGTCCCTATTTATCCGTCTATATCCGACTCTATTTGTAAATATCCACAGATATCTGTAGATCCATTGTCCTTATTTGTCCTTATTCCCGTCCCTATTCACGATCCAGTACGTACCGCCGGGGCCTACGAACATGCCCTCTGGCATGTCCGCTTAACGGCCCGTTCGAATCCCACAACCGCCATATGCGCAAAAAACCGATTCCTTTTCAGGAATCGGGCTGTTTTTTGCTTATGGCGGAGAGAGTGGGATTCGCTCCGTCGCTGCGTGAAGCAGAAGCTTCTTCACGCTTAATGCGACTATCACGCCGGGGCCTACGGACATGCCCTATGGCATGTCCGCTTAACGGCCCGTTCGAATCCCACACCGCCATATACGCAAAAAACCGATTCCTTCTCAGGAATCGGGTCGTTTTTTGCTTATGGCGGAGAGAGTGGGATTCGCTCCGTCGCTGCGTGAAGCAGAAGCCTCTTCACGCTTTATGCGACTATCACGCCGGGGCCTACGGACATGCCTTATGGCATGTCCGCTTAACGGCCCGTTCGAATCCCACGCCGCCATATACGCAAAAAACCGATTCCTTCTCAGGAATCGGGCCGTTTTTTGCTTATGGCGGAGAGAGTGGGATTCGAACCCACGTGGGCTTGCACCCTAACGGTTTTCAAGACCGCCCCGTTATGACCGCTTCGGTATCTCTCCAGGATTGGCAGACGCTTCGCCTGTGCAGGTTCAGCCGATACTGCCAAATCATCATATCACACCTGCTTGCAGATCATCAACCCCTGTTGCGAGGCGCGATCGTGTCCAGCCCGCCCATGTATGGCTTGAGCGCTTCCGGCACTTTGACCGTGCCGTCGGGCTGCTGGTAGTTTTCGATGATCGCCGCGACCGTCCGTCCGAGTGCAAGACCCGAACCGTTCAGCGTATGCACGAACTCCGGCTTGGCTCCGGATTCCGGACGATAGCGAATGCCGGCTCTACGTGCTTGGAAATCCTCGAAATTCGTACAGGAGGAAATTTCTCTATACGTACCCGCGCTTGGCATCCATACTTCCAGGTCGTAGGTTTTGGCCGAGCCAAAGCCCATATCTCCCGTGCACAGCGTCAGGATGCGATACGGGAGCTCCAACAACTGCAGCACCTTCTCCGCATGTCCGGTCAGCTGCTCGAGCACCTCGTACGACTTCTCCGGTGCCACAAGCTGGACGAGCTCCACCTTGTTGAACTGGTGCTGACGAATCAGCCCGCGAGTGTCGCGCCCGGAAGCGCCCGCCTCGGAACGGAAGCAGCCGCTGAAAGCGACGAACGCCTGCGGCAAGTCATCCGCGGACAAAATCTCCTCGCGATGGAAGTTCGTCACCGGAACCTCGGCTGTCGGGATGAGGAAATAGTCGGTCCCTTCGATCTTGAACAGGTCCTCTTCGAATTTCGGAAGCTGCGATGTCCCGATCAAGCTGTCCCGATTAACGATATACGGAGGCAAAATTTCCTCATACCCATGCCGGTCCGCATGAAGATCCATCATGAAGTTGATCAAGGCCCGCTCCAGACGCGCTCCGAGACCTTTGTAGAATACGAACCGCGAGCCGGTAACCTTGGCGGCGGCCTCGAAATCGAGAATGCCCAGCTCGGTGCCAAGCTCCCAGTGCGGCTTGGGTTCGAAGTCGAAGCTCGTCGGTTCTCCGTCCCGGCGAACTTCGACGTTATCCTCCTCCGAAGCGCCAACTGGTACGCTCTCGTGCGGAACGTTAGGGATGGCCAGCAGCAGCTTGTCCATCTCCGCCTCGATCTCGCGCACTTCCTCGTCCAGCAGCTTGATCCGGTCGCTGACCGTCCGCATCTCCGCGATCAGGTCGTCCGCATTCTCGCGGTTTTTCTTCAGCTTTGCCACTTCTTGCGACACGACATTGCGGCGGTTCTTCAGCTGCTCGCTCTCGGTCAGCTTCTCCCGCCGGCCGACGTCCAGCTTCGGGAAATCCGCGATCAGCTCCAGAGAAGCGTTGCGATTGCGCAGCGCCTGCGCCACTTTATCGTAATCGTTGCGAAGCAACTTTACGTCCAACATGGGTTATTGTCCCCTTTCCTGGGCCATACGAATGAATAGTTCGTGAAGTCTATAATCATCGGTCAGCTCGGGATGGTAAGATGAGGCCAACAGGTTCCCTTGTCTCGCGGTCACGATCTCATTCTGATACACCGACAGCACTTCAACCTTCTCGCCGACTTCCTTAATAAGCGGAGCCCGAATAAATACCGCTCTCAGAGGCGTATCGATGCCCTTTACGTCCAGATCGGCCTCGAAGCTCTCCCGCTGGCGTCCAAAAGCGTTGCGGGCAACCGTCATATCCATCAGACGCAGATGCGGTTCTTCGTCGCCCTCCAGTTGATCCGCGAGCACGATCAGTCCCGCGCAGGTGCCGAATACGGGATAGCCTTGCGCCGCGTAATCCCGTATGGCGTCGATAAAGTCGTATTTGCGCATCAGCTTGCCGATCGTCGTGCTCTCTCCTCCCGGAATGATCAAGCCGTCGATCTCGGCCAGCTGCTCGACTCTCTTGACCGCCACGCCCCGGCCTCCGGCCAGCTCGATGCTGCGTATGTGCTCGGCAACCGCTCCTTGCAATGCCAGTACTCCGATGTTCATCGTTTATCCTTCTTCCGTGCGCTGATGATGATGGAATCTTAAAGCGGCTTCCTCCGACCCCAATACTGCCTGGGCCGTATGGAAGCCGCTCGATGAGCCGATCTTACAGTCCGCGATCCTGCATCCGTTCGGCTGCGGGAAGCTTGGAAATCTCGATCCCTCTCATCGCCTCGCCCAGATCCTTGGATACGCGGGCGATCAAGGCGTAATCCTCGTAATGCGTCGTCGCTTCGACGATCGCGCGCGCAAATTTCTCCGGGCTTTCGGATTTGAAAATACCGGATCCGACGAACACGCCGTCGGCGCCCAGATGCATCATCAGCGCAGCGTCGGAAGGCGTAGCCACGCCGCCGGCGGCGAAGTTGACGACCGGCAGACGTCCGGAATCGTGAACGCCGAGCAGCAGATCGTAGTTTACGCCCAATACTTTTGCTTCATGATACAGCTCGTCCTTGGACAAGTTCTGGATTCTGCGGATCTGGCCCGTGATGATGCGCATATGACGAACCGCTTCGACGATGTTGCCCGTTCCCGGCTCGCCCTTGGTACGAAGCATAGATGCGCCTTCCTGAATGCGGCGCAGCGCCTCACCCAGGTCCTTGGCTCCGCATACGAATGGAACGGTGAACTCTGTCTTGTCGATATGGAACACTTCGTCCGCAGGAGTCAGCACTTCGCTCTCGTCGATATAGTCGACGCCCAGCGATTCCAATACCTTCGCCTCTACATAATGTCCGATTCTGGCTTTAGCCATAACCGGAATGCTGACCACTTTCATGACTTGCTCCACAAGCTCGGGGTTTGCCATGCGAGCGACTCCGCCCGCCGCGCGGATGTCCGAAGGCACCCGCTCCAAAGCCATAACTGCCGTCGCGCCTGCGGCTTCGGCGATTTTAGCCTGCTCGGCGCTCATAACGTCCATGATGACGCCGCCTTTTTGCATTTCTGCCATGCCGCGTTTGACTCTCGAAGTTCCCGTTTCCATGATCATGCCTCCCGAAGATTCTAAACATAAATTTTACATGATGAAGGTGCAGTAGGGCAACCATTTAAGTCGGAATTTAGAAAAGATCTACAATTCCTTGGAACAGGTTGGAGAAGAAATTGCCGATCGCACGGAACAGCAGTCTCCACCAGCTTCCCTTATTCACTTCTTCCGAAGCGATCAGATCGATCGTTGCCGTCTTTTCTTCTTGCGTGGACGGATCTTTGTATTTATAAGTAACGGTGCCGACTTTGTCGCCTTGCGCGATCGGCGCGACCAGCGGATCCTCCGTAGGCTTGACCTCTTGTACGACAGGCTCGACGGCGACGCCTTTCGGAATCAGTATGGTAAAGTCGGTTGCCGTTACGACTCCGACGGTGGTCGACTTTCCTTTTTTAACCTTCAAGGTTTCATATTCGGGCACCGAAGCTTTCGCTTCGATGATCGTTTTCTTCTCAAAGCTCTTGAAGCCGTAATCGAACAGCCTGGCGGTTTCCAAGAAGCGCTTGCCTTGCTCCGTCGTGCCGGGAACGCCCATAACGACCGCGATCAGACGCGTGCCATCGCGAAGCGCGGTACCCGTGAAGTTCTGACCCGCTCTAGTGGTATGTCCCGTTTTCAGGCCGTCTACACCCTCGTACGCGAATTTGCGCAGTGTCGCGTTATCCTTGTTGGAACCGAGCATCCAGTTCCAGTTTTTCATCGGCTCTTTGTCACGGGGTCTGAACTTGTATTCTTGAAGCTTCGAGGTTTCCAGAAATTCCGGATCGTCTTTAATAATGCGAAGCGCAAGTATGCCCGCATCTTTGGCGGACATTGTCGTCTCGCCCTCGATAGAGGTCGGACGGAATTTCTCCGGCATATCCGCACGGTCCAGGCCGGTCGAATTAATAAAGTGCGATTGCGTCATGCCCATCTCGACGGCGGTCTCGTTCATCAGCTTCGCGAACTCCTCTTCCGAGCCCGAGACCTCTTCGGCCAACTGCACCGTTGCATCGTTAGCCGAATAGACGGCCAACGCAATGTACAATTCTCTGATCGTATGCTGATCGCCTTCAGCCAGGAGAATTCGGCTTCCGATTTGCTTGGCCGCGTTTTCTCCGACCGTAACTTTATCGTCCCAGGACAGCCTGCCCTGCTTGACGGCCATGGACACGAGAAACTCTGTCATCATTTTCGACATGCTCGCGGGAGGTCTCGCCTCGTCCGCATTGTGTTGAAACAGAATCTGTCCGGATTCCGCATCCATCAGGATCGCGGACTGGGCTTCCAATTGGGGAGCGGCAGGAAGTTCATCCGCGGACGCATAGGAGGAAAAGCCGAACAAGAGTACAAAACTTGCAAGCACGACTGCGGCGACGAACCGCTTCGACAGGAATGCTAATGGCAATGACAATTGATGATGGCGATTCAACGCATTCTCCCCTTTTTCGATAATAAAATACCTTTCCTATTGTAACATAGGCGCATCAAAGGAAAAAGCCGAAGGACGGATAATTCCTGTTCCTTCGGCTTCCATATTCTTTCTTGCTCCCGGGGGAGTTACATGGAATAGTTAGGCGCTTCTTTCGTGATCTGAACGTCGTGCGGATGGCTCTCGCGAAGTCCGGCGCCCGTGATCCGAACGAATTGCGTGTCGTTCTTCAATTCTTCGATCGTCGCCGTTCCGCAGTAGCCCATTCCCGAACGCAGACCGCCGAGCAATTGATGGATGATGTCCTTCAGCGGACCCTTATAAGCAACCCGACCTTCGATTCCCTCCGGAACGAGCTTGCTTTCGTTCTCCTGGAAGTAACGGTCTTTGCTTCCTTCCTTCATCGCGCCGATCGACCCCATGCCGCGGTAAGATTTGTACCGACGGCCCTGGTAAATTTCCGATTCGCCCGGGCTTTCTTCCGTGCCTGCGAACAAGCTTCCCAGCATGACGCAGCTTGCCCCGGCCGCGATGGCCTTCGTGATCTCGCCGGAATACTTGATTCCGCCGTCGGCAATAATCGGTACATTGTATTCACGCGCGACGGTTGCGCAATCGTATACCGCCGTAATCTGCGGCACGCCGATTCCCGCGATGATGCGCGTCGTACAGATCGAGCCCGGCCCGATGCCGACCTTGACGACAGACGCTCCGGCTTCGATCAGATCCCGAGTCGCCTCTCCGGTCGCGACGTTGCCGGCGATCAGTGTAAGATCCGGATATTTCTCCCGCAGCTTGCGTACCATCGACACGATGTCGACGTGGTGACCGTGCGCGGAATCGACGACAAGCGCATCGACGCCCGACTGTACCAAAGCTTCCGCACGCTCGAACGTATCCTTCGACACGCCGACCGCCGCGCCGACAAGCAGGCGGCCGTGCTGATCTTTTGCAGCGTTGGGGAATTGAATGGCTTTCTCGATATCTTTAATGGTAATAAGGCCTTTAAGCGTGTTGGTCTCGTCGACAAGAGGCAGCTTCTCGATCTTATGACGTTGAAGAATGCCCTCCGCTTGCTGCAGCGTCGTTCCGACCGGCGCCGTCACCAGTTCCTCTCTCGTCATGACTTCCTTGATCTTGATCGAGAAGTCGTGCACGAAACGCAAGTCGCGGTTCGTCAGGATGCCGACCAATTTGCTGTCCCCGTCCACGATCGGCACGCCGGAAATCCGGTACTTGCCCATCAATTCCTCGGCGTCGTAAACATGATGGTCCGGCGTCAAGGAGAATGGATTCGTGATAACCCCGCTCTCGGAACGCTTGACCCGATCGACTTCCTCCGCTTGCTGAGCTACCGACATATTCTTATGGATAATGCCAATGCCGCCCTCGCGGGCGATCGCGATCGCCAAAGCCGATTCCGTGACCGTATCCATCCCCGCGCTGATCAACGGAATGTTAAGCTTTACCGAAGGACTTAGAACAGTCGATACGCTAACGTCGCGAGGAAGAATGGAAGATTTCCGCGGCACGAGCAGGACGTCGTCGAACGTAAGCCCTTCTTTGGCGAATTTATTTTGCCACACAGCTGGTTGCCTCCTATTGCCGGTTGCTTCTCCGGCTATTTGTCTCCGATTGATTATCGTCAATCTTAGCAGAGGCGTCATGGGCTGTCAAGCACATTCGATGTCGTGGAAAACCGCACCAAATCAGCATTTTTCCGCCTTGCGAACTGGGTGCTACGACTTGAATTCGGGATACTTGCAGGAGGAGTTCCAAAGCATGTAAGAAGTAATGCCGGCTTTGCGGGCGGCAGCGATCTGTTCCCGAATTTGCGCCGCTCCGTACTGCTGGTGCGGATGGACCCAAGTCGCGGTAAAGCTTTGCAGCCACGGTCTGATCTGGGCCGCCACAACTCCTTTGCCACTTAATTCCCGATTGCGATCGGAGGCCTCCTTAAGCGCGTGCTTCACGATCGGTCCCGGAGACAGATCCGGATGAGCGATCGCCCATGTTCCTTCCGAATAGTGAGACGGATAGACCATCGGAGAAATGAAGTCGACCTGCGATGCGATCTCGTTCCAGGTCTGCCCGATCCCCATGTCGTCCTCCGAGGAACCGACCATTCCGAATACGTCCGCCGAGATCGGAATCCCGACTTTGTGCATACGGGTTTTGGCCTGGTGCAGAAAAGCGGCGATCGTTCGCGCTTTGGTCCATCCCCGCGGATTGGCGTATTTTACTTCCTTGTCCACCTTGGTCTCATTTTCGGGAAATCGTACATAATCGAATTGCACTTCGTCGAAGCCGAGCTTCGCGGCATATTCCGCCAGAGAGATCGGATATTCCCAACTCGCTTGTCGATAGGGGTCCACCCAAGGCGTCCCGTTCTTGTCCGTCCATGTCGCGCCGTTCTTCCTTTTGATGGCCCAGGCCGGAACCGCTTTTGCCAGCTCGGGATTTTTGAACGTTACGATTCTTGCGATGAGGTAGATGTTCTGCCGCTTGAGCTTGCGGATGACTTCCCTGTAATGCTCGGCGGCTTTCCTCTGAGAAGGCAGCGGCCTGATCGCTCCGTTCCCGGCCCCCTGACGTCCCGGCGTTGTAAGTGCGATTCCGCTGTTAATATCCAATACGATGGCGTTTAGCTCTGTGCGCTTAACCAGATCGACCAGTTCGTTCATTCTGCTGCCGCTGGCCACATAGGATGTGACGTATATGGCCTTGACGGGACCGGACGGCTTTCTTGGCGTTATCGAAGGCGCGGCCGCCTTAAGGCGCTCGCGCTTGAGGGTCAGCTTCTCCGCCGGACGTTCGGCTACCCGCTGAAGGCTCTTCTCCAGTTTATGAAGATCGTTCGTCGCCGCGGGATTTGACGCTTCGGTTGAGCAGCCCGAGATCAGGATAAGGGTCGCAACAAGGAAAAGAATGAGACACCGCAAATGGGTAATCGGACGCGCAGCCACCCCGACACCTCCCGATAATTAGAGTATCGGTATTGTTTGCATCCGGAGGGAACGGCCTGCATCTGAGTTTATGGGAGCACAGGAGGAATCTGCATCGTGTGGACGGTTTAGGGAAGCCGACAATAAGCGGCCTTTCGGGCGATCTTCTCGAAAAGTAGAGCGATGTTTTCTTTCCCTGTACCCAGCTTAATGAATGCATGCGTAACGATAAGGCAGACTTAAACAAATTCCGGACCCTTAGACGGGTTACCCGCTCTATTGCGTGCTTCGAAAGTTAAGAAATCAGGGCTGGTATCAGGGGCTGGCTAACCTATATTGCTGTGGTGGCGGAAAGGGCGATGTTCTAAATTGTCGAGGATTAACACCCCAATATCGTCCAAGTGGCGGGCAATGTTCTAAGAAATCGAGTAACGTCCTCCGAAAACCGCTCGAACGCCCGACAATGTTCCAAAGAATCGAGTATCGTCGCCACATTTCCGCCCAAATGGCCGCCTATGTTCTAAAGAATCGAGTAACGTCCTCCCAAAACCGCTCATGCGATCGCCAATGTTCTAAGGAATCGATTATCGTCGCTACATTTCCGCCCAAATGGCCGCCTATGTTCTAAACAATCGAGCATCGACGCCCCCATGCGGCACAGAGATCAGCATTCATAACAAAAAAGACACCCTCGAAAAGGTGTCTTCCAGATCCAGCCTGGCAACGTCCTACTCTCCCAGGACCCTGCGGTCCAAGTACCATCGGCGCTGGAGGGCTTAACGGTCGTGTTCGGGATGGGTACGCGTGGAACCCCTCCGCCTTCATCACCAGACCAGATTGCTTATAAACAAGGCTTGCGCCTTGAAAACTGGATGCGAACCCAAACTTACGCGAAGAAGAAGGTGATCTTGCCTTGCCAGGCCACCCGTTAGGATAAGCCCTCGACCGATTAGTACTCGTCAGCTCCACACATTGCTGCGCTTCCACCTCGAGCCTATCTACCTGGTGTTCTTCCAGGGGTCTTACCTACTGGGAAATCTCATCTTGAGGCAGGCTTCGCGCTTAGATGCTTTCAGCGCTTATCCCTTCCGCA
>NZ_JBHMDN010000063.1:0-785 GCF_042431195.1 Cohnella cellulosilytica
TCGTGAGGTACTCGGCGTGAACTGACCTGAGGTTGTGCGTTTCTTTGGCAGGCAGCCATATACCGCCGTATTTATCCAATGCGCGCTTCGCTTTCCATCTCAAGGTTAGTGCATATTGCGCAAGCTCGATATTGACCCATGTGGTACACTCGTAGTAGCGGATGATGCCCCTGATGCTTGCGTTGATGCTGTCGATCTGTTGGATCGCGGATACCCGCCCTCGACTGCGCTTCAGCGCATTTACTTTTCGATATAATTCCTGAATTTTGCTCTTTAATCGGTTTCGGTCTGGTCGGGTTCGTGTAATATACCCTGTTCTGGATTTGCCTTTGACGAGTTTACATTCGAAGCCTAGGAAGTGGATCGGCTTTTCGCGGATATTGGTGATGTTCGTCTTTTCTTCGGATAACGAAAGTCGGAGATGCGTTTTCAGGTGGGTGGAGATGCGACGTTTCCACTTCTCCGCATGTGCCTTGGTGTCGGTGATCAGAATCCAATCGTCTGCGTATCGTACCAGATAAGCTGGTTTCAGATGGCTATTCCGCTTCAATGCCAGTCTCTGGCTATCGGTTCGACCATAGGTTGTACGGGTTTTCTTGTTTTCCCATTCCCGGGTTATCCCCTGGTCAAAATGGTGCAGATAGACATTGGCCAGTAGCGGGGATATGACCCCTCCTTGGGCCGTTCCCAAGGTATTCACTGTTGTTTCCTTCATGATTCCAGCCCGTAGCATCGCTTTAATCATCATAAGCACGCGTTGATCCTTGATTCCCATGCCATATAGC
>NZ_JBHMDN010000064.1:0-565 GCF_042431195.1 Cohnella cellulosilytica
GGGTAGATGATTGGGGTGAAGTCGTAACAAGGTAGCCGTATCGGAAGGTGCGGCTGGATCACCTCCTTTCTAAGGAGCTCTTCGGAGCTAAAAAGACCACGGTCGCGCAAGCGAAGTGGCAAATCGTTTCTTACGCTCAAGTTCAGTTTTGAAAGAGCAATCCCCGCTTAGGCGGTTATGCCTTTCAACTTGTACCTTGAAAACTGGATAGCGAACCAAACGACATGAACGTCTTCGGATGAACATGTTAGCGCGAAAGAAGAAGTATCGTCTTGCCTTACTAGTGTCAACTAGCACATGGTTTCATGTGTAAGCGAAGATGTATCGGTTCTGTTCGACTTGCGAATACGCGTTGCGCGCCGTCCTCGACGGAGCATGGCAATGAGGATTCGCCGGAGATAAAGAATCGAAACATCGCAGCGGACTGACAACCGAATATTGCCCTAACGGTCAATATTAACGGTTGCAGGTAGGTTAAGCTAATAAGTGCGCACGGAGGATGCCTAGGCGCCAGGAGCCGATGAAGGACGCGACGAACCGCGATAGTGCTTCGGGGAGTTGTAAG
>NZ_JBHMDN010000065.1:0-1135 GCF_042431195.1 Cohnella cellulosilytica
AATCGGATAGGAGGCTACCCATTAGTTGAGTAGCCGACCTTCCACACCACCGTACGTACCGTTCGGTATACGGCGGTTCCTTAGTTCACGCTGTAACTTGTCGATAATAATCTGAAAAGAATAGGAATCCCAAGCCTTTGATGGTGTTGTTGCCGAGGGTTGTGGAGAGGATTGGGCTGCCGGAGGTTCTCCAGTAGCCTTTTCTTGTGTTTGCGAATTCCCATGCTTTCTGTTCCCTGACACCGAGTGTTTGTAGCTTCTTAAACCTCGTTTTCACTCGTTTCCATTGTTTCCAGTAAACCATGCGGATTCGCCTTCTCATCCATTCGTCCGTGGTCTTGAGCATTTTCTTCATGTCCGCTATTTTGAAGTAGTTGACCCACCCCATGATGTAGCGTCCAAGTTTCTTTGCCCGTTCCTCATTGCCCATTCCATTGCTTCTCGATGTGTGCTCTTTAATCTTGGCTTTCATCTTTGCAATGGATTTCGGGTGAATTCGGACTCTCGTTTCCCCTTTGACTTCGTAGAAGGAGAATCCCAGGAATTTGATTCCCCTCGCTTCGTCCACCACCGTCTTTTCACGGTTCACCTTCAGGAACAGCTTCTCCTCTATGAATGGCATAATGTGCTCTAGCGTTCGCTCCGCGCTTCTTCTGCTTTTGCAGAAGATCAGCAGGTCGTCCGCGTATCGCACAAATCGATGTCCGCGGCGCTCCAGTTCCTTATCCAATTCATTTAGCATAATATTGCTAAGTATTGGGCTCAGATTGCCTCCTTGCGGCACGCCGAGTTCCGTTTCCTCGAATTTGTGTCTCACCACTACGCCGGCTCTCAGGAATTTGTGGATCAACGAGATGATTCGCCCGTCTTTGATGGTTCGCGATAATACTTCGATCAGCTTGCTTTGATTGACCGTGTCGAAATATTTCTCCAGATCCATGTCCACCACGTACTTATACCCTTCTTGGATATGGATCCGGCTTTTCTCAATCGCGCCGTGGGCGTTTCGTTTGGGCCGAAATCCGTAGCTGTTTTCCGAGAACTGCCGCTCGTAGATCGGCGTGAGCATCTGCGCAATTGCCTGTTGGATTACCCGGTCCACTACGGTTGGAATTCCCAAATTTCTTTTCTTCTT
>NZ_JBHMDN010000066.1:0-534 GCF_042431195.1 Cohnella cellulosilytica
TGGGAGGAAAGTGAATCGTCTTACCGTGGGAGGTCTCATGGACGTGAGGAGATGCGCTTCGAATCACGGTTGAAACAAGATTTACCATGAGAAGTCAGCAGAGGCCATACTACCCCGAACAGTCGACGGTCCGGGGGAAGGGCTGAACCTTAGGAGGTGGTAGTCAATGAACGTTGCCGAAACAGAAGAAAAGTACAGCCAACTTCCTGAAAGGGAAGGCTCGGTGCAGAAAGTACGTGCGGAACACGAAGGATATGCAGGAGCGTACGGTTCTGAACGGACAACCAAAAACAACGCCGCCAACGCAAGCGAGTCGAAGAAAGGAATGCTGGAGGAAGTGGTGAGCGTGACCAACTTGAACGAGGCGTACAAGAGAGTCAAAGCGAACAAAGGCACACACGGAGTCGATGGGATGAAAGTAGATGAACTTCTACAATATCTCAAAGAAAACGGAGAAGCCATCCAGCAGGCCATTCTGGGCGGAAAGTACCGTCCGAACCCCGTCCGAAGGGTAGAAATACCGAAAGAAGACGG
>NZ_JBHMDN010000067.1:0-1017 GCF_042431195.1 Cohnella cellulosilytica
AAGGACGTCTACAATGCCTACGGCCTGCTCTGCGGCTTGAACAGCCACGACCTGTCGGCGATGCGGGAGCTGCTCGGCATGCCGAAACGGGTCGTATCGGCCAAGCAATGGAACGGCGGCGGCTACATCGCCGCGATTCTGGAATTCGACGGCTACTACGCGACGTTCGAGACGGGGGTGGACGATCAGCGCCGCTTCGACGCCCATATCGAGGTGTTCGGACGGACGAAGTCGATGACGGTCCAGTACGACACTCCGTATATCCGCCATCTGCCAACGACGCTGAACGTCAAGGAAACGATCGACGAGGCGTACGTGGAAACCGCGAACCGCCCGACGCTGAAAGACCCGTACACGGTGGAGCTGGAGCATTTTTACGAGGTCGTGACGAAAGGGATCGTCCCGAAGACGACGCCGGAGGACTACAAGAACGACTTGGAGATATTCAGAATGATCGCCGAGGCGCTTCTTAAGGAGGAAGCTTAAGTTTGAACCCAGGATACATCGCAGAGCGGACCCAATGGAATGGAGAAAGGGAATGGCTTTGCCCGCGAGTTTTGGCTTTGAGTGGCTAACCGCTAAAGGTCTTATCGATCCAAGCCACTCAAAACAACCTGTCTGAAGCCGGCAAAGCCATCCCTTTCGGAATGCAATGGACTTGCACTTAGGGTTCTACTTTGATCGCGAATAAATTTGGGAGAAACGAACGGAGGAGAAACGAGCATGACGCAATTACTGACGAAAGCCGAAGTCGACGCCTATGGAGAACAAGGATATACGCTGTACAAGAAACCGGTGTTTTCCAAGGAGAAGATGGATAAGCTGCGGGGGATTTTCGAGGATCACCTAGCGGAAAAAGGAGATAAGCTGTCCGACGAGCTGGATACGCCGCACTTCCGCGACAAGCGGCTGCTGGAGTTTCTGCTGGCCGACGAGGTGCTCGACCTGGTCGAGCCGATCATCGGGCCGAACATCATGCTGTGGTCGAGCCACTTCATCTGCAAGGACCCTTACGTG
>NZ_JBHMDN010000068.1:0-697 GCF_042431195.1 Cohnella cellulosilytica
GCTGAGACGGGAACACTGGTGCGATTCGCAGATGACCTTGTTATCCTATGCAAAACCAAAGAGCAGGCGCTGAGGGCGATTGACGTCCTTAAAGCGGTATTCGGAAAGCTGGAACTCGAAATGAATAAGAAGAAGTCGAAGCTGATCAACCTGTGGGACGATAAGCAAGGCTTCGACTTTCTGGGGATGCATCACCGGAAAATACCAAAGAAGCTGAGAGGGAATAAGACGGCTTCCATTCTTCGCAGCTATCCATCAAAGAAAGCGATGAAGAACATGAAACAGAAGGTAAAGGAAACGACCGAACCGAGAAATCGTCTACACTGGACGATGAACAAAATGGTGGAAGAACTGAACCCCAAGATTCAAGGGTGGAAGAACTACTACGGACTGGATTCCTTTGCAAATCTATTCCTAAACAAAATCGACTGGTATATCCGCAAGCGTCTTACGCTGTTCTGGAACAAGAAGCGCAATCGTCGTAACAAGCACGGCAAGTCTAGAGAAGCCGCAGTGGCGGCGCAACTCGCAGGACTTAAGAAAGTCGCCAGCTAAGAAAGTACCGTAACGCTGAAGGAAGAAGAACATCGGAAAGCCGGATGAGGGAAAACCTCACGTCCGGTTTGATGAAGGGGGGGCTGGAAAAGTAAATGGAGGGCTTGCGCCCTCCAATGAAATTCCAGTTCTCTACTCTACC
>NZ_JBHMDN010000069.1:0-46409 GCF_042431195.1 Cohnella cellulosilytica
ATCCCCTCATATGATCTGACATCTAAACCCTGTGAAATCCTGCGAATGAGTGAGCATTCGTGAGAAAACCCCCTAAACCCGAGGGACGGTCTGCCAGACCGTTAAAGGCACCCACCCGCTCGGATTCGCCCGGTTAACGGTCCGCCAGACCGTTAAAGGCACCCGCCCGCCAGGATTCGCCCGGTTAACGGTCCACCAGACCGTTAGAGGCACCCACCCGCCAGGATTCGCCCGGTTAACGGTCCGCTAGACCGTTAAAGGCACCCGCCCGCCAGGATTCGCTCGATTACCGGTCTGCCAGACTGTTAGAGACGATGAGAGAGTGACGTACACGGGACGGGGCTTTCGAGACAATCTCCTTGCGAAAGCTCCCACCCAAGGCGGTTGTGCTGATGTGTGCGAATGGGTCATTTGTCATTTTGGCGAGGGTGGAATGGTACAGTAAGTGACAATTTTAATGTTATGTACATGTAATGTTTATGATCGGAATACAAAAAAATGCCTAAATTTTTAATCAAATAGCATAAGGAATATGACGTGAAATTGAGTTATAATCAAAAACATAAATTAAATCAGCTCATAAAAGTCATATAACCTGACATAAACAAGGAGGGTGAAGAAATGTCCGTCGACAACGATACGTTTCCTTATCTCCTCAAAGCCGAAGGGCTGACCAAGCGCTTCGGATCGCTGGTCGCCAATCGGGACATCGATCTGGTCGTTCGGGCGGGGGAGGTTCACGCCATACTGGGCGAGAACGGCGCGGGCAAGAGCACGCTGATGAAAATGCTCTACGGCGTATACGAGCCGGATGAAGGCGCGGTATGGATGGACGGAGAGCAAGCCGAGCTTCATCCGCCGATGAAAGCGCGGGCGAGAGGCATCGGAATGGTGTTCCAGGACTTCAGGGTCGTTCCCGCGCTGACGGTGCTGGACAACATCGCGCTGGCGGTTCAACCGGAAGAAGCTGCGCGAGCGGATCGTCGAAATTTCCTCGAAGTACGGGTTGCAGGTGGAGCCGGACGCGCAAGTGTGGCAGCTGGACCTCGGGCAGCGGCAGCGGCTGGAGATCGTTAAGGTGCTGCTTGCTCCGGGCACGCGCATCATTATCTTCGACGAGCCGACCAGCGTTCTCGTTCCTCAAGAGGTCGAATCGTTCCTGAGCATGCTCGGCCTGCTTCGTCAGGACGGCTACGGCATTCTGCTGATCACGCACAAGATCAACGAAGTGCTTGCCGTAGCCGACCGGGTCAGCGTGCTAAGAAACGGACAGATGACCTATGCGGCGGCCAAGGAGGATGGGCTGGACGGCGAGACCCTGATCTCGGCGATGATGGGAGACAAGACGTTAAAGCCGGTCGTGAAGCCCGCGAGTCCGTCGGCGGACGAAGAGGAAGCCCTGCGCATCGACGACGGCCGCATTCACGGAGACCACGGAGAGGCGGTGCTGACGGATATTCGGCTGTCTCTGTCGAAAGGGCGCATCGTCGGCGTCGCGGGCATCTCGGGAAGCGGTCAGCGGGAGCTGGCGGAGACGCTCTTCGGATTAAGGAAGCTGGCTGCGGGCAAAGTCTCGATCGGCGGAACGGAGATGAAGGACGGACCGCGGGCGTTCATGGACGCGGGCGTCAGCTTCGTCTCGGAGGATCCGATCAAGGAGTCGGTCATCCCGGGCTTCAGCATTTTGGAGCACATGGTGCTGGACGGCATGCCGATGAGAACGAAGGGATCGGGGATCGACTGGAAAATGCTCAAAGAGCAGCTGGAGCACTGCGAGGAGGCAAAGCTGCTCTCCTTGGCGGAGGGAAGCCGAAGGGCAGATACGCTCTCGGGAGGCAATGTGCAGCGGATGGTGCTGTCGCGGGCGCTCATTCGCAGACCGGATATTCTGATCATCAGCTATCCGAGCCGAGGCCTGGACATCGGAACGACGCGCACGATTCAGCAGCAGCTCATCGAATTGGCAGAGCAAGGAACGGCGATTCTGCTGTTCTCCGAGGATCTCGACGAATTGTTCAAGCTGTCCGACGAGCTGGTCGTGCTTAGCGGCAAGCGGCTGCTCGGTCCCTATAAAACCGCAGAAACGGATGCGACGCAGATCGGCTATCGCATGCTGAAAGGAGAATCCGCGTGAAGACACAAACCGGAACGATCGTTCTGCCCGCGGGGAGATGGCCCTCTTTCGCGCGGTGGAAGAAGCGGGGCATCCAGACGTTAATCTTTGTCGCTCCCTTTGTTTTGTACGGCATTTTCCTGCTCTGTTACGGAGTGAATCCGGTCGGCCTGTACGTCTCGATGGTCAAGTCGGCGTTCGGCGATCTATACGGCTTCGGGGAAGTGCTGTTGAAGGCGACTCCGTTCGTGCTGACCGGACTCGCCGCGGCGCTCCCGGCCAAGGCGGGACTGGTGAACGTCGGAGGGGAAGGCCAGCTCGTCATCGGCGCGTTGTTCGCCACCTGGTTCGCCGTATTTTACTTGAACGCCATGCCCGCCTGGCTCGGCATTCCGCTGATGCTAATCGCCGGGGCGCTCGGGGGAGCGCTATGGGGCGGACTGGTCGCCGTTCTGAAGGTGAAGGGACGGTTGAACGAGACGATTGCGAGCGTGCTGCTCAATTACGTCGCCACGTTCACCGTAGGGTTCTTCGTTCACGGCATGCTGAAGGACCCCGAATCGTTCAACTGGCCGTTTTCGCCGGAAATTTCTTCGTCGCTAAGACTTCCGATCATTAACGGCACGCGGCTGCACGTCGGTTTTGTCATTGCGCTCGCGCTGGCGGCGCTCGTCTGGTTTGTATTGGCGAAAACAAGGCTCGGCTTCCGCATCCGCGTGCTCGGCAGCAATCGGCTGGCGGCGGAGCGCGCCGGCTTCAACATCAACAAAACGTACTTCTGGGTGCTGGTCGCCGCCGGGATGCTGGCCGGCATTGCGGGTATGATCGAGATCGCCGGCATCGAAGGCCGCCTGCGCGCCACGACGGGCGCCAACTTCGGCTACTTGGGCTTCCTGGCCGCGATGATGGCGTGGAATCATCCGCTGAGGCTGGTCGTGACGGCGTTCCTGCTCGGCATGATCAGCGTCGCCGGCAATACGCTGGAGATCGGCTCGGGGCTTCCGTCCTCTTCCGTTAACATTTTGATGGCGCTTGTCTTGTTCTTCATTCTCGGCGGCAGGAGGTGGAGCCGATGATGCTCGCGGACATTCTGACCGGAGCGGTCCGCTCCGGAACGTCGGTCATGCTGGCCAGCCAAGGGGAGCTGGTGTCCGAGAGAGCCGGGGTGATCAACCTCGGCACCGAAGGCTCGATGCTCGGCGGCGCGCTTGGCGGCTTCGCGGTCACGGTATGGACCGGCAATCCGTGGCTGGGCGCGCTGGCGGGAGGGCTGTGCGGACTGCTGATCGCTTCGATCCACGCCTTTCTCGTCCTAAGCTGCGGAGCCAATCAACTCGCTACGGGCTTGACGATCATGTTCTTCGGCATGGGGGTGACGGCGTTCTTCGGACGGGATTTCGTCAGCGAGCAGATTGTCGGATTTAATCCGACGCCCATCCCGCTGCTGTCCGACATCCCGTTCCTCGGGCCGATTCTGTTCAACCACGACCCGCTGACGTACCTGTCGATTCTGCTCGTTCCGCTGCTCTGGTTCGTCATCTTCCGAACCCGAATCGGCATTATGCTCCGAACGGCGGGGGAGCGGGAGGAAGTGCTGTTCGCCAGCGGCATCAATCCGAAGCTGGTTCGCTATCTGGCGGTACTTGCCGGCGGATTCCTCGCAGGAGTCGGCGGAGCGCAGCTCTCCATCGCCTACACGCATGCCTGGGTGGAGAACATGACCGCGGGCAGGGGCGTCGTCGCCGTGGCGCTCGTTATTTTCGCCTCATGGAAACCGTCCAGAGCGATGCTTGGAGCTTATCTGTTCGGGGCGGCGCAGGCGCTTCAGCTTACCGTGCAGCAGCAAGGCTACGCGATCTCGCCCTTCTTCCTGTTCATGGTGCCGTATCTGCTCACGCTGCTGGCGCTGCTGATCGTGGAACGGAGGAAGTCGAGCCGAACGCCGGAGGCACTGGGGAGAGTGTTTGCCGGGGAAGGCGGCGGATAAAGCTTTGCTTCAAGACAAAGGCAGTAAGAGCAATCCAAACCTAGAACCATACAAAGTGGAGGGAAACCGTATGAAAACGAAAAGAAAAGCAAGCAGTGTCCTGTTGGGAGCGTTGGCGCTCCTTATGCTGATTACCGGGTGCAGCCAGCCGGGAAACAATTCCGGGAGCAGCTCGTCGGGCGATTCCCCGGAGACATCCTCCTCAAGCGCGGATGTGACGATGGGAACGGGAGGCAGCGCGGTCGGATTTATTTTCGTCGGGACGAAGGACGACTACGGTTACAACCAGGCGGCTTACCTGGGCAGCGTGGCGGTGGAAGAGGCATACCCCGACCTGAAGGTGCTGCGCGCCGAGAACGTGCCGGAGACGGCGGAGGCGGAGCGCGTCATGGAACAGATGATCAAGGACGGAGCGAAAATCATTTTCCCCACCTCCTACGGACATCTGGAACCGGCGCTTAACGTGGCCAAGCGTCACCCGGACGTCGTCTTTTTCCACCAAGGGGGCTTGAAGACCGCTAACAACGTCGGAACCTATTTCGGCACGATCTGGGAGCCTGTGTATCTGGCGGGCGTAGCGGCCGGCAAAATGTCCCCGACCGGCAAGCTCGGTTACATCGTCTCCGTGCCGATTCCGCAGGTGCTGCTTAACGTCAACGCGTTTACGCTCGGCGCGCGCTCCGTTAATCCCGACGCGACGACTTCCGTTGTCTTCACGGGAAGCTGGTGCGATCCCGGCCAGCAGGCGAACGCAACGAATTCGCTGATCGATAGCGGCGCAGACGTCATCAGCCTTCATCAGGACTGCATGAAGACGGTCATCGAGACGGCGGAGCGGCGCGATGTCATGACGGTCGGCTACCATGCCGACGCTTCTTCCCTGGCCCCGAACGGCTGGATTACCGGTTCTCTGTGGAATTGGCCCGAGCTGTTCGTCGAGATGGTTAAGACGGCGCAGGACGGCCAGTTCAAGGGCAGCAAGTTCGACGGCAAGTATCGCGGCACGCTCGCCGACAACGTTGTGCAGCTCGGTTCGTTCGGCGCGAACGTACCGGCCGACGTCGTGCAATACGTCGAGGATCAGAAGAAGGCGCTGCTGGAAGGAACGCTGCTTCCGTTCGCGGGACCGGTCAAGGATCAGTCGGGCGAGGTTCGCATTGCGGAAGGCGAGACGCCGACGGTCGAGCAGCTCGAAGGCTCCGATTATCTGGTCGAAGGCGTCGTCGGCAGCATTCCGAAGTAACTTGGGCATAAGAGAGGAGACGGGCAAATGAGCGGATTGGGCGGATTAAATAAAAGTCCGGACGGCGTCGTCATCGGGCTGGTGCAAATGCAGCTGCCCGTCGTGGATACGCCAGAGCAGCTTCGGGAGCAGGTCGGCCGCATCGTCGGGCTGACGGCGAAAGCACGCAACGGGCTGCGGGGAATGGATCTGGTCGTCTTTCCCGAATATTCGCTTCACGGCTTGTCGATGAATACCGATCCGGCGCTCATGTGCCGGATCGACGGACCGGAGGTCGAGGCGTTCAAGAAGGCCTGCCGGGACAACCGAATCTGGGGCTGCTTCTCGATCATGGAGGCGAACCCAGACGGATACCCGTACAATACCGGGCTGATCATCGACGATCAAGGCGAAATTCGGTTGAACTATCGCAAGCTGCATCCGTGGGTTCCCGTCGAGCCGTGGGAGCCGGGCAATCTCGGCATTCCGGTATGCGACGGCCCGAACGGGAGCAAGCTGGCGCTCATCATTTGCCACGACGGGATGTTCCCGGAGATGGCCAGGGAATGCGCGTACCTCGGCGCGGACGTCATGATCCGCACAGCGGGGTATACCGCTCCGATCCGCCATGCGTGGCAGGTGACGAATCAGGCCAACGCGTTCTGCAACCTGATGTATACCGCGTCCGTGTGTATGTGCGGAAGCGACGGCACGTTCGATTCGATGGGAGAGGCGATGATCGTCGGCTTCGACGGCGTTCCTCTCGTCGTCGGAGGCGGGCGTCCGGACGAGATCGTCGCCGGAGAGATTCGGCCGTCGCTCGTTCGCGAGGCGCGCCGCCTCTGGGGCGTGGAGAACAACATCTACCAGTTCGGGCATCGGGGTTACGTGGCGGTGGACGGAGGAGCCGGAGATTGTCCTTACACGTATATGGAGGATCTCGTGAACGGACGCTACCGCTTGCCTTGGGAGGACGAGGTCGTCGTCAAGGACGGGACGTCCGAGGGCTTTCCGAAGCCGACGCGAAGCTATCCGGGAAAGGCGGCGGGCCGATGACGGAGAAGCGGACGACGGTGAAAACGGCGGACGGGATGGAGTGGGGGCTGATGCCCGATCACATCGAGCTCTATCATCGGGAGATCGTAACGGCCGCCGAAGCCGACGCCTTGGGCGTAAGAGCCAGCTCGGTGCTGTGGGAGAAGATCGGCGTCGGCGGCGCCGTTCTGCCCCACTATCATGACGTGGCGGAAATCATTCATATTACGGTCGGCCAGGTTCGTCTGCTCTGCAACGGGGAGTGGCAATCGTTCAAAGCCGGGGACACGTTCCACGTCCCGGCGGGCGTCGTGCATTCGGTGGAGAACGACGATACGGCTCCCACGGAGCAGATCAGCATTTTTCTTCCGGTCGAGGAAGGGGCTCCGGGCAACCGGTTTTTCGAAACGACGAAGGTAACGATGCCGCTTGCGCCGGAGCGGGAATAGAAGGGAGGAATCGCGCGGTGAAAAAAGTGGAGAGGGCGCTGCCGTACCTGTACGAGTTCGACCCCGGCCGCACGGCGCTGGTCGTGATCGACATGCAGAACGATTTCTGTTCGACGGGCGGGTTCGGTGAGAGGCTCGGCAACGACATTTCGCCGACTCGCGCGATTATCCCGACCATTCAGGAATTGCTCCGGGCTGCGCGGACAGCGGGATTAACGATCGTGCATACGCGGGAAGGCCATCTGCCGGACCTGTCCGATTGCCCGCCCGCGAAGCTGGAGCGCAGCCGTCGGCAAGGAGCGGGTATCGGCGACGTGGGGCCGATGGGCCGGCTGCTCGTCCGGGGAGAGCCGGGTCATGCGATCGTTCCCGAGCTGACGCCGTTGCAAGGCGAGACGATCGTCGACAAGCCCGGGAAGGGCGCGTTTTACCGGACGGAGCTGGAGGATCTGCTGAAGGACAAAGGCATCGAATGGCTGATCGTATGCGGCGTGACGACCCATGTCTGCGTGCATACGACCGTGCGGGAGGCCAACGACCGCGGCTACCGCTGTCTCGTGCCAGAGGACGCGACGGCCGCGTTCGATCCGGCCGACCAGGAGGCGGCGATCCGCATGATTCGGCAGCAGGGCGGCATCTTCGGGTGGACGGCGCTGACGGACGAGATCGTCGCGGCGCTGGGCGGCTGAGCCGGGAGCGCCGGGCAACAACGGAAGGGGGAGACGGCGGTGAAGGAAACGATAACGGAGGAAGGGTTTACGGTCAGGGCGCTGTTCGACCTCCCGCAGCTGAAGGAAGCCGTTCTTCTCGGCGGCGAAACGGGCTTGGACCGGCCGATCAGCCGGATCAACGTGATGGAGGTGCCCGACGTCGTCGATTGGGTTCGGCCGGGAGAGCTGCTGATGACGACGGGTTATCCGTTTAAGCACGACCCGGAAATTCTGGTGACGCTGATCGCCCAGTTGGCGGGCAAAGGCGTCGTCGCGCTGGGCGTGAAGACGAAGCGGTTTTTCGACGAGGTGCCGAAGTCGGCCGTCGAGGCGGCGAACCGGCACGGCCTGCCGCTCGTCGAGCTGCCGCCCAGCACGACATTCTCCGACGTCGTCCGCGAAGTGATGGAGCGGGTGCTGGTGTCGGACTCCAAGGATTTGACCGTTCTGCAAGGCCGCGTTCAACGCCTGTCCCACGTGCTGCTGCACGGGGACGGGCTTCATGCGTATTTGAACCATCTGCAGACGATGATCCGCAACCCGGTCGTGCTGCTCGATCCGCACAACCGGATTGCGGCTTCGTCGGAGGCGGAGCCCCTGTGCCGGGACATCGCGGAGGAAGAATGGGCCAAGTTCCGCACCGAGCAGACGCTGGAGACGAACGTTCTCCAGATCGGGGAGCGGAGCGTGCGCGTCCATGTGGCGGCCGTGCCGGACGGACAGGTGCGTCCGTACTTGATGCTCATCCTGGAATATTCCGCCGATTACGGGACGGTCGACACGCTGACGATCAATTGGGCGGGCCGGCTGCTCGGCTTCGAGATCAGCAACCTGCTGGCGCGCAAAAATATCGAGGCGAAGTATTTCGACCAGTTTCTGCAGGATTGGCTGGCGGGACGAATCGTCTCGACCGACGATCTGCGCCTGCGTGCCGAAGCGTGCGGCTGGCCTTTGGACGAGGCGGATCGCTACGTCGCGGGCGTCGTATCGTTCCACGATCGCCAATCGGGCGTCAGAGAACTGCAGGAGCTGGCGAAACGGCTGAACTGGGAGAGCGATTCGCGCAAGTCGGGAGCCAAATGGACGGTGCTTGAAGGGGAACTGGTCGTCCTGTTCACGATGCGGCAGGACTTGAACAACGGGCCGCAGGTCAAGGACCGCGAGCCGGAGCGGGTCTGGGCCGGCTTGCGGGCGCTTCTGCAGGAGCAATCCGCTTCGCTGTGCCTCGGCAAGGAAGCGGGAAAGCAGAACGAGGTGTCGACCAGCTACCGCGACGCGAAACGGGCCGCCGAGATCAGAACGGTGTGCGGCTTGCAGGAGGAGACGGTCCGTTACGGGGAGCTTGGCGTCTATCTGCTGCTCTACCGGCTGCTCGGCACGGAGGAGCTGGAGGAGTATCAGCGGATGTACCTGCATCCGCTGCTGGAGCTGGATCGCAAGCAGCAGGGCTCGCTGCTGAACACGCTGCGCAATTATTTCGAATGCAACTGCAACGCCAAGGAAACGGCCGAGCGCATGTTCGTCCACTACAACACGATCAATTACCGGCTGGAGCGGATCAAGAGCGAGCTGGGGCTTCGGCTGGACGATCCGGAGACGAAGCTGCTGCTCCATATGGCGATCAAATCCGGGGATATCGCGTAAACGACGAAGAACCCCGCAAGGGGTTCTTCGGGCGACGTTTAGTGAGCTGCTCGAGTTTCGTAACCTACGTTGCTGATTCGTATCAGCCCTTCGGGACATCAGGAACGGCTTCCAACTTCATCTTGCCGATGGTGTCTTTAGCACAACCCCTCGCTTTCCCTACTCCGACAGGAACGCCTCACTTGGTTGTTGCCCGATTTCGTCCAACGGAACCACACCTCTCGTTTACCGTCGCCGAAATATAGAATGCCCGGTTCGTCCTCGCACTATGCAGCGGAGAAATCGATCAGCGCTGCTGCTTTACTTTTTTCCACTTGCGGTTGTGGTTCGACGTTTCCGGAAATTTCTCGCCTTTGTTCAAGTGCACTTTCTGCGGATCGTTAATTCCCATATGGAAGGCGTCTTCGCCGATCTCCATGTACTCCCCGTCGTTCGGAGCGCGCTGTCCCGGTTCGAATTGCGTCTGCTCGCCCATGGCTTCACCCCCTGTCGTAAGGGTTAGTGTAGCGCGAAATCCGGTGCGGTATTCGGACTCCGCCGTTCAGGACGCCTTTTTCACGGACATTCCGAACGCCATCAGCGCCGCGGCGATGACGCCAAAGCTGTAGGACAGGCCGATCAGGGCCGAGATGCCCCCGATCGCTACCGGGTTGACGATCTGGACCAGCCTGTTGACCATCGTGCGCAGACTCATGCCCATCCCTTGACGGTCGGCGGTCACGGTGCTGGCGACGATGATCAGGGCAATCGGCTGGTTCAGCCCCGCCCCCAGTCCCCATACGAACAGAATCGCGGCGATTCCCCAGTAGCCCGGATCGAGCGTCAGGGCGATCATGCAGCCGCATCCGGACCACAAGCTTCCCATCATGATGCCGTGCTGGCCGAGCCGGTTGATCAGCAGCCCGGCAATCGGCCGGATGGCGATCGAGGCGATGCCCCCGACCGACAGCAGCGTGCCGATCTCGGTATTCGTGTAGCCGCGGTCGGCGAGCAGCACCGGCAGGAACGTTCCCTGGATGTCGACGAGAATAAACAGCATGCCGTTATACAGCATCGCCTTGGCGAACCGGCGGTTGTGGCGGAGCAGCTCGATGCCGCTTCCGTAGCTGCTTCGCAGGCTAAGCGACAGATCGGCGGTCGCGCCGCCGTCGGGCCGGGGACGCGCGGCGTCCGGGACCCGGAACGCCAGCAGACCGCAGATGAGCGACAGGAGGGCGAAATAGACGAACACCCAGAGGAAGCCGCCGAGATCGGCCAGCCAGCCGCCGGCGACCGGTCCGCCGAATTGCGCCAGAGCGTTCGCGAAGGCGAATTGGGACAGCATCCGGTTGCCGCTCGCCTCCGGACCGCCGCGGGCGATCCGGCCGACCGAAGCCTGGAGCGCGCCCCACAGAAGCAGGCTGCCGATGCCGTTGCTGAGCTGGCCCACGATCATCGGGAACAGCGTCGAGGTCAGGCCGCCGGCGATGTAGCAGATTCCGCTGAAGGCCATGATCAAGCCGCCGATGACGGAGGAGCGGCGCGGGCCGATCCGGTCGATGAGCTGGCCGGCCGGCATCGCCAGCAGCACGGGAATCAAGGCGTGCAGCGCCATCAGCGCGCCGATGGCTCCCATCGCGTAACCGGCGTCGTTGAAGTAGAGAGACAGCATCGGCCGCAGCATGCTGAAGCCGAGCCAGTACAGCACCGCCAGCAGAAACAGAAGGAGGAGACCGGCGCTCCTCTTCAGCCGGTCTCCTCCCGCTCGGGGGCTGGTGGATTCGCCCGACGGCATTTCGCTCAGACGCCCGCGGCCGCTTGCGTTCTGCTGCCGATTTGGTCGAAGTAGGCGATTGCGCCGTCCAGCTTGACGACGTCGGCGTATTTGGCGTGCAGGTCGTACAGGTTGACCCAGTGCGACATCTCGGTGCGGTCGAACGTGCATTCCTCGACAACGCCCATCTTGAAGCTGTGCGTCGTGCCGTCCACGACGGTGGCGCGCACGCAACCGCTCGTCGATTCGCCGCAGGCGATCAGCGTGTCGATGCCCCAGCTCTGCAGCATGTACGGCAGCACCGTGCCCTGGAAGGCGCTTGGAGCGGCTTTGCGGATGACGAGCTCGCCCGGCAGCGGGGCGACCTCGGCGACGATCTCGGAGGAGCGCCGCTTCAGCTCGTCGGATTGCTGGCCGCCGCCGAACAGTCCCTTGCCGCGCGCCCGGGCCGCCCAGCCGACGACGTTGTCGGCGTCCAGCTTCGTGACGTGGATGACCGGGATGCGGTTGCGGCGCGCGGCCGCGAGCAGCACCGCCGTCTTGTCGACCGCTTCCCAGCCTTCCAGCCCCATGCCGCCGGGAATCGTCTTGATCTGCTCCATCAGCGGCTCGCGCTTAAAGCCGAGCACGCCGTAATAGATGTCGATCAGTAGCAGCGCCGGCTTGTCGCCGAAGCCGAAGGGGGCTTTTTTGCCCCGCGCCTCGTCATGTTCCTTGTCTCGTTCCGTCATGAATTTTTCCCATCCTGCTGTCATGGATAATTCCTCCTCGATTCGTTGATAGACTCAGCCTGCGTTCGTAATGGCGGGCCGGCGGGCGTTCAGATGCTCCAGCGCTTCGTCGATGTGCATGACGTCGGCATATTTGTGATGCAGGTCGAACAGGTTGACCTTATGAGACAGCGGGCTGCGATCGAAGCAGCATTCCTCGACCATTGTAATGTGGAAGCCGTTGGAATAACCCTCAACGACGCTGGCCCGCACGCAGCCGCTGGTCGATTCGCCGACGACGATCAGGCTGTCGATATCCATCATGTTCAGGTAGGCGGTCAGCGGCGTGCCGAAGAAGGCGCTGGCTCGGCTCTTGTAGATGATCATATCCTCGGACTGGGGGGCGAACGCTTCGAAAATCTCGTAGGCGTCGTCGGTAATATTTTTCAGCTTGCGTTTCGTGGAACGGATTTTCGTCGGCGATTTCGTATGCGTGTCGCGGGTCGTGTGAATGATCGGAATGCCGAGCTCGCGCGCTTTGGCGAACAGCAGCTTGGTCGGCTCAATCGCGTCCCAGGCATGGATGCCGCAGGAGCTCGGATACTCTCCCTGCAGCTCGATGACCGGCTTCGCTCCGCCCTTGTAGGCGGCGTTGTAGAGGTCGATCGCGAGCAGCGCCGGGCGCTTGCCGATGTAAGTCTCGCGCTCGTAAGCCTTGTAGATTTCCAGCAGATCGTCCGATACGATGTCTTTCCAGCAATGATCCTCGAATCCGTACTTCATAGTTTTTCGACCTCCGCATGATTAATAGGTATTTGAGGCCTGAACCGGGTTTTCCGATACAGGCTGAACCCCAGCATGGACACAAGCAGCAGGCCCCCGCTGGCGACGAAAGCCGCCGACAGACCGATCAGCTGGCCGAAAAATCCGAACAGCGCCGGCGCCGCGATCTGCGAGCCTCGGTTGACGAGCAGGCGCAGCCCCATAATTTTGCCGCGATCCGCCATCGAATCCTCGTCGACCATAATCATCGTGCTGACCGGCATGTTGATGCCGACCGCCGAGCCGAGCAGGAAAGCGACCGCCCCGATCGTATACGCGTTCCAGTTCGAGAACGGCAGCGCGCTCAGGCAGATGGCGGCGCCGCAGCCGGCGGCGATGAGCAGCGTCTGGTGGCTCCAGCGCTTGACGAGCTGTCCGACGAACAGACGGGACAGCATGCCGGCCAGCCCGCGCAGCGAGATCAGCACGGAGATGACGAAGGCGCCGAAGCCGAGCGTATTGAGATACAGCGGGAAGAAGCCCTGCCAGATGGATTGGATAAAATGAATCAGGAACGTGCCGACAAGTCCGAATTGGATGCCGGGGTGCTTGATCAGATGAACGCCTTGCATGTAGCTGCCGGCCATTTCCTTGGGACGAAGCACGCTCTTCAGCTCCTTGCCCAGCTTGCTCCGGCTGCGGAACTCGCGGCTGGCGAAATGGAAGGCGATGCCGTACAGAATGGCGACGACCAACGAGAACAGGAACGCCGAACGGTAACCGGCAGCCGCGGAACCGGTGAAATAGGTTGCGGCGCTCATCCCGGTCACGAGGGTGACGACGCCTCCGCCGATCAGCGGGCCGATCATCGTGCCGCCCGAGGACCAGGCGGAATAGCGTGTAATGTTCCGTTCGCGGGCGGCTTTGTCTCCTTCGGAGACGATGACCTGCAGCGAGGAGGCGACGACCATCGTCGCCGCGCCGATCAGCAGCTGCGCCAGGGTGATGACGGTCAGATTGTCGCTGAACCCCATCATGGCGAGCGAGACGATCGTCAGCAGGTTGCCGGCCCGCAGCATATGCGGAGCGCCCAGCCGGTCGATCAGCTCGCCGGCCGGCATCGCGATGATGAGCGGCAGGATGGCCCGCACCATCAGCAGGAAGCCGACCGTGGCGGTGGAAGCGCCCAATTCGACGGCATACAGGGCGAAGAACGGTTGAGTGACGGCGTTGATGCCGAAGGATACCCCTCCGCCGACGATACCGAGTGTTTTCAATTGCAAGTCTCCTTCAACTAGGATGCGTAGAAGCAGGCAACCTGGCGGGAGTCGCCGACCGGATCGAGCGGCGGCATCTCCTCCCGGCAGCGGTCCGAAGCCAGCGGGCATCTCGTGCTGAACCGGCAGCCTTGCGGCGGGTTGGCCGGGCTCGGGAGCTCGCCCTTGAGCAGCTCGATGCCGCGTTGTTTCTCCAACTGCGGGTCCGGGATCGGAGCCGCGTCGAGCAGCGCCTTCGTATACGGATGCTTCGGATGCCGGAACACCTCCTCCGACAAGCCGAATTCGACGACCTTGCCCAGGTACATAACCGCGATCTTGTCGGAAATATGGCGCACGACGGACAGGTCGTGCGAGATGAAGACGATGCTGATCCCCAGCCGGTCGCGCAGCTCGACGAGCAGGTTGATGACCTGGGCCCGCACGGATACGTCGAGCGCGGACGTCGGCTCGTCGGCGACGATGATCGACGGCGACAGGGCGAGCGCGCGGGCGATGCCGATCCGCTGGCGCTGGCCGCCGCTGAGCTGGTTCGGATAACGGTCGAGATAGGAGATGTCCAGGCCGACCGTCATGATCAGCTCGCGGATGCGCTTCTCTCGCTCTTCGGGCGTACCGACTTTCATTACATGAAGCGGCTCGCCGATGATGCTGCGAATCGTCATCTTCGGATTAAACGAAGAGTACGGATCCTGGAAAACCATCTGTACCTTGCTGCGGAAGGCGCGAAGCTGCTCGCCCTTGAGATGGGCGATGTCGACGCCTTCGACGATGATGCTGCCGTCGCTCGGCTCCTCGAGCCGCAGCAGCAGCCGAGCCATCGTGCTCTTGCCGCAGCCGGATTCGCCGACGACGCCGAGCGTCTCGCCGGGGTGCAGCGAAATATCGATGCCGTCGACGGCGCGAACGACGCGGCGCTTCTTCAGGAAGGACGGCGCCGACGCGAAATGCTTCTTGAGCGAGCGCAGCTCCAGCACCGGACGGACAGGCTCGCCGCTGTCCGGCCGCTCCGGGCCCGCCGCGGCTGCCGCGACCGGCGCCGGTTCCGGCTCCCGGGACGAGGCTGTCTCGAGCGCATTCAATTGCGCCATTCCGCCGGAGACGAAGCAGGCGGCGCTGTGCGTCGCGGAGCGCGGCGTCAGCTCCGGGCTGCCGGCCTCGCAGGCGGACGTTGCCGCCGGGCAGCGCTTCGCGAACGAGCAGCCGGGGATCGGCAGCCGCATATCGGGCGGGAAGCCGTCAATTTGCAGCAGCCGCTTCATTCGAACGCCGTCCGCGCTCGGAATCGTGCGGAGCAGGCTTTGCGTGTACGGATGCTGCGGACTGGCGAAAATCTCCTCGACCGTGCCGAATTCGACGATCCTGCCGGCATACATGACGGCGACCTTCTGGGCGAAGCGGGCGACGAGGCCCAGATCGTGGGTAATGAACAGCATGGCGCAGCCGGTTGTGACCGAGATTTGCTGGAGCAGCTCGATAATCTGCGCCTGGATCGTGACGTCGAGCGCGGTTGTTGGCTCGTCGGCGAGAATGAGCTTCGGATCGCAGGACAGCGCCATGGCGATCAGCACCCGCTGACGCATCCCGCCGCTCAGCTCGAACGGATAGCTGCGCACCCGCAGCTCCGGGTCCGGGATGCCGACCTGGCGCAGCAGCTCGACGGCGCGGCGCGACGCCTGCCGCCGGTCAAGGCGCAGATGGCGGCGGATCGTGCTCACGAGCTGATCCTCGATCGTCATGACCGGGTCCAGCGAGGTCATTGGGTCCTGGAACACCGTGCCGATCGTTCCGCCGCGCAGCTCGTTGAGCTGCCGCTCCGACAGCCGGAGCAGATCGCGGCCTTCCAGCCGGACGGAGCCGGAGACGATTTTGCCCGGATGGGAGACGAGCTGCAGGAGCGACATCGCCATCGCGCTCTTGCCCGAGCCGCTCTCGCCGACGATGGCGAGCCGCTCGCCCTGCCGGAGCTGGAACGAGACGCCGTTCACCGCGCGCACCGTTCCTCGTTCTGTTAGAAAATGAGTGTGAAGGTCTTCGACGGACAGCAGCACTTCATCGTTGGACATGCCGCTTCCTCCTTTCGTGATGCTTGCTTGCGTGTGCGGCAGGCGGAGATCGCCGCGCGGAGCCGTCCTTGCGCCACGGGCGGCCGGATCAGCGCTTGGAACGCGGATCGAGCGCTTCCCGGATGCCGTCGGACAGCAGATGCAGCGAGATGGCGATGACGAAGATCATCAGGCCGGGCAGCGTGGAGATCCACCAGCCTTCGCGCAGGTACGGCTGGCCGTCCTTGATGATGTTGCCGAGCGACGGCTCCGGCGGCGTAATGCCGAGCCCGAGGAAGCTCAGGCTCGCTTCCGTCAGAATGGCGCTGGCGGCGACGATGCTGGCCGATACGAGCATCGGCGCGAGCGTGTTCGGCACGATGTGGCGGAACATCAGCCAGCGGGTCGGCGCCGACACCATGCGGGCGGCGTCGATGAACGTGCGCGATTTGATACCGAGCACGAGCGAGCGCTGCAGCCGGATCGCCCGCGGCAGGTCGGCGACCGCGATCGCCGCGATGACGGGCAGAATGCCGGCGCCGAAGATGGCGACAAGGGCGATGGCGAGCAGCAGCGACGGGAACGACAGGAAGATGTCGGAGATCGCCATGATGAGCCGGTCGACCCGTCCTCCGAAGAAGCCCGATATCGTGCCGACGATCAGTCCGCCGGCCAGCGTAATGAGCGCGACCGTAAAACCGACGATCAGCGACGTTTGCAAGCCCGATATCGTCCGGCTAAGCTGGTCGCGGCCGATCTTGTCGGTGCCGAACCAGTATTCCGCGGACGGCGCGTGCATGCCCGCCTTGACGTTCGTCTGCAGCGGATCGGCCAGCGGCAGCAGCGGCGCCAGCAGCGCGACCGCGACGAGCGGAAGCAGAATCGCCAGCCCGATCAGGCTTTGCCTGCCGCGCAGCAAGCGCAGCAGGGACCGGAATCGGGGCAGCTTCAGAGTGACGGATGCCGACTGCCTGAGCGTGCCTTCCATACTGTTGTCCATGTCCACAACCCCTTTCTAGTACTTGACGCGAGGGTCCATATAGCGATACAAGATGTCGGTCAGCATGTTGACGATGATAAACAGCAGCGAGTAGACGAGAATGACGTTCTGCACAAGCGTGTAGTCGCGCATCTTGATGCCGCCGATCAGCAGCGAGCCGATGCCGGGAATCGAAAAGATGAATTCGGTAATGACGGTGCCGTTCATTAGTCCGCCGAAGGCCAGCCCCGCCACGGTGATGATCGGCATCGCGGCGTTCTTGAGGGCGTGGCGGAACACGACTCTGAGCTGCGGCATGCCGAACGCCCGCGCGGTGCGAATATAATCCTCGTTCAGCACTTCGAGCACAGAGGTGCGCGTAATGCGGGCGATCGTCGATATTTGCCCGAGGCAGAGGACGATAAGCGGCAGCGCGATTCGCTTCAGCAGTGCGGCCGGATCTCCGAAGTCGACGGGGCCCGTGGCCGGCAGCCAGCCGAGCGTCAGCGTGAACAGCAGCATGAGCAGCAGCGCCACCCAGAAGGAAGGCATCAGGTCGACGAGCATCGCGATCCAGGTCAGGACGTTGTCGACGACTTTCTTGCCCTTATGCGCCGTGAAAGCGGCGATCGTGCCGAGCGCGACGGCAATGACGCAGGCAATGGCGATCGTCAGCAGCGCGATGACGAAGGTGATCGGCAGCGCGTCTCCGATCAAGCCGAGAATCGATTGTCCGGTCACCATCGTCTTGCCAAGATCCAGCCGCAGCAGGTCGCCCCAGTAATTGAGGTATTGCTGCCACATCGGCGTATCGAGCCCAAGCCGCGTTCGCAGCGCGTTCAGCGCGTCTCCCGACAGGCTGTCGCCGGCCATGGCGGAAGTCGCGTCGCCCGGGATCAGGCGGATGACGATGAAGACAAGCGTAATGACCCCGAGTAGGGTTGGAACGAGCTGCCCGATTTTTTTCAACAAGTAGGATGCCATGGACAGATCTCCTCTCCGACGCGAAAGCGTGAATTTTCGTACGAATTGCCGAACCGGCGATACCCGGGAATCCGAAAAATGGCGCCGCGCCGATTACTTCGCGATGTCGACCTCGTAATAGTTCACCTGGGACAGCGGGGTGAGCGCGAGATTCAGCACGTAGTTGGCGCTCGGCCAGTAGCCGTTGGCCGACAGCATCGGAATGTACGGCAGGTCGGTCATCGCGATTTTCTGCACTTCGGCGTACAGCGCCTTGCGCTGCTCCGGATCGATCTCGGCTCTGGCCGCTTCCAGCTTGGCCGTCAGCTCCGGATTGTCGTAACGGGCGCCGTTCATGCCCTTCGGCGCGATGTTGTTCGGATGCAGATAGCTGAACAGGATTGTGTCGGGGTTCACCGCCGGCAGCAGCCGTCCGGAGACTTCGAACGTGCCGTCGTTGCGAATTTTGTTGTACTGCGCCGCCTCGACGATCTCGAATTGCAGGTTGATGCCGACGGCGCGCAGGTTTTCCTGCTCCAGCTGATCGCTTTCCTCCACCTGGCGGATATGCTCGGTGACGGTAAAGCCGTTCGGGTAGCCGGCTTCCGCGAGCAGCTCCTTGGCCTTCTCCGGATTGTATTCGTATCTCGGCACATCGTCGGTATAGACGTCCATCCATTTCGGCAAAATGTTAAAGGTCGGCGACTGGCCGAGCGGATTGGTCGCCTCGATGTTGCCGGCCCAGTCGACGGCATGCGCCCAGGCTTGACGGACGCGGACGTCTTCGAGCGGCTTGACGCTTTCGTTGAACATCCGGACGTTGACGGCACGGTCGCTCAGCTTGTTCAGCTTAAAGCCGGCTTGCTCGAGCCGCTGCAGCAGCTCCGTCTTCTCGATTCGCATCGCTACGTCCACTTCGCCGTTCTGCAGGGCGATGGCGGCGGTGTCGTCGTCCTTGATAATGCTGAATACGAGCTTCCCGATCGGAGCCGGCCCTTTGTAGTAGCCGTCGTGGCGCGCCATCACGATCTGGGAGTTCGTCGTGATGCTCTCGATGAAGTAGGGGCCGGTTCCGACCGGGTTCCACATATATTGGTCGCCGTATTTCTCGACGGCTTCCTTCTTTACGATCTGACCTTGATGATAGTTGGCGACCTGGTGCAGGAAGTTGCCGTCCGGCGACTTCAGCTTGATGACGACCGTGTACGGATCGGGAGCCTCGAACGCTTCGACGTTGCCGAATTCGTTGGCGTAAGGGGAAGCGACGGCCGGATCGATAATGCGCTGGTAGCTGTACAGCACATCGGCGGAGGTGAACTCCCCGTAATCCTGCTGCCATTGCACGCCTTGCCGAAGCCGGAACGTCCACGTCCGGTTGTCCGGCGTCTCCCAGCTTTCCGCCAGATCGGGTACGAGCTCTCCCTGCGAATTGTAAGTCATCAGTCCGCTATAAATATTAAAGGCGATGCTTTCGTTCTCGGTCCGGAAGATCGTGGCCGGGTCGAAGCCGGCAGGATCGTCGTAGAATCGGATGCGAAGCGTCTTCTCTTCGCCGCTTGCGGAAGCGGGAGGACTGCTGACGGCGGCCTCTCCGGACGAAGAGGCGCCGTTCCCGTTGCTGCCTCCGCTGCAAGCAGCCAGCATCACCGCGAACGCGAGCGCCAAGCCCGTCCAGCCCAATCTTCTTTTTCTCGTTGTCGAATCTCCCATCTCTCTCCAGCCTCCCATTTTTTTGTAGATCGCATGTCGTTCATGCATCGATCAGGACTTTGTAACAGAAGGTTACATAGAAGCCAGCCCCACCCTTGACAATTGGCTTACGGCTATCTTATGTTAGATAAAATGACAAGTAAATGGTCAAATTCGAATAAAACCATTCATAAAATGAATGCAATTGCTTACATTACATTTATTTCATGGAGAAACTATCATTATAATGACATATAATTAACGTGTATATAACGTGAGGTGGGTAAAATGAATCTCGAGCTGATCCAGACGTTCCTGGCGGTGCATCGGGCCGGCAGCTTCCAGAAAGCGGCCGAGCAGCTGTTCCTGCCGCAGCCGACGGTTTCCCATCGCATGAATCAATTGGAGAAAGCCGTCGGCAAGCCGCTGATTGCCCGACGCAAGAGCGGCAACCAGCTTACGCTGGAAGGAAGGGCGTTCTACCCGTATGCGCTGCAGCTCCTGGAAGTGCTCGAACAGGGGAAGGCCGCCGTCGAGAAAGCTTCCCGGGAGGAGCAGTTCCGGTTGGAGCTCGGCTGCACGAACTCGTTGAGCAATCTGTTTCTGTATCAGAAGCTGCAAAACTTTATCGCGCTGTTCCCGCAGACGAACATCAAGGTGCATTCCTATTCGACGACCGAGGTGATCCTAGCGATCCGCAGAGGAATGTTCAATCTCGGCGTCATCCGTTATTCAATGGAAGATACCGAGCTGTCGTTCAAGCTGATGAACAGCGAGCACATTTACTTCATCGTATCGAACCGCCATCCGTGGGCGTCGCGAGACTCGGTGACGCTGCAGGATATCGCCCGCCATCAGCTTGTGCTGTACCAGGAGGGCAAGCAGTACCGCGAGACGATCGCGTTCGTGTTCGAGAAGATGAACTTGAGCCTGAACGCCAAATACGAGATGAACAAT
This sequence comes from Cohnella cellulosilytica, assembly GCF_042431195.1. NCBI lineage: Bacteria > Bacillati > Bacillota > Bacilli > Caryophanales > Paenibacillaceae > Cohnella > Cohnella cellulosilytica. The sequence continues at coordinate 20,296 of NZ_JBHMDN010000069.1, forward strand.
CTGGAGCTGATCAAGCAGATGGTGGCCGGCGGCTATGGCGCCACGCTGTTCGCGCCTTCCTATATGGGCAACGAAGTGCTCGACGGCACGCTGGTCGCTCTGCCGATCGAGAACAATCCGTTCCCGATGCGGCAGACTTTTTTGATTTATAATAAGGAGAAACTGAATCCGGTCGACCAGATGTTCTACGATTACCTCTTCGCTTCTCCCGCGCTCTGAAAATAAAAAACGGCCGCCCGCGGAAGACGCGGCGAGCCGAAGCGCGGCGGGGCGAGGCATAAATCTCCTTGCGGTATGAAGCCCGTTGTGATAAAGTATTTGGGTATGCTGTAGATTGCATACTCCTTGCTTCCCAGCCGATAGCCAAGCTGTCGGTATATCAAGTGGGGGGCCACAAGACCTTAAGGAGGTGAACGGAAGATGCGCAACTATGAGTTGATGTACATCATCCGTCCGGACGTGGAACAAGAAACCGTTCAAGCTGTCACGGAAAAATTCCAGGGCATCATCGGGAACGGCGGAGAGATCGTTAAGCACGACATCATGGGCAAACGTCGTCTTGCTTACGAGATCAACAAGCACCGCGAAGGGACGTATGTGTTGGTTCATTTCAAGGGTACGTCGGAAGTCGTGACGGAACTCGAGCGCGTTCTGAAGATTACGGACGAGATCATTCGTCATATCGTCGTCAGAGAGCAGACCGCTTAATAACCGCACAACCCGGGCGGACAACCGCCGTTAGCTTTACAATGTCATGTCTAGTGGAGGGAAACCGCGATGCTGAACCGAGTTATTCTCATAGGACGCTTGACCAGGGATCCTGAACTGCGCTATACGCCTGCAGGAGTAGCCGTTACCCAATTTACGCTGGCGGTAGACCGCTCGTTCTCCGGCAATCGGGAGGAACGCGAGGCGGATTTTATCCCGATCGTCACTTGGCGACAGCTTGCCGAGACTTGCGCGAATTACCTTCGCAAAGGTCGTCTGGCCGCAGTCGAAGGCCGAATTCAAGTGCGCAACTACGAGAATAACGAAGGCCGACGCGTCTATGTGACCGAAGTGATCGCCGACAACGTTCGATTCCTGGAATCGCCCAACCGCGAAGGCGGCGGGCAGGGAAGAGACGATGCTTACGGCAGCGCTCCGGCGGCAAGCGCGGGAGGCGGATACGGCGGTGGCGGCGGCAGCAGCAATCGCAGCGGCTCCGGATCGCGCAGCAGCGGCGGCAACAATAACGATCCCTTCGCGGATGACGGGCGACCGATAGACATATCGGACGATGATCTGCCATTTTAACTGGAAAGGACGGAGAACAAATGAGCGAACAACAAGCACAACCCCAAGCACAAGCACAAGCACCGGCACAAGCACGTGAAGAGCGCGGACCACGCGGCCCTCGCGAAGGCGGGGAGCAACGCGAGCCTCGTAAGTTCCGCCGCGGCGGACGCAACAAGCGCAAGAAGGTTTGCTACTTCACCGTAAATAAAATCACTCACGTCGACTACAAAGAGTTGGATCTTCTTCGCAAGTTCATCAGCGAACGCGGCAAAATTCTGCCTCGCCGCGTGACGGGCACAAAAGCGAAATACCAACGCATGCTGACGGTTGCGATCAAGCGCGCTCGTCAAATGGCTCTTCTGCCATACACGACGGAGTAAGATAAAGCGAATCAAAGGAAGCCTCTCATTCTACGAAATTAGACTGAGGGGCTTTCTTCCATTCCACTTTCATTATCGGGAGGAGACGGAGCAATGACGATTTACGATTACGCAGCGAAAACGATTAGAGGCGAGGATACCGGGCTGGACGCGTACAAGGGGAAAGTCGTTCTTATCGTCAATACGGCCAGCAAGTGCGGCTTGACGCCGCAGTACGAAGCGTTGGAGAAGCTGTACCGGACCTACAAGGACCGGGATTTCGTCATTCTGGGTTTTCCGTGCAATCAGTTCGGCGGTCAGGAGCCCGGCTCCAATACGGAGGTGGAGGAGTTCTGCCAAGTGAACTACGGCGTGTCGTTCCCTCTGTTCGAGAAGATCGACGTGAACGGGGAAGCGAAGCATCCGCTGTATGCCTATTTGACCGAGCAGCGGCCTTTCGAGGGCTTCGACCGGAGCCAGCCGTCGGGGGAGCGGTTCCACAAGATGTTCGCCGACAATATGCCGGACAAGCTGCTGGACAACGAGATCAAATGGAACTTCACCAAGTTTCTTATCAATCGCGAAGGCCAAGTCGTCGCGCGGTTCGAGCCTCCCGTCGTTCCCGAGGAGATCGCTCCGAGTATCGAACAGCTGTTGCAGGCTGCCGAGGAATCCGGGCTGTTCTCTAAGCCAGCCGAGCTGCTTTGAAAAATAAACGATGATAAAAGTGTGAGGGGGATGTACCTCCTTCCGATGCTATACGCTCCCGAAAAGGGACTGATAAACCCGTGAAAGGGTGATTTCAGGAGCGTAGGAGGCATTCTCCGGGAGGTACATCCCCTTCTTTGTCTATCAACACTGTCGAAATTATAAGCCTTCCGGAGCGGGATAGGTCACGTCGCGGACGAAGGTGACGGGGACGATCTCGCGCCGGGGCGCATACGCGCCCTCCATTTGATGGATGATCATTTCGACGGCCTTCTCCGCGATGGCCGGAATGTTCTGCTCGATGTACGGAACGAAGGGCAGCTTGGGATCGTCAAAAGACACGAGGGTCAGCTCATCGGGAATCCGCTTGCCGATCTCGTAGACGGAGGCGTACACCAGACGGGCGAGCACGGTATCGATTGTAATGACCGCGGTAATCCGGGGATACGTATGGAAGAACGCTTTTATTTTTTCCTTGAGTCCTGCATCGTCCTCCTTGGTATGCCGTTTGAGATAGAGCCAATACTTTTTGTCGATCGGCAGCGAACGTTCAAGAAACACTCTCTCGAAGCCCGCTTCGCGTTCCCGGGTGTTGGAGTTGGAATCCTCTTGCGTAATGAGCGCGATATGCTCATGTCCGGCTCCGAGCAAATAATCGACCACGCTCATTGTTCCGGTCAGGTTGTCCGAGGTGACGCTGCTGTTGGTAATGCTGGGCAGGTAGCGGTCGACCAGGACATGCGGAAATCGGTCCAGGGACAATTTCAAAATTTCCTCGTTATAGTTATCCTCCATCACCGGGAAGATGATGAACCCCCGCACGCCGAACAACTGGAACATTCGAATCGCTTCGACCTCTTTTTCCATAATATCCTCGGTTACCCGAATTAGCGTCTGGTATCCTCTCTCGTGAAGGCGGGATTGCACCTGGAAAAACAGCATGCTCTCAATCGGCATCATGATGGAGGGGAATACGATGCCTACGATGCCGTTAAAGCCGGAATGGATCGAGTGCAGAATATCCGTCCCGTTCCTCCCCGCCACGAACGTGCCTTTGCCTTTAAGACGAATGACCAGATTCTCGTCGCTCATCAAGGCTAAAGCCTGTTTGGAAGTGATCTGACTGACGTTAAAATAGCTGGCGATTTCCTTCTCGGAGGGGACGCGATCGCCGGGACGAAGCTTGCCCGACATAATCTGTTCCCGCAGATGATTCGCGATCTGCTTGTACAGAGGGATCGACTTGTCGTTTGCCAATGAGGATTTCTTCTCGCTCATAGTCGCCAGCTCCCGCATTAGTATACTAAGGTAAATGGAGTCACTATCATCATATCGGCCCGATATAGCCGTTGTCAAAGCATTAATTTTCGGGATTTGTCTAAAATATACTAAGTATAGTATATAATAATTCAACCTATCTCCTTATGATGAAGGGTAGACAGAAAACGCATTCATGCGAGGTTAAGCCTGATGCGCATACATCATCTTGGGTGGAGGTAGGGACATTGAATCCAACGGGAATCAGAACGGAATATCCCAGGCCGCAATTCGTGCGAGCGGACTGGTTAAGCTTAAACGGGGAATGGGATTTCGAGTTCGACGACGAGAACGCGGGGATCGAAGAAGGCTGGTTTGACAATCCGACTTTCACCAAGAAAATCGCGGTCCCGTTCTGCTATCAAAGCAAGCTGAGCGGAATAGGCGACAGCGCCTTCCACGATATCGTCTGGTATCGCCGAACGTTCGAATATTCTTATGCCTGGGAGGGGCAGCGGCTTCTCTTGCATTTCGGGGCGGTGGATTACAGCGCTTCCGTATGGGTGAACGGCATGCTGGTCGTCAAGCACGAAGGGGGCCATACTCCGTTCTCGGCGGATATTGGACCGGCGCTGCGGACGGGAGTTAACGAGATTGTCGTTCGCGCCGAGGATTACAGCCGGGAGGTCACGCTGCCTCGCGGAAAGCAGTATTGGAAGGAAAAAAGCGATATTATTTTCTATACGCGAACGACGGGCATCTGGCAATCGGTCTGGCTGGAGCCGGTGCCGGCCGTGTATTTGGATAGGGTGAAGTTCGATCCGGACATCGACCGCAACGAAATTAAAATTCAATATTTCATCGCGGGCTTCGATCGGATGAAGGGCGGGTCGGCGCTGCGCACGCGAATTACGTTCGGCAACGAGCTGGTTGCGGAAGAGGAATTCCGGGTCACGCACGCTAACCTGACGAGAACGATCGCCCTGCACGATTTTAACGACCACGGTCTTGGCCGCTGGTGGTCGCCCGAACGTCCCAATCTGTATAACGTGGAATTTACGTTAACGGCGGACGGGCAGGCCGACGATCGGGTCGGCAGCTATTTCGGCATGCGCAAAGTGTCCGTCGAGCACGGCAAGCTCTGTCTGAACAACCGGCCGTATTATATGAGGCTTGTGCTGGACCAGGGCTATTTTCCGGAGGGGATATTGACGGCGCCCAGCCTCGAAGCGCTGCAGGCGGACGTGGAGCTGACCAAAGCGATGGGCTTTAACGGCACGCGCAAGCATCAGAAAATCGAGGACCCGCTCTTCCTGCACCTGTGCGACAAGCTGGGCCTGCTCGTGTGGGGGGAAATGGCCAACGCCTGCGCATATTCCGAGCAGTATGTGGAGCGGATAACGCAGGAATGGCAGGAGGCCATCCGGCGCGATTACAACCATCCTTGCGTCGTCGTTTGGGTGCCGATCAACGAGAGCTGGGGCGTTCCCAATATTTTGGTGGACGAACGGCAGCAGCACCATGCGATGGCGCTCTATCACTTGACCAAATCGCTGGACGCCAGCAGACCCGTCATCTCCAACGATGGCTGGGAGCATGTCAAATCCGATCTGTACACGGTCCACGATTACGAGTGGAGAGACGACGTTCTCCGGCAGCGTTATTCGACTATCGAAGGAGCGACGGACGCTCCCCAGAAAAGGGAAATGCATGTCGGAGGCTACAAGTACGACGGCGAACCGGTGCTTGTGACGGAATTCGGAGGCATCGCTTTCCGGCAGAGCGAATGGGAAGGCTGGGGATATTCCGGCGCGTCCAACGAGGAGGATTTCGAGCGGCGGCTGAGGGTCGTCTTCGGAGCTCTGCAAAGCTCGCCCCTGGTGCAAGGGTTCTGCTATACGCAGATCACGGACGTAGAGCAAGAGATTAACGGTCTGCTCACCTACGACCGCAAGCCGAAGCTTCCTCTGGAGACGATTCGCTCGATCGTCCTTGGACAGGGGGCTGTCTCCTAAGCAAGGGCGTACAAGATGATCGATGGAAAAAGGAGATCGATGCGAATTGCCTCCTTCCATCGCTCATCGTTCGGTACGCCTTATTCTACTTATGCGACAGCTACTAGACGTGATCCGAATCGAACAGGTCGCTAGGCAGAGGGTATGCGACGTCCTCGACGAAACGAACCGGCACAGTGACGCGCTCCACCCGGTACGCCGACTCCATCTGGTCGATCAGAATGTCGGCCGCATGGTTGGCGATGCTTTCGATGTTCTGCTTGATGAAGGGGACGAACGGCAATTTCGGATCGTCGTAGGAGACGAGCTTGATTTTGTCCGGGATTGTGCGGCCCATCTCCTGCAGCACGCCGTAAGCAAGGGTGGCGATAATGGTATCGATAGCGACAACGGCGTCGATCTCGGGATGCGCCTCGAAGAACCGCCGCAGCTGCATCCTCGTCTCCCGATCGTTTCTTCTGCCCTTGTCTACGAAAAACCAATACTTCTTGTCGATCGGGAGCTCGCGATCCGTGAAAGCTTTCTCGAACCCCGCTATTCGCTCCTGCGCGTTCGAATTGGCGATCTGCCGAGTCAGAAACCCGATGTTCCTATATCCTTCGTCCAGCAAACGGTGAACCGTCTTCACCGTTCCCTCGATATTGTCCGAAGCGACGCTGCTGCTGGTTATATTCGGCAGGAAGCGGTCCACGAGCACGTGCGGGAATCTCTCCAGCGACAGCCTCAGAATTTCCTCGTTGTAACTCTCGTCGATGGCCGGAAAAATCAGATAACCTCTTATGCCGAAAAGCCGGAACATTCGAATGGCTTCCATTTCCTTCTGCATGTTGTCGTCCGTTACGCGTATGAGCGTTTGATACCCTTTGGTATGGAGCAGAGTCTGAATGAAGTAAAACATCAAGCTCTCCACCGGCATATGGATCGACGGGAAAACGATGCCGACGGTGCCTTTAAGCCCGGTATGCGCGGAGTGAATGAGATCCGTGTCGTGACGACCGGCTACGAAGCTTCCTTTCCCTTTGATCCGGGTGACCAATTGGGCGTCGGCCAGAGCGGCCAACGCCTGCTTGGAGGTCATTTGGCTAACCTTGAAATAGGCGGACAGCTCTTTTTCCGAAGGAACCCTGTCGCCCGGACGAAGCTTGCCGGATAAGATTTGCTCCTGAAGATAATGCTGGATTTGTCTGTACAAGGGCTTGGCGCTCATGCGGGCTTTTCCTCCAATTGGATGTACTAAGTTATACTAATTATAGGATCATAGATAGGACGGTAGCTAGGCCTGGTTAAGCCTTTTTTAATGGATGATGGTTAATTTTAATACTAAGCTTAATATAGAATAGGTTTTTCCCGGCCCTTATACTGAAGATGTAAGTAAGCGATTACAATTCAGAAACAGGAGGGTTCTTATCATGAACAAGTGGAAACGGGGAAGCGGACTCGCTGCGATGTGCGCCATGCTGCTGCTGGCATCCGCATGCGGGGGCGGCGGCAATTCGAGCGGCAGCCCGAGCCCGAGTCAACCGGCCGGGAGCGCGGAATCGAGTTCGCCGGGCAGTTCGAAAGAGGCGTCCGAAGGCAAGGTTACCATCACGTACTGGAACGGATTTTCCGGTTCGGATCGCCCGGTTCTGGAAGCGCTTGTGAAGAAGTTCAACAGCTCGCAGGACCAGATTGAAGTCAAGATGGAGATCATGAACTGGGACGTTCTCTACCAGAAGCTGACGACTGCGTCCGCCACCGGGCAAGGCCCGGATTTTATCGCGTTCGGTCCGGAGAATATCGCCAAGTACGCCGATCTCGGCGTCATCGCTCCGGTAGACGACTTTTACGAGAACAGCATGATCGATACGTCGCTGCTGCCGAAAAATTACGATTCGCTGCTGCACTATAAAGACCATTTCATCGGCTTCCCGATGAACTATTTTGCCCATGCGCTTTATTATAACAAGGATTTGGCGAAGAATGCGGGACTCGATCCGGAAAAGCCGCCGACCACCTGGGACGAGATGGCCGATTGGGCCGTGAAGATGACGGATTCGAAGAAAGGCCAGTACGGCATGACGCTTCCGGCCGGATGGGTGTACATTCCCCAGTTGATATGGGCCAACGGAGGCGACGTGATTGATTACAGCAACAAAACCTCCTTGATCAACAAGCCGGAGGCGGTAGAAGCCGTTAAATATTGGACGGATCTTGTGCTGAGCAAGAAGGTCGCTCCCGCGCCCAACAGCGACAACCTGAAGATGTTCGCTTCCGGAAAATTGGGCATGATGTTCGACGGCCCATGGATGTCTCCCCAGTTCAAGGAGGCCAAGATCAATTACGGCGTCGCCCTGATGCCGGCCGGTCCGCAAAAGCAGGTGACATTCGGTTCCGGCTTGTCGATGCATCTGACAGCCAAGGGCGCGCAGGACGAGAAGATCAAAAAGGCCGTCTACAGGTTCGCGCAGTGGTGGTTCGAGAAGGATACGCAGAAGGAATGGGCGATCAAGATCGGCTTCCCGCCGGTTCGGACGGATCTCGCGGGCGATCCCGAAATTATCGCCGAGAACCCGGATCTGGAGGTCTTCATGGAATCGGCCAACATCGGTCAACCGTGGTTCGTCGGCATCGTCAATTCCAATAAAATCGTGTCCGAGGTTACGCAGAAATCGTTCGAGCTGATTCTGATGAAGAACGCGGATGTTCAGAGCACGCTGGATCAGGCATCGGCCGATCTCGACAAGATTCTGGCTACCGAACGATAATCGAGCCGCAACTAAAAGCAGGGAAATCCGGGAAGGTCCGGATTTCCCGATCCCTTTTGGTTGGGAAGGGGGCCCCTATGAGATGGAAGTCATTGGCTTGGAATAAGTCTGCCGTCGGTTATTTGTTTATCCTGCCCAGCATGATCGTCATGACGATTTTCGTCATCGTTCCGCTGTTCTTTTCCTTGTTTTCGAGCGTGTTCAGCTTCGATATCATGCTGCGCAATTTCAAGTTTATCGGCTTGGACAACTACCATGCCGTCATCGGCGACGAGCGGTTCTGGAACAGCTTGAAGAATACGATCTATTTCGTCGGCGGGAACGTTCCGCTGCAGATTGTCGTCAGCATTCTGGTCGCCGTGGCGATCAACAAGAGATCCCGTTTGAATCTCGTTTTCCGTACCGTCTATTTTCTTCCCGTGGTCTGCTCGATGACAATCGTCGCCATGGCCATCGCGATGATGTTCGACTTCAACATCGGCATTGTTCCGGCGCTTCTGCGCGGGCTCGGCATTCCGGTCGTCGACGTGTTCAACGATCCGACGTGGGCCATGCCGGCCATTATTCTGATCAGCGTATACAAGAGCTTCGGGTTCACGATGGTGATTCTGCTGGCCGCGCTGCAGGGAATTCCCGAGAGCTTGTACGAGGCGGCCGAGCTCGACGGAGCGGGCAGAAGGGCCATGTTCTTCGGAATTACGCTCCCGTCCATCGCGCCGACCCTTGTCTTCGTCGTCATTACGTCCATCATCGGCTCTTTTCAAGTGTTCGACCAGGTTTACGTGACGACCAAGGGAGGTCCCATGTTCAAGACGGAAACGATCGTGCAGTATATTTTCGATAAAGCGTTCGTCACGAACGAAATGGGACCGGCCATCGCAAGCGCCATTCTGCTGTTCATGGTTATCCTTATTGTCACGTTGATAAACATGCGAATAGGACAGAGGTCCGAGCAAAATTTCTGACGACGGAGGTGACGATGAAATGGATACCGCGATGAACCGTCGACAAGGCGTCGATTTTGGCCGTTGGATCATTTTGCTGCTCTTGATCCTGCTTGCGGCGGCCACCGTATTTCCTTTTCTGTGGATGGCCAGCACCTCCGTCAAGCCGATGGGGGAAGTGCTGGGCTCGCCGGAGCGCTTGCTGCCGATCACGTACGACTTCAGCACGTACAGTAAAATCTGGTCGGAGGTTCCTTTTGCCCGCTATTTTGTGAATTCTCTGGTGTTCGCATGCTCCGTGGTGGCCATCTCCCTCTTCCTGAATTCAATGGCCGGTTACGCGTTTGCCAGACTGCAATTCAAGGGCAGGAATCTGCTGTTTGTCCTGATTCTGTGCACGATGATGATCCCGTTCCAGGTTACGATGACACCCCTGTTTCTCATTATTTATAAGCTGGGGATGATCGATACGTACCAGGGACTGATTATTCCAAGAGCGGCGGACGCGTTCGGAATTTTCATGATGCGTCAGTTCTTCCTTACGCTGCCCAGAGACCTGGAGGAGTCCGGAAGAATCGACGGAGCAAGCGAATTTAGGATCTTCTTCAAAATTATGCTGCCGCTTTGCAAGCCGGCTTTCGTTACGCTCGGCGTATTTACGTTCATGGGGAATTGGAACGATCTGCTGTACCCGCTGTTGATGACGAACTCCGAGCAGTTCAGACCGATTCAGGCGGCGATCGCTCTGTTCGCCGGCAAATACGGGACGGATTACAGCTTTGTGCTGACCGGTCTGCTGATCGCGTCCGTTCCGACGATTTTGGCTTATTTATTCGCTCAGCGCTTCTTCGTAAGCGGAATTGCAATGACAGGCATCAAGTAGAATATCGGAGGGATTGGATTGGCAAGCCGCATTTGGTCCAAGGAGCAAGCTTGGAGATGGTATCGGGAACGCGATTGGGTCGTAGGGTGCAACTTTATTCCGAGCGATTGCTCGGGAACGCTGGAGATTTGGCAGGCATACAACCATAATGAAGTTCGGAAAACGATGGAGAAGGAGCTGGCGCTGGCCGCCTACACGGGCATCAACAGCTTGCGCATGCTGCTTCCGTACGGGGTATGGCAGCACGAGCACGACGGTTTTATGCAGCGTTTCGACGCTTTCCTGGATCTGATCGAAGCGTACGGCATGACGCTGATGCCGATTTTCTTCGACGACTGCGGAAGAGGGCCGATCGAGCAGGCTTCCGGCAAGCCGCGGTTCGGGAAGCAGCCCGAGCCGGTGCCCGGACATCACGGGGGATTCCCGTCGAGAAGCCGCGAGCATTCGGCCGATCCGAGCTACCATATGGCGGATAATCGGAACAATTGGCCCGAGATGGAGCGGTTTGTCAAAGAGATGGTAGGCAAGTATCGGGAGGACAAGCGCATTCTCGCGTGGGACATCTGGAACGAGCCGGGCAATTCCGGAGCGGGGGGTTACGGCAACGTCAACAAGAGCCTCGAAGCGATGGAGGCCGCGTTCGCCTGGGCCCGCGAAATGGACCCCGTCCAGCCCCTGACGGCAGCGCCGTGGGATTTCTACCACGACTACTTTGAGCGCTGCCGACCGGGCGAGCTGACTCCCATCGAAGAGCGGGCCGTTGCCTTGTCCGATGTCGTATCCTTTCATTATTACGGGCCGATCGAGCGATCCGAGCAGCTCATCGAGGCGTTCCAAGCCTATGGGCGGCCTCTGTTCATCACGGAGTGGCTGCATCGCCCGTTTGCGAATCATGTTCATGACCATTTGCCGCTCTATCGGAAGGAAGGCATCGCGTGCTTCCATTGGGGACTGGTCAACGGCAAAACGCAAACCCACGAGCCGTGGGACTGGATTCAGAATATGGATCTGGACTTCAGCTCGTGGCAGCACGATCTTTACAATCGGGACGGAAGCCCCTACAGGCATGACGAGATCGAGACGTTTCGCAAATTAACGGGCAAAGACGCCCCAAGGAACGGAGATGACAGCATGAACTCGGCAGGACAGATTTCCGTAAGCTGGGAGCCGCCCGTTCTCATCCACGACATTCCGGCCTTCGAGGATTTGGGCGTGGACGCGCGCTATTCGCACCCCGGCAAGTACGGTTCCCAATACGGGCGAATGGTTTTTCTGAAAAACGGAACATGGTTAACCGTCTATACGATCTATGACAACAACGGGTACACGTACGAAGCGAGCGGCGGCAATAAGCTGGAGTTCGCGATCAGCCGGGATGAAGGACAGACGTGGGAGCGCCTGTCCCAGCTCGGCCACCCGTCCAGGGACATGGACAACGGGCAGCTGATCGAATTGGACAACGGAGACCTGCTGCTGAGCTGCCGTTCCGTCCGCTGGCACGAATCCTACCAATTGCACGTGTACAAGAGTACCGACGGAGGCCGCACTTGGGCGTTCTGGTCGACGATCGACGAGCTGAACGGCTCGCCCGGCAGCCTCGGCAATCCGGATAAAGGCGTATACGAGCCGCATTTCTATCGCTTGGCCGACGGCCGTTTATCCGTCATGTACGCCAACGAGAAACACGTCATCGAGCCGCCCTACTACAGCCAGATCATCTCGCAGAAAATATCCGAAGACGACGGCAGAACCTGGGGAGAAGAAATCTGGGTCGCCTGGGACCCGGCGAGTCCGCATCTTCGTCCCGGAATGCCCGTATGGACCAGGCTGCAGGACGGCCGTTACATCGTTGTCCTCGAGGTGGTTCATCTGGTGATGTATCAATGCGTGTCCGCGGCCATCACTTATAAAATTTCGAACGACGGCGTCCACTGGGAAGCGGGGAACGGCACGCCCATTCCCGCGCAGCATGGAGGCCCGTATGTCGAACAGTTGCAGGACGGCACATGGATGGTCACATCGAATTCCGGACAAATCTCGGTCAGCCGGGATAGCGGAGCTTCCTGGCAAACGATTGCCTCCTTGCCCTTTGCAAGCCATCTCTGGCCCAGCCTGTACGCGTTGGACGGCAGCAGGTTCCTGCTGCTGAACTCGGCGGCCCGGCCGGAAGGCGGGCACAATATCCAGATGTGCATCGGGCAGCTCAAGTAAGACGGCAGTGCAAGGGGCAGCCCAATAAGTAAACAAAGGCGTACCTAACGATAATCGATAGAATGTTGTAAGTCGCATCTATCTCCTTCCGATGCTATACGATCCTGAAATTTTGAACTGGTTAACCCGTGAATGGGTCATTTCAGGAACGTATGAGGCAGTCTCCAGGAGATAGATGCTTCTTCTTTTTCATCGATTATCTTTGTACACTTTTACTTACAGGACAGTCCCTTTGCAAGCGGAAGGCATAAGAAAACCCGTCGGACACAAACGTGCCGACGGGTTTTGTCAGATCTAGGCCGCCACATCGCGCTTGGTGAACAAGGTCCAGGCGACGATCTGAAAGACGACGTAATAAGCGGCGAGCATCATGATCGAGAAGCCGAGCGTCATGTCCGGCCGAAGCGGGCTGTTGCCCGGCAAATATTGCGTCAGGTCGATGTTGGCGAACAGCAGGTATTTCGACCATTCGTAGCCGCTCAGCAGCATCGTGATCGTGTTGCCAACGAGCATGAACAGCAGCGAGAAGGCGATGGCCATCGACGAGCTGCGGAAGGCGGCGGAGATCATGAACGCGAGCGTGACGTACATGAACAGCGAGACGACGGCGTAGCCGTACTTTTGCAGCGAATCGGCGATCATGGAGCTCTCGTGAACGAGGCCGTCGGCTCCCACGGCCAGATGCGGCAGGCTGAGCCCGTCGAAGCCTTGCAGCACGCCTCCAGCGGCGAAGGCGAGGACGAACGACAGGATAAGCAGCAGCAGGGCGAACGTCATCGTCGAGATATATTTGCTCAGCATAATCTTTGAGCGGGAGGCCGGGCCGACAAGCAGCAGCTTGATCGTTCCCCACGTGAATTCCGCGGCGATCATGTCGGCCGCGACGATAACGGTCAGAATCGTAATCAGCATAATCAGCGCGGCCGAATTGTTGACGTAATCCCAGAGCGACAACGCGGCGGGATTCAGATCGTGGGCCAAGTAATATTCGTTGATTTTGATTTCGTTCGTCAGGTAATCCTTGTAGTCGGAATCCAGGTCTTTATTATCCGCCAGCTGCTGCTGGTAATGGGCGTTCTGCTGGGTCAGATTTTGCTGCCAGTCGGCCGGATTGCTGCGGCTCTCGTCCCACTTCATCAATCCGCTCATCAGCCCCAGCGCGAGCACGAGAAAGGCCACCATAAGCCATGTGCGGGGACGGCGGTAAATTTTCATATTTTCGTTCCGTATCAAATTTCCCAAGCTAGACAACCATCTCACCTCCGGTAATCTCCAAGAACTGATCCTCCAGCGAACGCTGCGCGGCATGAATGCCGTAGATATCCAGCCCCGCCTTTACCAGCAATCTCGCCACGTCCGGAATGAGGCTGCGGTCGGCCGTAATCTCGATCCGCTCCCCGACCACCTCGACGCCTTGATTGTTAAACGCTCCTGACAGCAGCCGATGGGCGGATTCGAGATCGCTCGCTTCCACTACGATTTTGGTCTGCACCGAATTTTTCGTTTCCTGCAGGGAACGGACGTCGATCAGCTTGCCGCTTTGAATAATCGCCACCCGGTCGCACATCAGTTCCATCTCCGACAGCAGGTGGGAGGAGACGATGACGGACAGGCCTTCCTCCTGCGTCAGCTTGCGCAGGTAGTCGCGAAGCTCGCGAATGCCGGCGGGGTCGAGTCCGTTCGTCGGCTCGTCGAGAATGAGCACGGAAGGCTTGTGCAGAATGGCCTGCGCCACGCCCAGCCGCTGACGCATGCCCAGAGAGTAGCGTTTCACTTTCTCGTGGATGCGGTTTTGCAGGCCGAGCAGTTGAACGACCTCGTCGATCCGCTGCTTGGTGACGCCGGAGTGGCGCCGCGCGAAATGCACGAGGTTCTGGTAGCCGGTCAGAAATTTGTACATTTCCGGATTTTCGACGATGGCCCCGATGTGCGTCATGGCCTGCTCGAATTGCTTGCGCACGGACACGCCCTTCACGGTAATTTCGCCTTTGGTCATCGAGATGAGGCCGACGATCATGCGGATCGTCGTGGTTTTGCCCGCGCCATTGGGCCCGAGGAATCCGAACACCTCTCCGGCGGGAATATCGAACGACAGATCGCTTACGATCGTGCGTCTGCCGATGGTTTTCGTTACGTTGCGAAGCTGCAGAACGGCTTCTTTCATTCTCGTTCATTCCTCCTTCTAAGTGGCTGCGCATGAATTGAAGTATACCTGCGAAGACCGATTCCCATAACGGCCTTCGGATGAGTCCGGCCCCCGTACTTTAGTCGGGGTCGGCACTCGCCGGAAAGAGAGGAGGATGCTGGTTCGGTTGGAAAGGATTCAGTCGTTTTCATGAAACTTTAAGGTTTTTATGTAACAATCCTGTTTTGAGGATCGTATATTAAAGGTCTGGCGATAGAGAGAGAACATTCAAAATAGACCGAACATCGGATAGAAGAAGGAGAGAGATGGTATGCGCAAGCTGCAACGTTGGCACAAAGTCGTCGCCCTCTCGGTTGCGCTGCTGCTCGTCTTGGCGGGCATCGGCTATGCGAACCGGGGAGCCCTGTCGGCGCTCGGGTACGATATTTTCCTGTCGGATAAAGTAGAATCGAGCTTCGCCAATTCCTATCAGCCGCTCACCGACCGGCCGATCGTGGAGGAGCCGGAAGCCAAGGTCGAAAAACCGTTCAGCATGCTGTTGATGGGGGTCGACGCGAGAGCGAAGGAGCGCGGCCGCTCGGACACGCTGATCTATACGGTCATTCGTCCCGAGGACGGCAACGTTCTGATGGTGTCGATCCCGCGGGATACGTATGCCGATATTGTGGGCAGGGATACGAAGGATAAAATCACCCACGCTTACGCATTCGGAGGGCCGGAGATGGCCGTCAACAGCGTGGAGAAGCTGCTCGACGCGAAGATCGATCATTATGCTTCCATCAATTTTCAAGGCTTCGTGCAGGTCATCGATACGCTGGGGGGCATTCATCTGCCGATCGGCAAGGATATCGTGAACAAAGGCGCGGATCACGAAAAATTCACGGTCAAAGCGAACAAGGACAGCTACACGGGAGTCGAGGCGCTGAACTATGTCCGGTACCGCGAAGACGCCGGAGGCGATATGGCCCGGGCGGACCGCAACCGCGTGTTCCTGGAGGAGCTGATCCACAAAGCGTCGTCGCTGCAGCAATGGAACAAAATTCCCGAAGTGCTGGACATCGTGGGCGACAATTTTCAGACGGACCTGCTTCCGTCCTCGATCAACGAGCTGGCCAAGAAGTTCCTGCAGGCGGGGCATGAAATCCAGAGCTACACGCTGAAGGGCGAGGGCAAGCGGATGGGCGCCCAGAACCTGTGGTATTTCGTCGGCGACGAAGAGGATCTGGCCGAAGTTCGCGCGACGATCTCGACGTGGCTCGACGCGGATACTCCGGAAAGCCTGCTGACGGTGCCCGGCCAGGAGAACGAAGAGCCGGCCGGGTCGTCCCCCGACCGTTCGCTGTAGGAAGACAAAAAGCAGCAATGCTCCATGGTGAAGCATCGGCTTGCCGTGCTATAATGGAAGTGCCGCGCTCGGAATTTGCGGGTCTTTCGTTATTGCGAAGGAGGATTTTATGAATATCGCTTTTTTTCTACTGCCCAAGCAGGAAGTCGTGAGCGTCAGCGAAGAGGCGACGTTGCGCCAGACGCTGGAGCGGATGGAGCGGCACCGCTATACGGCCGTCCCCGTCATCAGCGAGAAGGGCGAGTACAAGGCGACGGTCACGGAAGGGGATTTGCTCTGGTACTTGAAGGCGAATCCGGATTTGAGCTTTGACCAGCTTCACCGTGTACGGCTCGGCGAAGTACCGCTTAGACTGAAAAATTTGCCGGTTCGCATCGATGCGAATATGGTCGATCTGATCTCTTTGGCGAAGACGCAAAACTTTGTCCCGGTCGTGGACGACATGAACCATTTTATCGGCATCGTGCGGCGCAGCGACATAATCGATTATACCGAGAAGCTGCTCCCGAACGCCGGACCGAATGAAAAAGGACTGATACGGGAAGCCTAGGGCGTGTATGCAACCTCCGAGGACAGCAGATATTGCCGAATTTTCGTTCCATGCCAGGAACTTTTGTGAAGGCGTACCGGGGGTACGTCAAGCAAAAGTGACGCAGCAGGGGGCGAAAAGGCGGTGATAGATGCCCCTGAGCGGGTTTGCATACACGCCCTAAGAAGATACTGGACAATGGCGGAGGAACGATGACCAATCGTCGGGACAATTCACGCATTCGAACGATCTATCCTATCCTGATCGCGATCTCCATGCTGGTGATTGCGGGCGGCATATGGGCGGCTTCCTCGCTGTTCAAGGACGGAGGCGGCGGTGAATTGCCGGCTGCTCCGTCGAACGGGAACGGTTATAGAGCGGAAGGGAGCTCGGCAGGTCCGGAGGACGGCGAGAGTCCCCAGGCTTCCCCGCCGATCGCGGCGGAAGAGCCTGAAGGCGCCCTCGATACGCCGACCGCCGCGGAGCTCGACGCGACGTACGAGCTGGTGATTGCCGGCGGCCGTGTCATCAATCCCGAGACGAAGCTGGACCGGGAAGGTTTAAACGTGGCCGTCCAGGACGGTCGAGTTGCGCTCGTGACGGACAAGGCTCTTAAGGGTAAGCGGGTCATCGACGCGAAGGGGCTCATCGTAGCTCCGGGCTTTATCGACAACCTGTCCTACGATCCCAACCCGGTCGGCGTCTGGAACAAGATCGCCGACGGCGTAACGGCGAACATCGCCATGCACGGCGGAACCGCCAATCCGGAGAAATGGTATCCCTACTATGAACGCAACAAGACCCCCCTGCACTTCGGGGCATCGTTCTTTTACACGCAGGCGCGCAATCCGTTCAAGCTGAGCCGGTACGACACGGCCAAGCCGGAGCAGACGCAGCAGCTTGCGGAACAAGCCGAGCAAGCGCTGAACGACGGCGCTCTCGGCATTTCGTTCAGCCTGGAATACGTTCCGGGCGTGAACGAGAAGGAAATTTTGCCCTTGATGAAGCTGGCGCAACGGTACAACGTCCCGGTTTATTTTCACGCCAGATATTCGGACATGGAAGAGCCGGGCACGAACATCGACGCGCTCAACGAATTGATCGGCTACGCCCGCGCTTCGGGCGCGGCCGTACATATCGACCACATCAACAGCACCGGAGGCACATTCTCGATGCGGCAGTCGCTGCAGATGGTAGCCGACGCGATCGAGGAAGGGCTGGACATTACCGCCTGTATCTATCCTTACGACTACTGGGGCACGTATCTCAACTCGGCGCGCTTCGACGAGGGCTGGCAGGAGCGCTTCCGCATCTCCTATGAGGACCTGCAGATCGCCGGCACGGAAGAGCGGCTGACGGAATACACGTTCCGGAAGTATCAGAAGGAAGGCAAGCTGGCGGTCGCCTATGCGATTCCGAAGGAAGACGTGGTCGACTCGCTGAAAGCGCCGTTCGTCATGATCGGCAGCGACGCGATTCTGGAGCCGGGGTTCAACAATCATCCTCGCGCCTCCGGAACGTTCGCCAGAACGATCGGCCTCTACGTTCGCGAGCAGCAGGTCGTCTCGCTGTCCGACGCGATCGCCAAGATGTCTCTTCTGCCGGCGCAGCGGCTGGAGAAGCAGGCGCCCGCCCTGAAGAAGAAGGGGCGGCTCGCCAAGGGCATGGACGCCGACATCGTCGTCTTCGACTTCGACGAGATCAGCGATCTCTCCACGGTAGCCCATCCGGAGCTCGTCTCTGCCGGCATCAAGTACGTGCTCATTAACGGCCAGGTCGCCCTGGACGAGGAAGGCCTCCATCGGGATATCCGCGCCGGCCAGCCGATCAAGAGCGAGTTCGTGCGCGTGAAGCAAGGCGGCCCGTCCCTCGCTTGGGGCGGAAGCAAGCTGACGCTGCTGGAATATCGCGGCTCCGATTACGTCGATCTGGCGGCGCTGGAGGGGCAAGGCTATGCGATGCAGTGGGACAAGGACCGGCGGACCGCTTCGGTCTCGGCGGGGGCGGCTCTGTCGCAAGCGTCCGTGCCCGGACCTGCTGTCGGAGAGCTGATTCTGGAGCGGGGCCATCGGCTCGTCTGGGAGGACGGCAGCCGCACCGAGCTGCTGTCCGTCGGCGAGCGGAATTACGTGCCGCTGTCGGCGCTGGAGAGTCGCGGCTGGAAGCTGACGAAGAACGGACAGGCCTTCGAGCTGACGAAATCCTAGCAGCCAAGCCGAGCGGAAATATCGGGAACCCGGTTGCGATTGCCGCAGCCGGGTTCTCTGCGATTGCTTGCGGCGAGAAGCGGGAGTTATGATATAATGGAATTTGCAGCTTTCCGGGCTTATGCATCCAGGTACAGTCGAAGCATAGGAGGAATAGCGATGGAACGAGATTTGGACGTTGCGACTCGAACGCGTATGATCGAGTGGCTGAAAACCGAAGTCGTGGATCAGATGTCCCGATTGTTCAAGGCGATCTGGGACGGAAGCACGTCGCGGGTCATCGACAGCCTGGCGGGGCTGGTCGCCAGCGCTTATATTTTGGGCCGGCGGCTCGGCATCTCCTATCGGGATTTGGACGGCGCCATTGCGGACAAGCTAGCCAAACTTAGACAAGAGGGACATCAGCTGGAGGATCTCTACAAGGATCTGTCCGAACTGTCCGAACATATCCGCAAGAGGTGAATCGGTTGAAGGTGAGCTGGAAGTCGCTGGCGTGGAGCGCGGCGGCGATTGTTTTGTTGCTGACGTTGGCAACGCCCTTGAATTTCATTACGGTATTCCTCGTCATGACCCCCTTCGTCGTTCTATACGCGATGTTGGATTGGAAATCGTTCGTACTGCATCTTCTTCCGATCGGGCTGATCGCATTCTTGCTGTCCGGGGCGCTCGGGCCGCTATTGGTTACGGCGGCTTTGTACTTCCTCGTGCCGGCTATCGCCATGGGGCATTTGTACAAGCGGGGCAGCTTGGCCAAGTCCGCGGTTACGGCCGGGTTCGTCATTGTGTTGGCCCAGATCTTGTTTGTGCTCGTTCTGTTCTCCTTGATGCTCGACATCGATATAAAAGCTCAATTGACAGCAAAGCTTGCGGATTATTTCCAGCAATTCGACACGGCCCGGCTGATCGAAGCGGGCTGGACCGCGGAGTCGGCGGCCGGATTCAGCAGTCTGTTCAAGTCGCTGCTCATGATGAACCAGCTGCCTGAAACGGGATGGGCCGCAGAGGCCGCTTCGACCTACATCGGCTTCGGGGTGTCGATCCTTCCCACGCTGCTGTTTGTCTTTATTTTTCTGTTCGTCGTTATTTCGCACGCGCTATCGCGGCTTGCGCTCCGCAGCGTCCCCTTCGATGCCCCGGCGCTGCCGCAGGCGAAGACGTGGAGGCTGCCGAAGAGCCTGGTGCTTTATTTCGTAATCGCGCTCATCGCGGTTGCCGCCATGTCGGAGGAATCCAGCGGCTATTGGCGGATTGCGATCTCGAACCTCGTTCCGATTCTGGAGCTTGCGTTCACGATTCAGGCGATCGGTTTCGTCTTCTTCCTATCGGACCTCAAGAAATGGCCGAGGGCGATTTCTCTGCTGCTGTGTTTGCCGATATTGTTGATTCCTTCCATGTTTATCATCGGACTATTGGACACGGCGTTTCCAATACGGAAATCTTTCGAGAAATAAGGCGTTCATCGGATCGGGGGCTCTTAAGGGGAGCCCGTTCCGATAAACATTAGACGGGAGCGGAGCGGATATGCCCAAGTTTCTCGTGCAGCGCTGGCACGGCATGCATATTGTCTGGGCGCTGGTGCTTATATTTATGATGACGGTCGCTCTCGCTTGGTATCAGTGGCTGCTGGGATTGCTGGGCCTGGTGCTGGGCGGGATCGTCGCCGTGTACGGTATTTTCGCGGAGAAGGCGTTCCGGCGGGATCTGGACGATTACGTGCTGACGCTGTCCTATCGGATCAAGAGCGTGGGCAACGACGTCGTCGGCAATCTTCCTATCGGCATCGTCATTTTCGACGAGGATAACGAGATTCAGTGGCACAACGGCCTGATCGCGTCAATGACCGGCAAATCCTCGATTGTCGGGGAGTCGTTGTTTACGACTTTTCCGGTGCTGCAGCCGGCGGGCAAGGACAAGGAGCCGGGCAGCGAGATTACGATCGGCGGCAAAATATTCGAGCTTCAGCTGCGGCAGAGCGAGCGCGTTCTGTACGTCGTGGACATTACCGAACGCTCGATGCTGAAGAAGCGGTACGAGGAAGAGAAGCTGGCGCTGGGCATCGTGATGATGGACAATCTCGAAGAGGTGGCCCAAGGCATGGACGAGCAGCAGCGCGCGTTGATGCTGTCCAAGGTGACCGGAGAGATCAACGAATGGGCGTTAAAATACGGCCTGATGCTGCGGCGGCTGTCTTCGGACCGCTATATGGTGGTCACGAAGCAGGGTACCTTGAAGGCGCTGGAGCAATCCCGGTTCGAGCTGTTGGACGACGTGCGGGAGATTACGGTCGACCAGAAGCTGCCGATGACGCTGAGCATCGGCTTCGCGTCGGGTTCTGACGACGTGATCGAGCTCGGCCATCTCGTTCAAGGCAGCCTGGATATCGCGCTCGGACGAGGAGGCGATCAGGCGGTCGTCAAGTTCGGACAGCGCCAGAGCTTCTACGGCGGCAAGAGCAACGCGGTGGAGAAGCGGACGAGGGTTCGCGCCCGGGTCATTGCGCACGCGCTGCGGGATCTGATGAAGGAAAGCGACAACATTATCGTCATGGGCCACAAGCAGCCGGATATGGACGCCATCGGCGCGGCGATCGGAGTTCTGAAGGCGGCGCAGCTGTACGGCAGGGAAGCCTACATCGTGCTCGAAGGCGTCAATCCTTCGATCCAGCGGATGATGGATATGCTGAAGGAAGACGAGAAGCTGACGAAAAGGTTCATCTCCCCGGATCATGCGCTCGGCCTGATGGGCAAGCGCTCCCTGGCCGTCGTCGTGGACACGCACAGGGCGACGATGGTCGCCGAGCCGCGGCTGCTGCAGGCGACGGAGCGGATCGTTATCGTCGACCATCATCGGCGCAGCGAGGAGTTTATCGACGAAGCGGTGCTCGTCTACATGGAACCTTACGCTTCGTCAACCTGCGAGCTGGTAACCGAACTGCTGCAATATATACACGAGCGCGTCGTGCTCGATATGCGGGAGGCGACGGCGCTGTTGGCGGGCATTACCGTCGATACGAAAAGCTTCGCTTTCCGCACAGGTTCCCGCACCTTCGAGGCCGCTTCCTTCCTGCGCCGCAACGGCGCCGATTCGGCCCTGATTCAGCGGATGCTGAAGGAGGACCTGGACGAATACATTCGCAAGGCGGAACTGATCCGGCACGCGGAGACGTTCCGCAATTGCATCGCGATCGCGGCGGCCGAGCCCGGCAAGCAGGTGCCGCAGCTGCTGATCGCGCAGGCCGCGGATACGCTGCTCAATATGACGGGAATCAAGGCGTCCTTCGTCATCGGCGCGCGGCCGGACGGGCTGATTGGCGTCAGCGCCCGATCCCTGGGCCAGATCAACGTGCAGATCGTGATGGAGCGGCTGGGCGGCGGCGGGCATTTCACGAACGCCGCGACTCAGCTGCAAGGCACCATTGCGGAAGTCTCGGGCAAGCTTAAGCAAGTGTTACAAGAACTTGAGAAGGAAGAGGGGTTATTCGAATGAAAGTCATCTTCTTGCAAGACGTGAAGGGCCAGGGGAAAAAAGGCGAAATCAAGGAAGTGTCGGAAGGCTACGCGCGCAATTTCCTGCTGCCGAAGGGCGTCGTTCAGATCGCCACCGAAGGCGCGAAGAAGGCGCTGGACCAGCAGACCGCGTCCGCCCAGAAGAAGAAGGATAACGAGAAGAAGTCCGCGCAGGAGCTTGCCGCCCGTCTTAGCGAAATGAAAGTCGTCATCAAAGCGAAAGCGGGAGAGGGCGGCCGTCTGTTCGGCGCGATTACGAGCAAGCAGATCTCCGAGGCGCTGGAGAAGGAAAAGATTTCGGTCGACAAAAGGAAAATCGAGCTGGACGATCCGATTCGAATGCTGGGCGTTACGCAAGTGACGGTTAAGCTGTATCCTGACGTAAAGGGCACATTAAGCGTACAAGTCGTGGAGGAATGATCCGATGAACGGAAACGTGGAGCAGCAGATGCTGTACGACCGCGTCCCGCCGCAAAATATGGAAGCGGAGCAGGCCGTGCTCGGCGCGATTCTGTTGGAAGCCGAAGCTCTCGTCTCCGCCATGGAACGCGTAAAATCGGAGGATTTCTACAGCGTGGCTCACCAGCGCATCTTCGATGCGATGGTCTCCTTGAACGACGACAATCAACCGATCGACCTCGTTACGCTGGCCTCCCGGCTTCAAGACCTGGGGCAGATGGAAGAGGTCGGGGGAATTATTTATTTGACGAAGCTCGCCAACGCGGTTCCCACGGCGGCGAATGTGGAATACTATGCAACGATCGTCGAGGAGAAGTCGATTCTGCGCCGTCTGATCCGCACGGCGACGCAGATCGTCTCCAACGGCTACGCGACCGAAGACGACGTAAGCGTGCTGCTGAACGACGCCGAGACGCGCATTATGGAAATCTCCAGCAGGCGCACCTCCACCGGGTTCATCAGCATTCGCGACGTGCTGATGGAAGTGTTCGAGCGCGTCGAGTTTCTGTTTAACAACCGGGGAGGCGTAACCGGCATTCCTTCCGGATTCGTCGATCTCGACCGGATGACCGCCGGATTTCAGAAGAACGACTTGATTATCGTCGCCGCCCGTCCGTCCGTAGGGAAAACGGCCTTCGCGCTGAATGTCGCGCAGAACGTTGCCGTTCGCGCCTCGGAGACGGTGGCGATCTTCAGTCTCGAGATGTCCGCCGCGCAGCTCGTGCAGCGGATTATCTGCGCCGAATCGAATGTGGACGCGCAGCGCATGAGAACGGGGCATCTCGAAGGCGACGATTGGGAGAAGCTGTCGATGGCGATCGGCTCGCTATCGGAAGCGCAAATCTACATCGACGATACGCCGGGCATTACCGTGTCCGACATTCGGGCGAAATGCCGCCGCCTGAAGAAGGAAAAAGGACTGGGAATGATTCTGATCGACTACCTGCAGTTGATTCAGGGCCGGGGCAAAGCCGGCGAGAACCGGCAGCAGGAGGTCTCCGAAATTTCTCGGACGCTGAAGCAGATCGCGCGCGAGCTGGAAGTGCCGGTTATCGCGCTGTCCCAGCTTTCCCGCGGCGTCGAGCAGCGTCAGGACAAACGTCCGATGATGTCCGACCTCCGGGAGTCGGGCTCGATCGAGCAGGATGCCGATATCGTCGCGTTCCTGTATCGGGACGACTATTACGATAAGGAGTCCGAGAAGAAGAACATTATCGAGATCATCATCGCCAAGCAGCGGAACGGACCGGTCGGGACGGTCGAGCTGGTGTTCCTGAAGAATTTCAACAAGTTCGTCAGTCTGGACCGATCGCATGGCGAAGCCTATGCCGGCAGCGCATAACGTCGTCTTGTATGATCGAATTCCGAACATTCATTTAGGCGGTTGCGGTATTGTTCGCTTTTCCGTTGACTTCCCCCGGTACAGTTGATAAACTAATCATGCTGCCTGATCGCGATTTGCGATATCGGGCGGCATTATCATGCCGATGTGCGCATGGCGCATTCGGATGGAGGGATTGCATTGTCAACAGTCGTTGTCGTAGGTACGCAATGGGGAGACGAGGGCAAAGGGAAGATCACCGACTATCTGGCCGAGAAGGCGGATGTCGTCGCTCGTTATCAAGGCGGCAATAACGCCGGACATACTATCCTTATAGATAACAAGAAGTACAAGTTAACAATGGTTCCATCCGGCATCTTTAATCAGAACAAGCTCTGCGTCATCGGAAACGGGATGGTCATCAATCCGGCCGCTCTCGTGGAAGAGATTCAGTACATTCAGGATAACGGGTTTTCCACCGACAATTTGAAGATCAGCGACCGCGCTCACGTCATTATGCCGTATCATTTGGTGCTCGACGCCCTGGAGGAAGACCGCAAGGCGGACAACAAGATCGGCACGACGCGCAAAGGCATCGGTCCTTGCTATATGGATAAAGCGGCGCGCAACGGCATTCGCATCGCCGACCTGATGGTGCCGGAGGCGTTCGAGGAGAAGGCCCGCGCCATTATCGCGGACAAAAATCAAGTCATTACCCAAATGTACGGCGGAGAAGCCCTCGACGCGGACGGCATCATCGGCGATTACTTGGCGCTGGCCGAGCAGCTTCGCCCTTACGTCACCGATACGTCTGTTGTCTTGAACGACGCCATCGACGGCGGCAAGAAGGTGCTGTTCGAAGGCGCGCAAGGCGTCATGCTCGATATCGACCAGGGCACGTATCCGTACGTGACCAGCTCGAATCCTTCCGCAGGCGGAGTGTGCATCGGCTCCGGCGTCGGTCCTTCGAAGATCAAGGAAGTCATCGGCGTCGCGAAAGCTTATACGACTCGCGTCGGCGACGGCCCGTTCCCGACCGAGCTGGACAACGAGATTGGCCAATGGATTCGCGACAAGGGGCACGAGTACGGCACCGTCACGGGACGTCCTCGCCGCGTCGGCTGGTTCGACTCGGTTGTCGTCCGCCATGCCCGCCGCGTCAGCGGCATCACCGGCTTAAGCCTGAACTCGCTGGACGTGCTGACCGGGCTGGATACGGTGAAAATCTGCACGGCCTACAAATTCCGCGGCGATCTGATGGAACACTACCCGGCCAACCTCAAGCTGCTGGAGGAGTGCGAGGCGGTATACGAGGAGCTTCCGGGCTGGCATGAGGACATTTCCGGCGCGAAGCGGATCGGCGACTTGCCGGAGACGACCCAGCGCTTCATCCAGCGCATTACCGAGCTGACCGGCATTCCGATCGCTATCTTCTCGGTCGGCCGCAATCGCGAGCAGACGAACCAGGTCGCCCAGATTTACGGAGAATAAAAGGCGAATCCTACAAAAACCGTCGGGAGCGGATTTTGCTCTTTGGCGGTTTTGCTTGCTGCAATATACTTGAGTTCAGCCGAATCTTCCGATACAATTGAGCCATAAACGAATCTATTTGCGAAGCACGCAAATCTGGTTGGCGGAATACCGCCGCGGATTTGCGTTTTTTTGCGTTCTGAAGGGAGTCGAGGGAAAGATGAAGGAACAGGCTCTTCCGCCAATCGATCATGATCGATTATTTAAGGAATTGCTCGCTACCTTTTTTCAGGATTTTATCGAGCTGTTCTTCCCGCAAGTTGCGGCCGCGATCGATTTTGGTCACGTCAAGTTCCTGCAGCAGGAAGTATTCACCGATGTGACTGCCGGGGAAAAGCGGAAAGTCGATCTGCTCGTGGAGACGAAGCTGCGGGGTGAAGATACGGGCGAAGAAGGGCTGATCATTATCCACCCGGAATCGCAAGCGAAGCGGCAGACGGAGTTTCCGGAACGGTTGTTTGTGTATTTCAGCCGCTTGTACGAGAAGTATCGCCGTCGTATTGTGCCCATCGCCATCTTCAGCTATGACGGTTATCCGCGGGTGACCGAGCCGGAGGAGTTCAAGGTCACGCTGCCTTTTCTCGATGTGCTGCGTTTTCGTTATTATTCGCTTGAGCTGCGCAAGCTGCAGTGGCGTGAATATGCGAGCCGCGACAACCCGGTAGCTGC